>NZ_QWKY01000026.1 GCF_003574035.1 Meiothermus hypogaeus | reverse complement strand
CCGCGTAGCGGAGGGCGATACCGCCCCTTGGAAGGGAGACGCTTTCTTCGCCGACCGACAGTGAAGGGCCATCGGCCCCCGGCTAGCGCCGGTACTCAAGGGAGGGGTGTGCTCTAGGATTCAAAAAGACAGCCTCTGGTGTTTTTGGTTTTGTGAACTGTCTTTTTGAATCCGGTATTATTCGTGGGGCAGGTCGTAGGTCTCGAGCGCCTCGCCCCAGGCCTTGCTCATACGGAAGCCATCCCAGATGGCCTTGACCGAGCTCTTGGCAGGCGGACGGCTCAGAATCAGGCGAGCAGGGCGGGTCGGGCGGCTCGAGCCGGAATATTGTGTTATTGGGGTGCCGCTGGTTTGAATCAGGGTGGTCTCCACGGTAGTCCCTCCTTGGATAGTAGGATAGGACAAGTCGTGTTTATTTTTTCAAAGTCAAATATATAACATTTACACTTGCTGGAGAATATACACAAATTCTACTACACGATATTTATTGTAGAAACACTGGCTATACACAAAAAAGGGCCTCAACCGGTGTAGCAAGACCCGACAGTACTCAGAGTACTGCCGTAATGCTTTGGCGGCTACGCCAAACCTTTCGCTCAGAGAGCTCGAAATAGCTACGTCGGCTGCTTGCCGTAGCGCTTTTGGATATATTCTTCCACCATGCCCATAAATTCCTCGGCGATGTGGTCGCCCTTGAGGGTGGTGGCAAGCTGGCCGTCGATGTACACCGGAGCCCGGGGCGCCTCGCCTGTGCCGGGCAGGGAAATTCCGATGTCGGCGTGCTTGGACTCCCCGGGGCCGTTGACCACACACCCCATCACGGCCACCTTAAGGTTTTCAACCCCGGGGTACTGGGTTTTCCAGGTCGGCATCTGGGCGTTCAGGCGGGTAGAAACTTGCAGGGCCAGCTCCTGAAAAAAAGTGCTTGTGGTGCGTCCACAGCCGGGGCAACTGGCCACGCTGGGGGTGAACTGGCGCACCCCGATGGACTGCAGAATTTCCAGGGCCACCTCCACCTCTTTGGTGCGGGGTTCGCCGGGGGCCGGGGTAATGGAGACCCGGATGGTATCGCCAATGCCCTCGGCCAGCAGGGGCACCAGGCCGGCCGTACTGGTCACAATACCGCTCACGCCCATCCCGGCCTCGGTCAACCCCAGGTGCAGGGGGGCATTGGTGCGTTTGGCCAGCTCGCGGTAGACCCACCACAGGTCGGGCGCGTTGGAAATCTTGGCCGAGAGGATGATCTTGTCTTCGGTCAGGCCGTACTTGAGGGCCCAGTCGTAGCTACGCACCGCCGACTCCACAATAGTCTCGAGCGTAACCTGGTGGGCATCCTTGGGTTCGGCCCGGGCAGCGTTGGCGTCCATCATCTCGTCCAGCAGCCCTGCATCCAGCGAGCCCCAGTTCACCCCAATGCGAACTGGCTTGCCATACTCTACCGCTACCTCGCACATGGTGCGGAAGTTGGGGTCTTGTTGCTTGCCCTTGCCTACCGTGCCGGGATTAATGCGGTACTTGTCCAGGGCCAGCGCCATTTTGGGGTATTTGCGCAACAGGATGTGGCCATTGAAGTGAAAATCCCCTACCAGCGGCACGTCTACCCCCAGGTCGGCCAGGCGTTGCTTGATTTCCGGCACGGCCTGCGCGGCTTCTTCGTTATTAACGGTCATGCGCACGACCTCGGAGCCGGCTCTGGCGAGCGCCCAGACCTGGCCCACGGTGGCCTCGATGTCGGCGGTGTCGGTATTGGTCATGGATTGCACCACAACCGGATGGTCGCCCCCTTTGGGTACCTTACCCACCCAGACGGTGGGTGTCTTGCGGCGGTTAACTACCATGCTTCCAAGTCTAATATGGCCGGGTCAGGTAAAAAGTAGACCAGGGTGGGGGTTAGGCCTCGAGCCTTGTGGGGCCGCCGCGTAGGGTTGCGCGAGACAAGAAGGGGAAATTTTGGGTAATCTTTCATGCGTTATGGCAATTCAAGTAGGAGACCGCCTGCCCGATGTAACCGTGTTCAACACGGCTGCCGAAGCCGTATCGCTCACCCAACTGCCGCAAGGAAGGCCGTTGGTGTTGCTTTTTTTTCCTGCCGCCCACACCCGCGTTTGCGAAAAGGAGCTGTGCACCTTCCGCGACGGGCTGGCTGAGTACAACCAACTCGGAGCCGAGGTCTACGGCCTGAGCGTGGATACCCCCTGGACGCTGGGGGCCTATGCCCGGTCGCTGGGTCTGGCCTTCCCGCTGCTCTCGGATTACAACCGGGAAGCCACCAGGGCTTTTGGCCTCGAGATTAGCCTGCGCGGCCTGCCCGGCTTTTCGCAACGGGCCGCCTATGTGGTGGATGCTTTGGGCCGCATTGCTTGGGCCTGGGTGGCGGAGGTGCCCGCCCAGGAACCACCCTACGAAGAGGTGGCCGCTGCGGTGAGGGGGTTGTCTGGGTGAAGGACGATAGTCTGTAGTCCATAGTAATACCAGATTCGGTTAGTTTGTCACCCTTTGGTGACGAACTAACCCGACCGAAGTTATCCGCGTAGCGGAGGGCGATACCGCCCCTTGGAAGTTATCCGCGTAGCGGAGGGCGATACCGCCCCTTGGAAGGGAGACGCTTTCTTCGCCGACCGACAGTGAAGGGCCATCGGCCCCCGGCTAGCGCCGGTACTCAAGGGAGGGGTGTGCTCTAGGATTCAAAAAGACAGCCTCTGGTGTTTTTGATTTTGTAAACTGTCTTTTTTGAATCCGGTATAAATAGACCATAGACCTAAATTGCTCTGTTCACAGCAGCTCGAGCTTGGGCCAGCCCAGCAGCAAGTCCTGCTCGGTGAGGGCCTCGCCCTCGGCCTCGGGGGTCCAGGCTACATAAGCAGCCAGGGTGTTGGTGGGGCTCGAGGAGGCCAGGGCCATCAGGGCCTGGCGGGCGCCCTCGCGCCTGAGCGGTGTGGGAACGGGGGGTAGGCTGCCGCTCACGGCCAGTAACAGCGTCACCAGGATATAGCGGCCATCGGGCTCGGCTTTGGGCTGGTATCCGGCCTGCACGACCTCCTTGCCTTCAAAGTGCCTGTAGGTTTCCAAAAACTCCGAACGGGTCTCGGTCATCCAGGCATCGAACTGCCCCTCGGCTTTCTGGAGGCTGCCTTGCCATACCTCATACATGCCAAATCGCCACCCGGCCTGCTCGCGCAGCAACAGCACAGCGGCATTGTCCATAAGGTCGGCCAGCCCGCGCACGTTCTCGGTATCGGCAGCCTGGGCCATGTGGCGCAGATTGGCTTGTAACTCGGGGTTAAACCTGGGAATCGAGGGCGCGGGCCTAGGTGTAGAGAATCCACCTCGGCCCCCAACGCCACCACCGCTCCGCTGGGCCAGGGCTACATTCCAACCTGACCAGGAGGTATGTGTCCATGTGGTTCCGGTTGGCAGGGGGGCCAGAGCCCAGAGCAAGAGCAGTATCCAAACCCCAGTAAATCTCATTCATATCAGCATACGCCATTGTGTTGGAGGTTCTTATTGCTACTACCAGATTCACTAAACTTGATAATGTAAGACTCATGGTGTGCATCGTGTTTTGCCACAAACAAAGTCCTGTTGGAAGGTGAGTCCAGGTTGTAAACTTGCGATATAGATGGGGAATCCCGATGAGCGAAAAAACTGATAAGCCCAATACACATCTTCCCGATACCCTCCCGGTATGTCCGGTGCGTGGCTCGGTGATCTATCCCAGCATGGTGATGCCGATTGATGCAGGCCGACCCATCTCGATTCGCGCAATTGATGCGGCTCTGACCCAGGAGCGGGTTATCCTGATTGTGAGTCAGCGCGACAAAGAAGTGGAAGAACCCGGTGCCGATGACCTGTATGAGGTGGGCACGGCTTGCAACGTACTGCGCATGCGCAAAAACGCCGACGGCTCGGTGCAGATGCTCGTACAGGCTTTTGCCCGGGTGCGGGTTCAGCAGTACCGCAAGGCAGATGGATATCTGCAAGCCAGCGTGGTGCGTTTGCCTGAGGTCGAGGGTAAGGACACCGAGGTGCGGGCGCTATTCCGCGAAGTTAAGGAGCGCTTTGAAAACCTGCTAAGGGAGGGCAAGTACCTCTCGCCAGAGGTGGCCCAGTTTGTGTTGAACCTCGAGGATCCCTCGCAACTGGCCGACTACATTGCCTTTCACCTCGAGTTCAAGCTGGAAGACAAGCAGCAAATACTGGCGACCCCCTCGGTGGTGGACCGTCTCAAGCGCGTTGCCATTTTGCTCGATGCAGAGCTGGATTTGATGGAGACCCAGCGCCGAATCCAGCAGCAGGTCAAAGAAGAAATTGATAAAAATCAGCGCGAGTTCTACCTGCGCGAGCAGATGAAGGCCATCCAGCGGGAGCTGCACGGTGAAGAGGGCGAGGTGGAGGTTGAGGAGTTCCGCGAAAAGATTGCGGCGCTCAAGCTACCTCAGAATGTGCTGTCCGAGGTGGAGCGCGAACTTTCGCGCTTTGCCCGGATGCACCCCGACTCCGCCGAAGCCAGCGTGGTTCGCACCTATCTGGACTGGATCACCAACCTCCCCTGGAATACCCGCACCGAAGATCAGATTGACCTCAAGGAGGCCCAAAGGATTTTGGAAGAAGATCACTATGGCCTGGAAAAAGTCAAGGATCGTGTGCTGGAATACCTGGCGGTTCGCAAGCTGAAGCTGGAGCGCCAGAAAAATGGAGAGATTCCCCTGGAAGAGGTCTCCAAAGGGCCCATTCTGCTCTTTGTGGGGCCGCCGGGGGTGGGCAAGACCTCCATTGCCAGGTCCATCGCCAAAAGCCTGGGGCGCAAATACCACCGCATCTCCCTGGGGGGTGCCCGCGACGAGTCCGACATTCGCGGACACCGCCGCACCTACATTGGGGCCATGCCGGGCCGCATCATTCAGGGGATGCGCCAGGCCGGTAGCAAGAACCCGGTGATCCTGCTGGACGAGGTAGACAAACTTGGTGTTTCTTACCAGGGCGATCCCGCCGCAGCCCTGCTCGAGCTGCTCGACCCCGCGCAGAACAAGGAGTTCACCGACCACTACCTGGGGGTGCCCTTCGACATGAGCGAGGTGCTCTTTATCTGCACGGCCAATTTTCCCCAGAACATTCCGGGGCCCCTCTTTGACCGCATGGAGTTGATCGAGTTCACCAGCTACATCGAGCAGGAGAAGCTCGAGATTGCCAAGCGCTACCTGCTGCCCCGCCAACTCGCAGAAAATGGCCTCAAGGAGAATCAGGTGGTGATTACCGAAGCCGCCTTGATGCGACTGATCACCCACTACACCCGCGAGGCGGGGGTACGCAACCTCGAGCGCGAAATAGGCACCTTGTTGCGCAAAGCAGCCCGCACCATTCTGGAGAGTGGGAAAAAGCGGGTGCGTATAACCGATGCCGACCTGGAAAAATACCTGGGCCCGGCCCGCTACCAGCCCGAATCGGAGGCCAGAACCCCCCAGGTGGGGGTGGCTACGGGGATGTTCTATACCCCGGTCGGTGGCGACATCATGTTTATCGAGGTCTCGGTGATGCCAGGCAAAGGCAACCTTATTCTGACCGGGCAGCTCGGTGAGGTCATGAAGGAGTCGGCTCGGGCGGCCCTTTCCTACGCCAAGAAAAACGCCAGCCGCTTTGGTATTCCGCTCGAGAAATTCGACAACTCGGATGTGCACATCCACGTTCCGGCGGGCGCTGTACCCAAAGAAGGCCCCTCGGCGGGCATTGCCATTACCTCGGCGCTGGTCTCGGCCCTGGCCGAAATTCCTGTGCGCAACGACGTAGCCATGACCGGAGAGATTACCCTCACCGGGCGGGTACTGCCCATTGGAGGGGTCAAAGAAAAGGTGTTGGGCGCACGGCGGGCCGGAATCCGGGAGGTAATCCTACCCAAGCAGAACCAGCCCGACCTCTCGGATATCCCCGCTAATTTACGTCAGAACCTCAAGTTCCACTTTGCTGAATCGCTGGACGAGGTGCTCGACTGGACGCTCGTAGGGGGCCTGGCTGCCCTCGAGCGCAAAGCCATTCCCCCCACACCCAAAAAGGCCCGCCGGAGTAAGGTGCAACCTGCGGCCAGGGCCTAGTCGGGAATACGCCCACCAGGAGGTAGCTGAGGACGTTGTCCGCGCTACCCTATCTGGCATTATTATTTCTTCAACGCATCACGAATTTCCCGCAGCAGGACAATGTCTTCGGGCGGGGCTGCCGGTGCGGGCTCCGGCTCGTTCTTCTTAGACATTTCCTGCAGCTTGTTCATGGGTGTGACCACAAAAAAATACAGGGCAAAGGCGACCATCAGAAAGCTCACCACAGCGTTGAGAAACTTGCCGATATTCAGCGCTCCGAGCTTGATGGCCGAGAAATCCGGTGCGCCAAAAATCATGCCGATCAAGGGGTTAATAATATCGGCTACCAGCGAGTTGACAATCGCCCCAAATGCGCCCCCAATAATCACACCTACCGCCAGATCGAGCACGTTTCCACGCATGATGAATTTTTTGAATCCTTCCAGCATACAAACCTCCGGGTGGCTGCTCTGGATAGAGGCCGTCCCTTCTGTTCCAGTAGCGCCGTCTTATGGCAATTGATACTCCTATACGTGACGACCTCTCGCCAATCTAAGCCCCAGGCGATTCGGGCGTCAAGTCATTTTCCCTGCATGCAGGTCTGGTTCTATGTTTCGCTGGGCTCGAGGGTTTTGCCCTGCATAGCCGACGCATACACCCTTTCGTATTGGTCGGTAATCGTTTCGGGATTGAAATGGGCCTGGGCATACTGTCGAGCGGCTTCGCGCATCTGCGCCAGATGGGGTGAAGACAAAAGTTCCACTACTGCCTGGGCAAAGGCTTCCAGGTCGCCAAACTCCACCTGGCGCCCTACCTCTGGCGTCAACCATTCGGGAATACCCCCCACGCGGGTTGCCACCACCGGAACCCCACAGGCCAGGGCCTCGAGGCCCGACTGCCCAAAGCCCTCATACTCCGAGGCCAGCAAGAACACGTCTGCTGCGCCAATCACTTCTTCGGGGTTTTTGGCCGTAGCCAGCGAGGTCACGCTGTCGTCCACCCCCAGGCTATGGGCGATCGAGAGTGCCTCGGCCCGCTCCGGCCCGGTGCCCACCAGCACCAGCCGAGCCCTGAGTTTCTGGCGGATTTTGGCAAACACATGGATGATGTCTCCTACCCGCTTAACGGCGCGAAAGTTGGAGGCATGAACCAGCAGAAACTCGTCCTGGGCGGCATAGAAGCGCTTAGCTCCGGGGTTGGGTCGAAAGCGCTGGGTGTCCACGGCATTGTAGATTACCTGTGGGTTCACCCCAAAAGTACGCTGGGCTTGCTGGGCCAGGTGCTGCGAAACTGCGGTCAGCGCGCTGGCTTTTTGTAGCGCCTTGCTGGTGAGGGTCTGGTAGGCCGGGTCGATCCCCAGCAAAGTTACGTCCGTGCCGTGAAGGGTGTGAACCAAGGGAATGCGGCCTTCGGTGGCCAGCTTGGCCGCTACGGCGTGGGGGATGGCGTAGTGGGTGTGGATGAGCTCCAGGTGCTCCTCCCGGACGGCCCGCTCCAAAGCCCCCGCCAGGGCCAGGGTGTATAGAGGGGCCGGAAAAACTGGATAATTGGGTACCTCTACCGGCATAAACTGCACCGGGCTGTCCTCCGGCAAGCGCATGGGAAGCTCGGTAGCAAACAAGAAAACCCGGTGACCCCTTCGAGCCAGCCGGTCAGCCAGCTCCGAGGCCACAATTCCGCTCCCGCCCAGACCCGGATAACACACCACCCCGATCCGCATGGCCTTAGCCTACGCAACGGCGCATGGGCGCATTGGTGCTGGGTTCACGGTTGAAAGCAGACGATTGGTGGTTACACTGGCGACTTCACACGCCAATTTTTCGGATTGACTTTCCCTTAGCTGGGCTGCCTACCGGCAGCGTTCGTTTGCACTGATGGAAGGTCGGGTAAAGGTTGGGCCGACCCGAGAGGTGTAACTTCAGGCGGGGGTACTGGGCGAGCGACCCACAACGCGGCCCTTGACGCTGGCTTGTAGACTCTAGACAATCGGGGGGTGAAGGCTTTCAAACCCCATCTCCAAGGGCTGCCCAGCTACCCCTACAAAAAGGTAGATGCTTCGGTCAAGCTTGACCAGAACGAGAGCCCCTACGACCTACCTGTTGAACTGAAGCAAAGGGTTCTACAGCGTTTGCAGCACCTGGACTTTAATCGCTACCCTGCGCTTCACGCCGAGGATGTACGCGAAAAACTCTCGGTGTATCTGGGATGGCCCATGGAGGGCCTGGTGGTCTCGCCGGGTTCCAACCTGCTCATTCAGGCCCTGGTACAGGCGGCGGGGCAGGTGCTGGACACCGCACCTTCCTTTCCGCACTATGCTTTTTCTGCCAAAATATCGGCCACCCCTTACCAGGCCATCGCGCTGGGTGAGGGGTTTGCACTACCGACGGAGGCGCTGCTCGAGGCCCTGCAAAAAACCCCTACTGTACTCTTTCTGCCCAACCCCCACGCCCCCACCGCGCAGCTCTTCGCTGAACGCGATATCCGCCGCCTGGCCGATAGAGCCGCGCAAACCGGCGGGCTGCTGGTTATCGATGAGGCTTACCACCAGTTTTCGGGCACCGACTACGCCTGGCTGGCCAGCGCCAACCCCCATGTGGCCATTCTGCGTACTTTCTCCAAGGCCTGGGGTCTTGGGGGCATTCGGGCGGGCTACCTGATGGCCTCGCCCGAGGTTTGCAACGTTGTGCAGAACTTTGTGCCCCCCTTTGGCCTGCCCGCCCACACCGGCCAGATTCTCCTCACGGTTTTGGAGTCGCCCGGCTATGTGCAGGGCATTGTGCAGACCTTGCTCAGGGAGCGGGAACGCCTGTTTCAAGCCTTGCAACCACACCCCACCTGGAAGGTCTACCCGAGCCAGACCAACTTCTTGCTTATCCGTACCCCCGATGCCGCCGCCGCTTACAGTGCGCTGCTGGAGCAAGGGATCCTGGTGCGCCGGCAAGACCATTACCTGGGCCTGGAGGGTTGTATCCGGGTCTCGGTAGGTACGCCGCAGGAAAACCAGCGCTTTCTGGAGGCTGCTTTCTCCCTGGCTGAGGTGCCCCATGCGTAGCGCAACCATCGAACGCAACACCGCTGAAACCCAGATTAAGCTAAGCCTGAGCCTCGACGGAGTTCCTCAGGCAAGCATTTCAACCGGACTGGGTTTTCTCGATCACATGCTGCTGGCTTTCCAGCGGCATGGGCGTTTTGGGCTGGTGGTGGAAGCCAAGGGCGATCTAGCCGTGGACGTGCACCATCTGGTAGAGGATGTAGGTATTGTGCTGGGCATGGCTTTCAAGCAAGCGGTGGGGGATGCCAGGGGGCTCGAGCGCTACGGCGAGGCCAGCGTGCCCATGGACGAGACCCTGGTGCAGGTGGTGCTGGATTTGTCCGGGCGCAGCCACCTGGCTTTTGCGCCTGAGGAACTTGGCATCGAAGGGACGGCAGGGGGCCTGAATGCCTACCACCTGCGCGAGTTTCTGCGGGGGCTGTGCAATCATGCCGGCCTCACCCTGCACGTGCGCGTGCTGGCAGGCCGAGAAGCCCACCACGTTATTGAGGCGACCTTCAAAGCGCTGGCCCGGGCCTTGTACCAGGCCACCCGCCTTACCCGTGCCGACTTACCCAGCACCAAAGAAGTTTTATAGGGTTACACCCACCTGACACGCATGAAAACGCTCCTCATTGATTACGGTTCGGGCAATTTGCACAGTGCGGCCAAAGCGCTGCAAGCCACCGGCTACGCGGTCACGGTCTCGGCTGACCCCGGCCAGGTTGACCAGTACGACCTGCTGGTGCTGCCGGGGCAAGGGCATTTTGGCCAGGTGATGCGTTCGTTCAAGACTTCCGGTTTTGAGGAAGGGGTACGGCAGCACATTGCGGCAGGAAAGCCCTTCCTGGGGATTTGCGTGGGCATGCAAATCCTCTTTGAAGGCTCGGAGGAAGCGCCAGGAACGCCGGGGCTGGGCCTGGTGCCGGGGTGGCTGACCCGCTTCAAGGCCGCGCGGGTGCCGCAGATGGGGTGGAATACGGTGGAGTATAGCGCCTACTTTCAGCACCTTTCGGGCCGCTATTTCTACTTTGTGCACTCCTATTTTGCCCCTTTGGTGGAAGGGAGTGTGGGCATCACCGAATACAGTGGAACCCGCTTCACTGCGCTTTATGCACGCAATAACGTGGTGGCCACCCAGTTCCACCCCGAGAAAAGCGGAGCGGTGGGACTGGCTTTGCTGGGGGTCACCCGGCTATACTTCGCCGCTAGGCTGTAGCCTATAGAGAGAGCAGATTGGCTGTGTTTACCCTGCTTTTTGCCCGACTGCTATCTGGCCTGTAAAAGGTCTTGCTCGGTAATCAGGCGGCCTTGCCCTCCAACAGCGGTGGCTGCCAGAGAGCCGGCCAGGTTGCCCAGCCGGGCGGCCACAAAGGGGTCTTTGCCTTGCAGGATGGCGTGGGCAAAGGTGGCGGTGAAGGCATCCCCCGAGCCGGTGGTGTCTACTACTTCCTCGAGGGGGTAAGGCTCTATCAGTTCTTGCCGGGTGGGAGTAATCACGATGGAGCCCATTGCTCCGACCTTAACGACCACTGTCTCGAGGCCCCAGCCCTTGAGTTTACTAACCCCATCGCTAATCGAAGTGGTGCCGGTCAGGGCCAGCAACTCCACCTGGTTCATCAGCAGGTACGGAACACCCCGCAGAATGTCCAGCAACTCCTTGCCGGCGGCCCGCACTGCACCGGTGCCGAGGTCGACAAAAATAGGTAGCTCGCGTTTGCGGGCTGCGTCCAGGGCGTTGATGGCGTACTGCTTTTGCGGCCCGCCCACAAAGGCATAAGCAGAAAAAACAACGGCGTCAACCTGGTCGAGCATTCTGGCCTTGAACTCGGCTGCATCGAGGTAGCGGCTGGCGCCCCCCGCTGAAATCATGGAGCGTTCGCCCCCAGGAATTAGCAAGATCAGGATCGAAGAGGTGGTTTGCTCGGGATCTACTTGTAGATATTTGAGGTCAACTTTTACTTTCTCAAGCTCCGACAAAGCCACGCTACGGAAGGGATCGTTCCCTACCCGGCTAGCCAGATACACCTTGTTGCCCAGACTGGCCAGGTGAGCGGCCAGGGTGCCCCCCGCTCCCCCGGGTTTCATCAGCGCTCTCTGCGCCGGAACCTCCTCGCCAGGCTCTGGGATTCGCTCGAGAAAATAAATTAGGTCAACTGATATGTCTCCTACGACAAAGAACCGCATTCCGGCCTCCCAGCCTCCGTTTCCCGCTTGCAGGGCTTGCTGTCACTATAGTCTAGCGGTATAGCCAACCGATGTGGAGTAGCCTATCCCACCCATATGAGAAATCGCTAACAAGGCTATAGCTTAGCTGATTCTAACGAGCAATTGTTCAAATTGCTGCAAGCTCAGGGCCTCACCCCGAACCTTGGGGGAAAGATTAAGAAACTGCAGCGCTCTTAAAGCCTTTTCAGGGTCGTAGCCTCCGGCCTTGAGGGCATTGAGTAAGGTTTTACGCCGTTGGGCAAACGCTGCTTCAATCAGGCGGAACAGCGCGGGGTGGTCGGGCTTGGTGTTGGGGTTCAAGCAAACCACCGAACTCGTGACCCTGGGCGGAGGAAAAAAAGCTCCGGGGGGTAAGTCCACGATGCGCCGGGCTTGCGCGTGGTACTGCACCCGCAAACTCAGGAGACCATATTCGGGCGTACCGGGTTGAGCGGTCATGCGCAAGGCCACCTCTTTTTGAACTAGAACCACCATGCGGCGGAACCGGCCCGAGCGCAACAACAGGGTGATGAGGGGGGTGGCAATGTTGTAGGGGAGGTTGCCCGCAAAAAGGCTTTGGGGGGGGACACTGGCCCAGTCAAAAGCAAGGGCGTCCTCCCAGATGATTTGCACGGGCAGTCTCGCCAGGGTCTCGGTGTAGACGGCCTCGAGCCGACGATCCATCTCGATAGCGACTACTTTCGCCCCTGCCTCGGCCAGCGCCCGGGTTAGAGTTCCCAGCCCAGGCCCCACCTCGTACACGGTTTCGCCAGGAGTAAAGCCTGCGGCTTCAACTATTTTTGTCAGGTAGCCCTTCTCCACCAGAAAATTCTGCCCAAAACGCTTATCCGCCCGCAGGCCGTAGCGCTCCAGCAGATCCCGGACGACTTTAGGTGAGGTAAGGTTCATGGGCGTTGGGAGAACCCAAACGTTTTTCCCTTGCTGGCAGGTTTATTGCTCTAGTCCCTTTATTGAAGGGTTGCGCCCACCGGTGGGATTTCTACTATTTCCCAGTCGAGCTTATCTTCATCGAGAATCAGTTCCAGGTACTGATCCTTATCCAGAGCATCAATCAAGGCCAGTTTGTCCTTGATCAGGATGCCGTTTTTCATCACGGTGTGCCCGTACACGCCGAAGCGGTATCCCATGCGCTCGACGTAGTCGGCGTTGTGAAGCCACCACTCCTTAGCTTCGCGTCCGTTGTAGAACATTTCATCGTAGGTTTGTAGCCACGGCACCGGCCCCACATGGGCAAAATTCACGCCGTACAGACTGACCTGGGCCGGGAAGGTTTGAAACCATTTCTTCAAATCCTCGGGAAACTCGATCCCCCCTAACTCGGGGTGAAACTCCTTGTGCTCGAGCTGGGCATTTCCCAGGACCATCTCACCGGTGATGGCGGCGTAGTCGTGGTTGCCCATCAGAATGGTGATGTGCTCGGGGGCGGCCTCCTGAAAGCGTTTGATGCGCACTAGCTCGCGGATTTGCGCCCTGGCCGCCATGCGCAGGTGGTCGGGGTTGTTGGGGTCGTAGTCCTCGAGGCCGGTCAGGCGGCGGTAGTCGGCCAGCAGTTTGGGGTGCACCAGGTCGCCCATCAGCACCACCCGGTAGGTGCCGCGCCGGAGGGGGTCAGAGGGCAGCCAATCCTCGCCTACCGCGTACGAGTTCTTCAGGGCCCGCCACAGCTTGGGAA
This sequence comes from Meiothermus hypogaeus, assembly GCF_003574035.1. Taxonomy (GTDB): domain Bacteria; phylum Deinococcota; class Deinococci; order Deinococcales; family Thermaceae; genus Meiothermus; species Meiothermus hypogaeus. The sequence goes on along the minus strand of NZ_QWKY01000026.1, from coordinate 28,340 downwards.
AGTCGGCGTGCAGGTCTCCAATGGCAATAACCTTGATCACGGGTGTCCTTTGCTTACGAAGCCTGCCCTTTTAGCAAAGCGCGTAGCTCGCCGTAAAGTTTACGGGTTTCATCCGGGTGTTTGCCATATCCTCCATATTTCATCACAATCTGGGCGGCTTGCTTGCCCAAACCCGCCTCCTTCAGGCGTTCAATCAAGCGGTCAATCAGTTCCTGGGGTTCGGGTTTGGCCTCGGGGGGGGTAGGGTTGTTTTCTGGGCGGGCTAAAGGGGGCGACGCAACCTGAGTGGCCCGGCTTCCATGCACAGCGGCCTCCAGGTGTGCCTGGGGAGGGTTGAATTTCCCGGTCTCGGGGTCGTGGTCAACCCACTGCTTCTGGCGGTACAGGTGCCGCCCCACGCCAAATTTTATCGCGGTTCGCAGAAGGGCATCGGCAAAAGCGGCCTTGAAGCTTTCACCTTCCCCCACGTCTTCTTTGGAAATATCCATCACGGTGAGCCTGCATTTCACCGCATAATGGCCTGCTGCATCGGTTGGAGCGTGAAGCACCTCATAGGTGTCTTGCCAGCCGTGGATACCGACCACCTCATCCAGCCGATCCAGCACCGCCCGGGCATCCGCATATGGCGCCACCAGAGCCCGCCTTTTATCTTTGGATAGAGCTTCCACGTGCCACTCAATTTCCTCTGGTGGGAAGGGCTCGCTCAACATATCCCAGACATCGTTCATCGGGCTTCATTCTAGCAGCCCATCCATCTGAGTTCTGGCTGAGTTCTGGCTGAAAGGTGAAAGGCCCATTAACTTCCCTCACATGCGAGCTTGGATATCCAGAGGCTATTGTGGGGCCTATGAAGTGGTTTGTTGCCATGCTTGTGTTAGGTTCGGTGGCCTTTGCCCAGATTCGCGTTACCCTCGAGGCCCCGCCTCCCCCTACCCTGGTCATAAGTACAGATGTACGGATTGCACTGGTTCCGGGCGTTGTGGTGGTCGAGCGGGTGCCTGAACCCCAGGGGATTCTGGTGGTCTACCGTAGCAGCCGGGTAGCCGAGGTGTATGCCCATCATCACCGCGACCTGGTGGCCCGGGGCTGGACAAGGGTCAAGTACCAGGCCGCCGAAGGCCGTTATAAGTCGGAGTACCGCCGGGGTCGGGCCAAGGCCAAGCTCGAAGTGCGCAACCACCGGGGGCGAATTGAGGTAAGGGTGAAGGAAGGCTAGACACCAGAAGCGCTCCCGGCTACACTAACTAACGCTTGGGGCCGTGGCGCAGCTGGGAGCGCGCTTGAATCGCACTCAAGAGGTCGGGGGTTCGAATCCCCTCGGCTCCACCAAGCTCAGAACGCCAGAAGTCCCCAGAAGTCCGAGGATTGGTTTCCTCGGATTTTGGTTGTTGGGGAAACTGGAATCGGGCCGGGTTGCCTGAATGCTGGACTGGGTATTCATACCAGATTCGGTTGATTCATTGCCATTCGATAACGAATCAACAGGACCGAAGTTATCCGCGTAGCGGAGGGCGATACCGCCCCTTGGAAGTTATCCGCGTAGCGGAGGGCGATATTGCCCCTTGGAAGGGAGACGCTTTCTTCGCCAACCGACAGTGAAGGGCCATCGGCCCCCGGCTAGCGCCGGTACTCAAGGGAGAGGTGTGCTCTAGGATTCAAAAAGACAACCTATGGGGTTTTTGGTTTTGTAAACTGTCTTTTTGAATCCGGTATCAGGGGGCTTTTGCAAGGGATAGGCCCTCCATATAGGCACTGGTTTTTTCTAACCCATCCAAATCCTATAGAGCCCACCCCCAAGGCCGAACAAGCCCAACAGGAGTAGAGGGGGAAATTTTCTTAGCAGAAGACCCAGCGCCAGCAGTGTAAACAGCCACTCTACCCACCCCACCAGGGTTTGCCGCCCCAGCAGCCACAGCGCCCAGCCAACTAGCCCCAGAGCCGCTCCGGAGGCACCAGTTAGAAAGGCTTCGGCCAGGGGATGCCTTTGAAAGCGGTGCAGGATGCCGGCTACCAGGAAGGTAAACAAAAATGAAGGCAAGAAAATGCCCAGGGTTGAAAGAAGTGCGCCGGGGATGCCCGCCGCCAGGTAGCCTGCAGCCGTGGCCGTGGTGAGCAGGGGGCCGGGGGTTATTTGCCCCAGGGCTAGCGCGTTCAGAAGTTCGCTCGAGGAGAGCCACCCCCGGGTTACCATCTCCTGCATCAGGCCAATCAGCACATACCCCGAGCCAAACAGGGTCGAACCCACCAGCAAGAAGAACCAGAATAGGCTAATAGGTTCCACACTCAACGCGGGAACCCCCCTCAGCATCCATATCAAGCCCACCAGAAGCACCACGGCCCACTCCACCAGACCCAGGGCGGCTAGCGCCAGGCCCGCCAGCGTCAGCAGCCAGGTCTGGGGTTGTTTTTGGGGTTCCGGTAACAAGTCCCACAGGGCCTGGGCAACTAGGGCGATCAGGCCAAGCTTGAGTCCGAGAAAAGCGCCTTCTATCACTGGAAGCGAGGCAACTTCCTGATAAAGCGCTACCAGCAAGAGGGTAACCAGCGCAGCCGGCACAATAAAACCCAGGCCCGCCAGCAACAGACCCCAGGGTCCACCTCTGGCATGGCCCAGGAGCATGGCCGTCTCGGTGGAGTTGGGGCCGGGAATCAGGTTGACGGCGGCCAGCATCTTCAGGTATTGCTCTTTGCTGACCCACTTGCCCTCACCCACCAGCAGCCGCTGAAAGATTGCAAAATGGGCGGCAGGGCCTCCAAAGGCAGTAAGCCCCAGCCAGGTAAAGGTTTTGAGAATGGCCCAGTGCACCTCCTAAGTGTACGGCCCCAGTTTATTCTGAGTCTTGACCGGTAGCGTGTTTATCGGTATTGTTGCGACGTATCGAAAGGAGGTCTCATGAGGCTAATAAAAGCTGTTGGGCTTATTGCGGCGTTGAGCCTGGGCGGCGCCCTGGCACAGGACCGCACCCAGACCCTAATTTATGGTGGGGACTGGTCGGACCTGATTACCATGGATCCGCAGGTTTCCTACGAGTTTTCCGGGGGGCTGGTTACCGACAACCTGTACGAAACCCTGGTCAAGTACGAGGGGGCCGACCTCTCGACCCTGAAACCAGGTCTGGCGGAAAGCTGGAAGGTGGATCGGGGCAGGGACACCTGGGAAATCACCTTCCGCCTGCGCCGGGGCAGCAAGTTCTCCAGCGGCAACGAGGTGACGGCCAAGGACGTGGTCTATACCTTCGAACGGGCCCTGGCCATCAAGGGGCCGGGCTCTTTCCTCTTTACCGAAATTGCCCAGCTGAAGCCGGGGGCCACCAAGGCCGTGGATAACTACACGGTGGTGGTCAGCATTCCCAAAACCGCCTCGCCGGGCTCCTTCCTCTCGATTCTGACCTTCAACATTGGCGGTATCGTGGACTCCGAAACGGTGCAGAAAAACGCCAAAGGCAACGACTACGGCAAGGAATGGCTCACTAACAACTCGGCAGGCTCGGGTCCCTTCCGGCTGGTGCGTTGGGACCGGGGGTCGCAGGTGCTGTTGGAAGCCAACCCCAACGCCCGCGTCAAGCCCAAGCTGCAACGGGTCATTCTGCGCGAGATCAAGGAACCTGCGGTATTGCGCACGGCCCTCGAGTCCGGCGAGATCGATATTGCCGAGGGGCTGACCCCCGAGGCTTTGCGGGCGCTGTCCAACAACCCCCGCTTCCGCACCCTTAGGGCCGACAGCCTGCGCCTGAACTATCTGGGCATGAATGTAAAGGAAGGTAGCCCCTTTGCCAATAAACTGGTACGGGATGCCGTGCGCTACAGCATCAACCAGGACGAGCTGGTAAACGGGCTTGTGCAGGGCAACGGCACCAAAATCCAGACCTTGATTCCCAAGGGCCTGCTGGGTTACGACCCCCGCACTCCTTATACCTTTGACCCGGCCAGGGCCAGGCGCTTGCTGGCCCAGGCGGGGTATCCAAACGGCCTCGAGTTCGAGCTTCTGGTCAGCACCGGCATCTGCGGGGGCGGCATCCCCTGTGCGGACATCGCCGCCAAGATTCAGTCCGACCTGGCCAAGGGCGGTTTCAAAGCTAACGTAAAGGCCATCGCCAACGCCGAGGTGCTGCGTACCTACCGCGCCCAGAACCACCAGATGGTGCTGGTCGGCTGGAGCCCTGACTTCCCCGACCCCGACGGCAACGCCACCCCCTGGGCCGACTTTAACGCCCGCAGTCTGGCCTGGCGCAACGTCTGGAACGATCCCACCGCCATCCGGCTGACCAACCAGGCTGCCTTGGAAACTGAGCCGGCCAAGCGGGTCGCGCTCTATCGCCTCCTGACCGATTACGTGCTCAAAAACGGCCCCTACGCGGTGCTCTATCAGCCCTCGGTACCGCTGGGTCTCTCGGTCAAGGTCGAGGGCTATGTGCGCAACGCCCAGGGTCAAGTGCGCTTCGAGAACATCAGCAAACAACCTTGAACAAGCCAGGGTTCAGGGCTCAGGGTGCCGCTCAATAGGGCCTTGGGCTCTGAACCCTAAGCCCTGACTATGTTTTCTTACTTTATCCGCCGCTTGTTTTTTGTGGTTTTTGTGGCCTGGGGGGTCACATTTACAACTTTCTTTATCGCCAATGTGGTGCCGATTGATCCGGCCATTGCGGCTCTGGGCGACAACGCCCGTGAGGAACAAATCCGGGAATTCCGTGAACGCTACGGTTTAGATAAACCCATCTGGCAGCAGTACCTGATCTACATGGGCCGCTTACTTTCGGGTGACCTGGGCAATTCCCTCCGCACAGGGCGGGCTGTACTCGAGGACTTGAAAGAGTTTTTCCCAGCGACCCTCGAGCTCTCGGTGGCCGCCTTTCTCGTCACCTTGCTTTTAGGGGTGCCTGCGGGTATTCTGGCTGCTATTCGGCAAAATAAGGCTTCCGATGTCACGGTGCGGATCCTGGCCTTAATCGGCGGCGCAACGCCGGTTTTTTTTCTGGCGGTGTTGCTCCAGTTTGTGCTGGCCCGACAGCTTGATCTTCTGCCGGTACAGGGGCGGCTGGATGGGTTTACTTTTCCACCACCCAGGGTGACCGGCATCATGGGTATAGATGCCTTGCTGGCCCGCGACTGGCCTGCATTTTTGGACTCGCTGCGACACCTGGTGCTGCCGGCTTTTGTGCTGGGTATGTTCTCTGCGGCCATTCTGGCCCGCATGACCCGTGCGACCATGCTCGAGGTTCTCTCGCAAGACTATATCCGTACCGCACGGGCCAAAGGGGTTGCCGGGCGGGCGGTTATATTCCGTCACGCCCTCAAAAATGCTGCCTTGCCCATTCTGACTTTGCTGGGGGGCTTGCTGGGTGGTCTGCTTTCTGGCGCGGTGCTGACCGAGACCATCTTTAGCTGGCCCGGCATTGGGCGCTATGTCACTCAGTCCGCAACCAGCCTGGACTTTCCAGCGGTGATGGGGGTTACGCTGCTGGTGGGGCTGGTGTATGCCCTCATCAACCTGGTGGTGGACTTGCTCTATGCCTTCCTCGACCCCAGAATCCGCTATGCCTGACCAAGACGAGAAATTATGGCTGCTGTAGTTTCTACCAACCGTCCTGCTCGGCCACTCCGGCGTTTCCTGCGTAACCCTGGGGGTCTGATTGGGCTATTTTTGCTGGTGCTGCTGGTTCTGGTAGCCCTGCTGGCTCCCCTCATTGCCCCCGACCCCATCAGCCAGAACATTGCCCAGCGACTCCAGCCCCCCTCGGTAGAACACTGGCTCGGTACTGACCAGCTGGGGCGCGATGTATGGGCCAGGGTGGCGCACGGGGCAGGCATTTCCCTTCGCGTCGGGTTTGGTGTGGTGATATTGGCGGTTCTGCTGGGGGTTCTGGTCGGTTTGCTGGCCGGCACGCTGGGTGGCGCCTGGGACAACCTGCTGATGCGACTGACCGACATCTTTTTTGCCTTTCCCTCGCTGATTCTGGCAATGGCCATTGCGGCAGCCCTGGGGCCCAACCTCAACAACACCATCATCGCGGTGGCACTGGTGAGCTGGCCCATCTATGCCCGGCTGGTGCGGGCCAACGTGCTGGCCCTGCGTGAGCGCGAGTTTGTGGAGGCGGCCCGTGCGCTAGGGGCTCCCCAGAGTCGCCTGATGCTGCGCCACCTGTTGCCCAATACCCTAACGCCTGTGTTTGTGCAGGCCAGCTTCGATGTGGGTGGGGCCATCCTGACCGCCGCCGGCCTCTCGTTCATCGGCTTTGGAGCCCAGCCCCCCACCCCGGAATGGGGGGCCATGGTCTCCGAGACCCGCAGCTATATCGCCGAGGCCATCTGGGCGCCTACTGCCCCTGCTATCGGTATCCTGCTGACCGTGCTGGCCTTCAATTTGCTGGGCGATGCCTTGCGAGATGTGCTGGATCCGAGGGGAAGAGACTGAGGGGACAGTGTTTACCTCAAGACTCACTTCTTCAAACCTGGAGTACGGAGCTTGTCGAGGGTTGAGATCGCAGATTTGGAAATAAGACCCGCCTCGCTGGAACAAGTTGAGGTTGCCTGCGATATTTTGCAGGAGGCCGCCCGATGGCTCATGGCACGAGGTGAGACGCTCTGGCACCTCGACGAGCTAACCCCTGAACACTTCCGCCCGGTGGCCCAACAAGGCGAACTCTTCCTGGCTTACTTGAATTTGCGGGCGGTCGGGACGTTTACCTGCCAGCGCTCGGACCCGCTATTCTGGCCTCAAATTCCCGTCGGTACCTCGGCTTTTCTTCACAAAGTAGCGGTTCGGCGCGAGGTGGCTGGACAGGGCGTAGCTACAGCGATGGTGGTCTGGGCGAAGGAACAGGCCAGGGCCGCTGGGCTTTCCTACCTGCGCCTCGATACCGACTTCAACCGCCCCAAGCTACGCAGCTTTTACGAGCGCCTAGGTTTTACTTGTGTTGGAGAAAAGCACCTGACCCGCTTGGGATACCCCTTGCATGTTGCGCTATACGAGTTGAAACTTTGACCGCCCAGCTACAAGCCCCCACAGCCCACCGGGGCTGAGGGATTCCGGGTCATGCGCCACTCACCGGAACGCAGTTGTCCGGCCTCGTAGTAGATGTGGCGTGGGCTACTCAGGTCTTCAGCGTCGCCGAGCGAGGCCAGGGCTACCTCTAAGGCCATGCACTGCTCGGAGCTGGCGCCAACCGTGTAGAGTTGCCCCTTCTGTGGCATCTCGGCCAGGGCAAAGCCATCACTCAGGCTGACCCACTGATGCAGCCTTACCAGCACTGCACAACCATTGGCTCCCTGTGCCTTTACGTTCATCACCTGACCGGTGGCGGTGTACGTGCGGTAGGGGCTTTGAATGTCTGTGCTAGCAGGTTGTGGGTTGTTATGGCTTCGCATCCACAGGCTTCCCCCCATCGCCAGTACGGCCAGGGCGGCAACCCTCCCTGCGATTCTCCACAATCTAATCCAAACCACCTTCATACCATTAGGCCCAATCGAGTTTGGATTGGGTGTGAGGGCTGGCTAAAGGGGGGCTTTAGTTAACGGGGTTGGGTTGGAACGCAAGTGAAGAAGACCGGTGGATGACCGCGCTTCGCCTTCGGCCCTCCTGCTCAGTAAGAGGGCTGATACTCCCCCCACACCTCGCGCAGAACGCCACAGATTTCGCCCAGGGTGGCGTGGCGACGGAAACCTTCCAGGATGTAGGGCATCAGATTATCCCGACCCCTTGCCGCCTGGCGTAGGGCCTCCAGGGCATTACCTGCCGACTGCCCATCCCGTTTGGCCCGGAAAGCCTGAATCTGGGCTCTGCGACGGCTACCCAGTTCGTCGCCGATCTTTTGCACCGGGGTGTGTTCGTTGAGGGGAGACTCGGGGTTGTTGAACCGGTTGATGCCCACAATCACCCGCTTGCCGCTCTCGACCTGGCGCTGAAACTCCCAGGCCGACTCTTCGATCTCCTGCTGGAAAAAGCCCGCCTCCACTGCTGCAACGGCACCCCCCAGCTTGGCAATCTGATCCAGATAATCCTGGGCCTGGGCCTCGAGCTGATCGGTCAGGTGCTCCACGTAGAAGCTGCCCCCCAGCGGGTCTACGGCGTGGGTCACGCCGGACTCGTAGGCCAGGATTTGCTGGGTGCGCAAGGCCAGCAAAGCGCTTTTCTCGGTGGGCAGCCCCAATGCTTCGTCGTAGGCGTTGGTGTGCAGGCTCTGGGTTCCACCCAACACCGCCGCCAGGGCCTGGTAGGCGGTGCGCACCACGTTGTTGAGGGGTTCCTGCGCAGTGAGGGTGGAGCCGCCGGTCTGGGTGTGAAAGCGCAGCATCCAGCTCTTGGGGTCTTTGGCATTGAACTCGTGGCGCATGATGCGGGCCCACATGCGCCGAGCAGCGCGAAACTTGGCGGCTTCCTCGAGGATGTCGTTGTGCGAGGCAAAGAAGAAAGAAAGCCGGGGTGCAAAAGCATCCACATCCAGCCCTGCCTCGATGGCCGCACGCACATAGGCCATGCCGTTGGCCAGGGTGAAGGCAATTTCCTGGGCGGCGGTGGACCCCGCCTCGCGGATGTGATACCCCGAGATACTGATGGTATTCCAGCGAGGCACTTTTTCGCCGCAGAAGGCAAAAACATCGGTAATGAGGCGCATGGAAGGGCCCGGGGGGTAGATGTAGGTGCCGCGAGCAATATATTCCTTCAGGATATCGTTCTGGATGGTGCCGCCCACTTTGTCCCAGGTCACGCCCTGCTCTTCGGCAACCAGCAGGTAAAGCGCCAGCAGCATGTTGGCCGGGGCGTTGATGGTCATGCTGGTGGTGACCTTGTCGAGCGGAATGCCGTCGAGCAGGGTTCGCATGTCCTCTATGGAAGCAATCGAAACCCCTACTTTACCCACCTCCCCTACGCTCAGGGGGTGGTCGGGGTCCATGCCGAGCTGGGTGGGCAGGTCAAAGGCCACCGAGAGCCCGGTCTGGCCTTGCGAAAGCAGGTAGCGGTAGCGGGCGTTGGACTCCTCGGCGCTGCTGAAGCCAGCGTACTGCCGCATGGTCCAGGGGCGCTCGGTGTACATCCTGGGGTAGACCCCCCGCGTGAAGGGATACTCCCCAGGGCGGCCCAGCCGCTCCTGGTATCCCTCGGGCAGCGATTCAAACAGGTATTCCACTGTGGCTTGCATAAGCCCTCCTTTTCCTGATGGCGCGCCTCGAGCCCACAGGAACCCGGAACCAGGTTCTGTGATGGGTGGTTTTACAAGGCGGTGTAACGCTCATTGCCGGATGGTTTAGAAAACCAGGTAGAAAAGCAACAGCACCAGTGCGGCGGCGCCGAAGATCAACAACAGCGGGGGGAGCAAGATCGAGTAAGCAGCCATCACCAGGGCGACAAAATCCTTCCAGTCGGGCTTGAGTTCGCCTTGCTTTGCTTCTTGGTTTTTGGACTCTTGCATACCTTGATTGTAACGCTTTGCAAAGATGCATTCAGCCCCCACTATCCAGCTTTTCGAGGTGGCTGGATAGGGCATTTCGTACCTGAACCCTGGTCCAAAGCGGTTCTAAGCCGTTGACCAAAGCCTGACACACTTCCCAGCTTGCTCGTATACTAGAGCCAGCTTTTAGCAGTCCAAGCCTGTCTGGCTTGAAACCCTGGAGGATTTAGCGTGAATGCTCGTGCAATTGTGGTGACCTCGGGAAAAGGTGGGGTAGGGAAGACCACCACTACAGCAAATGTGGGAGCGGCATTAGCTAGGTTGGGCGAGAAGATAGTGGTAGTGGACGTGGACGTGGGGCTGCGCAACCTGGATGTGGTGATGGGGTTGGAAGGCCGGGTCGTTTACGACCTGATTGACGTAATCGAGGGGCGCTGCAAGCTGCGCCAGGCCCTGATCCGCGACAAGCGCATCGAGGGGCTGGCCTTGCTAGCGGCCTCGCAGACCAAGGACAAGGAATCGCTCGACCCTGAGAAGTTCCGCCAGATTGTGCGGGCCTTGCTGGAAGAGGAGGGCTTCGATCGGGTGCTCATCGACTCGCCGGCTGGCATCGAGAAGGGCTTCCAGACGGCGGCTACGCCTGCGGAAGGGGCCCTGGTCGTGGTGAACCCGGAGGTCTCGAGCGTGCGCGATGCCGACCGCATCATCGGGATGCTGGAAGCCCGCGAAATCCGCGAGAACTTCCTGGTGATCAACCGCTTGCGCCCCAAGATGGTGCAGCGCGGCGACATGCTCTCGGTAGAAGATGTGGTGGAAATCCTGGGGGTTAAGCCCATCGGGATTGTGCCCGAAGACGAAAGCGTCCTGGTTTCGTCCAACCAGGGCGAGCCGCTGGTGCTCAAGAACGGTACGGCCGCGGGTAAGGCCTTTTTAGAGATAGCCCAGCGGGTGCGGGGCGAGGACGTACCTTTTGCACCCCTGAACGATTCACCGGGCTTTCTGGGCACGCTGCGCCGCCTGTTTGGGGGTAGATGATGGGCTGGTGGCCTTTTGGTGCGAAAAGCAGCAAGGATACCCTGAAAGACCGGCTCAAGGTGGTGCTGGCCTACGACCGGGCCCACCTGAGCCCGGGCATGGTGGAGCAGCTCAAGCAGGACTTGTTGGCGGTGCTGAAGCGCTACTTCCCCGATGAAGAAAACCTTTCCATCCATGTCGAAACCATCGACGACAAAATGAAGCTCCAGGCCGATGTGCCCATTCCGAAGTAAGCTTTAGCGGAAAGCCAAAAGCCTGAAGCTGAAGGTGTTCTCTAATACCAGATTCGGTTGATTCGTTACCGTTCGGTAACGAATCAACAGGGCCGAAGTTATCCGCGTAGCGGAGGGCGATACCGCCCCTTGGAAGTTATCCGCGTAGCGGAGGGCGATACCGCCCCTTGGAAGGGAGACGCTTTCTTCGCCGACCGACAGTGAAGGGCCATCGGCCCCCGGCTAGCGCCGGTACTCAAGGGAGGGGTGTGCTCTACGATTCAGAAAGACAACCTATGATTTTTTTTGGTTTTTGAACTGTCTTTTTGAATCCGGTATAAAAGGTTTTACGGTACAGGGATCATCTGAATCCGATTCCTGACTCTCTGCATTAGCAGGGTTGAGTCTTTGAAGCTTTTAGCCTTCGGCTATTTGCTAAACTTGAAAACTGGCGGTAACTGGGTGCGCGACCTATTTGTTGCTTTTGAGCTCGACCTCGAGCGCCCCGAAGTTTTGTTCTTGCAATAGCTCCACCTCACCTTGCTTTTTGGCCTCCAGAAGCGAAGCAAAAGCCACGGTTTGTTCGCCCCAGGTGCGAAAAGGCAAACCGGCAAACAAAGCCCGACGAACCCCCCACAAAAAGCCCTTGATGCGTTCCCAGGCTTCGCGCAGGCCAAAGGTCTCGCGCTCGAGCTGAAGTTCGGCTCGCCGGGCGAAGGGCTCTACCGCCCGGACCAGCATTTGTAGCGGCATGGGCCGTAGGCGACGGTCTTTGGGTAGGGGAGAGGGGGGCACTGCCAGGACACGAGCCCGTTCCCGCGAGCGCTGCTCGAGGAAGGCGATTGCTTCTTCCAGGGCCAACAGGGTCTCTAAGAAAGCCGGGGCGCTTTCCTCCTGCGGTTCTTCGTCCTCGGCCAAAACAACCTGCGGACGTTTGGCAAAAGCTCTTAGCTTGAAGAGTAGAAGCTCGGCCAGAAGGGGTAGTAGCTCACTTCGCTCGGAAAGCCCCAGGGCCTGCACCTGGGCTAAGGCCTGGTCGGTCAGGGCCAGTACGGGCAGGTCTTTGGCGGCAATTTTGCCCTTGCGTACCTGCTCGGAAAGCTCTCTGGGCGTTCCGCTAAAGCCATCGAAGGTGAGCGTGATCACGGTCGTTAATTATTTGGCAAGGACCTTTCCCTGTTGCCGGAGTCCTGTCCCATGGCCCCTGGCCCTGAGCAGGCCAAACTTTTCCCGCACCTCTTCCATGGTGGCCTGGGCGATGCGGCGGGCTTTGGCGGCACCGTCCTCGAGGGCGTCCAGCACCAGATCGGGGTTGGCTCGAAGCTCGGCCGCCCGTTCGCGGATGGGCCGCAGGGTTTTCATCATCTCCTGCATCAAAAGCTGTTTGACCACCAGCGTACCGATGCCCCGGCGGCGGTACTCCTCTTTGAGCACCTGAACCAGCTCGGGCGGAGCGAAATACTGCAAGAACTTGAACACCACGCTTCTTTCGGGGTCGCCGGGGTCGGAGAGGCGGATGCGGGCCGGATCGTCGGGCATGGTGCGAATCTTGGCCCAGATGCTTTCCTCGTCCTCGAGTATCCCGATGGTGTTGCCTACGCTTTTAGACATTTTGGCTTTGCCGTCTATGCCGGGAACGCGGGGCGCGTTGGGGTTCAGGTAAATGTTGGGTTCGGGGAAGGTTTCCCCGTATTCCTGGTTCCAGCGCCGGGCAATTTCGCGGGTGAGTTCCAGGTGCTGGGTCTGGTCGTCGCCGACTGGCACGGTGTCGGCTTTGTAGATCAGAATGTCGGCGGCCATCAGCACCGGGTACATGAGCAGTCCTGCGGGAACCGACTCGAGCTTGGCGGCTTTGTCTTTGAACTGGGTCATGCGGGTCAGGTCGCCGTAGGGGGTTTGGGTGGTGAAAATCCAGGCCAGCTCGGTGTGCTCGGGCACGTGCGACTGCACGAACAGAATGACCTTGTTGGGATCGAGACCCGCTGCCATGTTCACCAGGGCCGCATCGAAGGTACGCCGGGCCAGCAGGTCTTTGTCGTAGGCGGCGGGGTTGGTGGGGGCGTGATAGTCCACAATGCAGTAGATGGCGTTCTGCCCCAGCTTTTCCCCAAGGGCAATGTAGTTCACCATAGCGCCCAGGTAGTTGCCGATGTGTAAGTCGCCGGTGGGCTGAAAGCCGGAAAAAACGCGCTTCACGCAGGATAGAATAGCAGAAGCGGCTCAGGCTTGCTCGAGCCAGCACTCATCCTCCGAGCTCAAATCCCAAGCCGCCTTGCGCGTTAAGGCACGCTCGCACCTTCGGTCTCGAGCATAAGACGAGACCCTTGTATAGCACTATGAATTGCCCCGTACCTTACAGGGCGCTCGCACCTTCGGTCTCGAGCGCCTCTTTCCGCACTTCTTCCTCGGGCTGCCCTGCCGGGTACTGTCCGTTGAAGCAGGCCAGGCAGACCGGCCCACCAATGGCCTCGCGTACGCCTGCTTCGCTAAGGAAGGCCAGCGAGTCGGCCCCGATCAGGGCCCGGATTTGCTCGAGGGTATGGGTCGAGGCCACCAGCTCCTTGCGGGCCGCGGTGTCGATGCCGTAGTAGCAAGGAAACTTGATGGGGGGCGAGGAGATGCGCACATGCACCTCGGTGGCCCCGGCCTCGCGCAGCAATTGCACGATGCGCCCCGAGGTGGTGCCCCGCACAATGGAGTCGTCTACCAGCACCACCCGCTTGCCCGCCACCACCGGGGTGGCGGCCAGCTTGAGCCGTACCTTCAGGTCGCGCATTTCCTGGGTGGGTTGGATAAAGGTACGGCCCGCATAGGGGTTCTTGTGCAGGCCAAAGTCGAAGGGCAGACCGGAAGCCCGGCTGTAGCCGATGGCTGCCCCAATGCCGGAGTCGGGCACCGGTACTACCAGGTCGGCCTCGACCGGAGCTTCGCGTGCCAGTACCTCGCCCATGCGGATGCGCGCCGGGTGGGTGGCGATGCCGTCTAAGGTGGCGTCGGCCCGGGCGAAGTAGATCCACTCGAAGGCACAGGGGGTGGGGCAGGGCTCGAGCACCTGCCAGGAGGAAAGCCCCCCCGCCTCGTCCACCCAGACCAGCTCACCAGGCCGCACATCGCGTACGAACTCGGCCCCCATCAGGGCCAGCGCTGGGGGCTCGGAGGCAAAAACCCAGCCTCCGTTCGAAAGGCGCCCAATCACTAGAGGCCGCACCCCGTTGCCGTCCCGCAGGGCCAGCACGGTGTGCCGATCCATCAGCACCACGCTAAAACCGCCGGTCAGCTCGCGCATGGCCCGGGCGGTGGCCTCGACGAGGTCGAGCTTGGCGTAGCGAGCAATCAGGTTAATCATCACCTCGGTGTCGTTGGTGGTCTGGAAGACTGCACCGTGCTCCAAAAGCGCCTGGCGAATCTGCAGGGCGTTCACAAAATTGCCGTTGTGGGCGATGGCTAGAATGCCCTTGGAGCTGCGCACGTTGAGGGGCTGGGCGTTGAAGCGCAGGTTGGAGCCGGTGGTGGAATAGCGGGTGTGCCCAATGCCCAGGTTGGCCGCAGGAATGCGCAGGCGCTGCATGCGGGCCTCGTCGAAGACCTGCGTGACCAGGCCCAGGTCTTTTTCGATCACCAGGTCTTTACCGTTGGAAACGCAAATCCCGGCGGCTTCCTGGCCCCGGTGTTGCAGGGCAAAAAGCCCCAGTTGCAGCAGGTCGGCCACCGGCAGGGGCTCGGGCGACCACAAGCCCAGCACACCGCACTCTTCGTGCAGCTCGTCCGGGTCGTTCGAGGCCGAAAGCGGTTGGCTGAGAGCCTCGAGTTCCACAGGCTTCAAAGCCTTTGGCTCCGGGCTTTCGGCGTTTCTCACGGTAGCACCTCCCTGAGCGGCTGCTCCCAGGCTCGACGCAGGGCCTCCACGGGCCACGTAATCTGCTCTTTGGGCAGCAGGAGGGTGAGGTGATCGCCACCCACCTGGCCCAGAACGCTGTGCGGAAGACCGTAGGCTTCGAGCACTTTTACCGCCTGTTGCAGGTGGGCCTGGTCAACGCTGAAGAGGATACGGCCGGGTGCCTCGCCGTAGAGCAAGGCATCGGGCCGGGCATGGCTACGCAGCTCGAGGGTGGCCCCCAGGCCGTAGGGCAAGCACATCTCGGCCAGCGCCACCGCCAGCCCCCCTTCGGCTACGTCGTGGGCGGTATGTACCCAGCCCCGCTCGATCAGGTTGCGGATGGCGGCCTGGGCCTGGGCCTCCATGGTCAGGTCGAGGGGCGGCGGGCTTCCGGCTTCCTGGCCATGCACCACCCAGAGGTACTCGGAAGCACCCAGGTGTCCTTCCGGGCTGCCAATCAGCACCACAAACTCGCCCGCTTTCCGTAAACCCAGTTCGGCCCGGCGCTCCACCTCCTCCAAAAGCCCTACCACCCCCACCATGGGGGTGGGCGGAATCCGGTAGTTGGGGCCTTCGTTGTAGAGCGAAACATTGCCCGAGACCACCGGCAGGCCCAGCGCTGCCGAGGCTTCCGCCAGGCCCGCGATGGTCTCGGAGAGTTCAAAGTAGCCCTGGGGCGTTTCCGGGTTGCCGCAGTTGAGGCCATCGGTATAGGCGAGCGGTTTACCGCCCACCACACTCACGTTGCGGGCTGCTTCGGCCAGGGCGTGCATGGCCCCCAGGCGGGGCGAGAGCTTGCTGTAGCGGGGGTTGGCGTCCACCTTGACCGCCAGGCCCCGCCGAGTGCCCTTGATGCGCAGGATGGCTGCATCGCCCTTTCCGGGCACCAGCACGGTGTTGGTGCCTACCTGGTGGTCGTAGCGCTCAAAGATGGGGGCCCGGCTGCACAGGTTGGGCGAGGCTAGAAGCCGAAGAAGTATCCCCTGCAGGTCGGAAGGTATCGGCAAGGCGCTCAGGTCGGCCTCCCTGAGCCGGGCCAGGCCGGGCTCCTCCTGGCCCTCGCGGGTATAGGTGGGGCAGTCGGCCAGGGCAAAGGTGGGCACCTCGGCCACCACCTGGCCCTGGTGGAGCACCCGAAACACCGGTGGGGCGATGGTATGGGCCACCGGGACGGCATCCAGGCCATAATGTGCGGCCAGGGCTTCCAGCTCTTTTTCCTTGCCCGGACGCGGTACCAGCACCATGCGCTCCTGCGACTCCGAGAGCATTAGCTCGAGGGGGTTCATCCCGGCCTCGCGCTTGGGCACCAGGTCGAGGTTAAGCTCAATGCCCAGCCCCGACTTGTGGGCCAGCTCCGAGAGGGAAGAGGTGAGGCCGGCGGCCCCCATGTCCTGTACACCTTCCACCAGATCCCGCCGGATGGCCTCCAGCGTTACTTCCAGGGTCAGCTTGCCCATGAAGGGGTCGCCTACCTGCACGCTGGGCCGCTTGGACTCGTTTTCTTCCGAGAGTTCCTCCGAGGCAAAAGCCGCCCCCCCAATCCCGTCGCGCCCGGTTTTGGAGCCCACATAGTAGACTGGGCGGCCCAGAGAGGCCCGGCTCTTCTTGAGCTCCTCCACCCGCAGAAGCCCCAGGCACATGGCGTTTACCAGGGGGTTCTCCTGGTAGTCGGGGTGGAAGTAAACCTCGCCCCCCACCGTGGGTATCCCAATGGCGTTGCCGTAGTGGGCGATGCCCTCCACCACCCCCCGCACCAGATAGCGGGTACGGTCACCTTCGGGGCCTTCCAGTTTGCCAAAGCGCAGCGAGTTCAGAAGTGCAATGGGCCGGGCCCCCATGGCCACGATGTCGCGGATGATACCCCCCACCCCTGTGGCCGCTCCCTGCACCGGTTCGACCGCCGAAGGGTGGTTGTGGCTCTCGATTTTGAAAGCCACTGCCCAACCCTCGCCAATCTCCACCACCCCCGCGTTCTCACCGGGGCCCTGAAGCACCGCAGGTCCTTCCTTGGGCAACAACTTGAGCAAGGGGCGGGAGTTCTTGTAGGAGCAGTGTTCGCTCCACATTACCTTGAACAAGTAGAGCTCGAGGCGGCCTGGTTCACGGCCCAGAAGCCGCACAATCTCCTGGTATTCATGCAGGGGGATGCCGGTTTCCTGAAGAAGGGGGGGCAAGGTTCCTTCCATTACATAACCCTCGGTGGATGCCCGATTACTTCCTTGAGGAGGGGAATAAGCTCTAAGTGGTTGCCCACGCGGGCGGTGGGCTCGGGCTGCCCGTTGCGGTGGGCGTGCCCGGTGTAGAGCACGGCGTAAGGGTAGCCGGTCTGGAAAGCACCCCCAATGTCGGTTCGGGGAATATCGCCGATGTGCAGAGCTTCTTGCGGTTTGACCCCCATTTCGTCGAGGGCTGTGAGGAAAGCCTGTGGTTTGGGCTTGACCACCCCGGTCTCGTCGGAGAAGGAAAAACCACTAAAAAGGTCGTGGAGCTTGTACCGCTTGAGCTGCTCACGCAGGATACGCCCGGTCGAGACGCCGGTATCGGAGACGATGCCCAGCCTGTAGCGCCGGGCCAGCTGTGGCAAAGCTTCCAGCACCCCCGGTAAAGGAACGAGGGTACCCTCCAGGGCCGCCTCCACAATGCGCTGGGTAGTAAGGGCGATGTGGCCTTCGTCGTAAGGCAGACCCAGGTAGCCAAAAATGCGGGCCACCCGGTCGAAGGGGGTCATGACCTGCTCGGCCATCCAGGCGGCGTCGAAGTCGAGGGCGGCCTGCCGCCATGCGGCCATCACGGCATCCGGTTCGGCGGGAACACCCGCTTCGGAGGCCGCATCCAGTAGGATTTCGTTGCGCAGGTTCTTGATGTGTCCGGCATATTCCGGCCCTTCGGTAAAGAGGGTACCCCAGAAGTCGAAGGTGATTGCTTGGATGGTCATACGGCTACCTCCATGTAACTTTTGTCTACGCCACTACCCCCAGGGCCCGCTTGAGGCTGCTAAAAAAGGGCCGTCCGTCGGTAGAGCCCAGCGCATCCTCCACTGCTCGTTCGGGGTGGGGCATCATGCCCAGCACATTGCCCCGTTCGTTGACGATGCCAGCGATGTCATTCAACGAGCCATTGGGATTGAATCCACCCCCCTCTTCCGCAGGGGACGAAGGGGATGGAACGTACCGGAAAACCACCTGTCGGTTTTGCTCGAGCCGCTCCAACGTCTGGGCGTCGGCGTAGTAGCGCCCCTCGCCGTGGGCAATGGGAATCTTGAGCACCTGCCCTGGCTGGTAGCCGTTGGTAAAGGGCAGGTCGGTGCGCTCGACGCGCAGGAATACGTCCTTGCAGGTAAAGTGCAGGTTGGTGTTGGCCAAAAGCGCCCCCGGCAGCAGTCCGGCCTCGGTGAGCACCTGGAAGCCATTGCAGATGCCCACTACCGGGTACCCTCGCTCGGCCAGCCGGCGCACCTCCTCCATCACCGGCGAAAACTTGGCCAAAGCCCCGGCCCGCAGGTAGTCGCCATACGAGAAACCGCCCGGTAGGAGCACCGCTTGAAAACCCTCGAGGCTCTTTTCGGTGTGCCAGACCAGCTCGGCTTGAAGCCCCACCAACCGAAGCGCCCAGACCGCATCCTGGTCGCAGTTGGAGCCGGGAAACTGAATAACCGCTACCTTCATACCAGCTCCTTAACCGCCTCCACCACAAACACTTCCATCACCGGGTTGGCCAGGGCTTTGCCGATGTTGTGGGCCACGGCAGAGGCTTCCGCCTCGCTGCCAGCCTCCACTTCCATCTCCAGCACCCGCCCCACCCGCACGTTCTGGGCCTTGAACTGCAGCCCCTGCAAAATGCTCTCTACAGCCCGCCCCTGGGGGTCCAGAATGCCGTCTTTCAGCTCGATCAAAAGGGTTACATGGTATTTCATAACATGTTTTAGGCCGAAGGCGCTGCCTGTACCCGCCGCAGCACCTCTTGGTAGGCTTCCTCCACCCCGCCCAGGTCGCGACGGAAGCGGTCTTTGTCCATTTTTTCGCCAGTGCCCATCTCCCACAGGCGCATGGTATCGGGCGAGATTTCATCGGCCAGCACAATAGCCCCGCGCTCGTCGGTAGGGGCCGCAGAGTGCAGGAGGCGGCCAAACTCCAGCTTGAAGTCGATGAGCTCGAGGTTGCGCTGGGCAAAATACTCCTTTAGCAAGGCATTCACTTTCAGAGCCAGCTCCTTGATGCGCGCCAGCTCGCTGCCGTTCACCAGGCCCAGGGCCAGCGCGGCGTCGTCGTAGATCAGCGGGTCGCCCAGGGCATCGTTTTTGTAGGAAAACTCCACCAGCGGATAGGGCAAGACCCGGCCTTCCTCCACCCCGTAGCGCCGGGAAAAGCTTCCGGCGGTGCGGTTGCGCACAATCACCTCCAGTGGCACAATCTGCACCTGCTTCACCAGCATCTCCCGCTCGGAAAGCTGGCGGATGAAGTGGGTGGGGATGCCGTGCGCTTCCAGGTAGCGGAACAAAGCTGCCGAAACCTGGTTGTTGACCACCCCCTTGCCGGCAATCTGGGCCCGTTTCTGCCCGTTAAAGGCGGTGGCGTCGTCCTTGAAGTAGACCCGCACCACCCCCGTCTCGGGGCCCGGATAGATAACCTTGGCTTTCCCCTCGTACAGTTTCTCCATCTGAACCTCTTTTGTCTGGGCGCTCCCTTTATCCTGGCGAATCCTGGTCGTCTGAACGGGTGTCTTTCTTTATAGTACCCCTCTACAGCCCAAAACGGGCGTAGATGGTATCCACATGCCGCAAAAAATAGCTGGGGTCGAAGGCCTGGGCCAACGCCTCTCCCTTGAGTGGGCAGGCCGGGTCGGCCTCGAGCAGTTCTCGAAAATCCTGCCCCTTTTCCCAGCTTTCCAGGGCGTTGCGCTGCACTATCTCGTAGGCGGTGGTTCGATCCAGGCCGGACTCGATCAAAAACCCCAGTACCCGCTGGGAGTACACCAGCCCTCGGGTCAGGTGCAGGTTATGGGCAATGCGCGCCTCGTAGACCACCAACCCCTGCAAAACCCGCTTGAGACGGCGCAGCATGTAGTGGGCCAGGGTGGTGGAGTCGGGCAGAATCACCCGCTCCACCGAGCTGTGCGAGATGTCGCGCTCATGCCAGAGAGCCACGTTCTCGAGTTCAGCCTGCAGGTTGCTGCGCAAGAGCCGCGCCAGCCCCGAGATATTTTCCAGCGCCACCGGGTTTTTCTTGTGCGGCATGGAGGAGGAACCGGTCTGCTTGTAGCTAAAGGGCTCCTGGGCTTCCAGCACCTCAGTGCGCTGCAAATGGCGCAACTCCACCGCGATGCGCTCTATGTTGGCTCCCAGAATGGCCAGGGCCCCCATCAGTTCGGCATGGCGGTCCCGCGGCACTACCTGGGTGGAAACCGGCTCGATCTGAAAACCCAGCTTCTGGGCCACCCATGCCTCCACGGCAGGCTCCACATGGGCATAGTTCCCCACTGAACCGGAAATCATGGCCACCCGGATGCCTTCGCGGGCTTTCTGCAGACGTTCACCATCCCGCAACAAAGCCGCATAAAACGCCAAAAAGCGCAACCCAAAGCTGGTGGGCTCGGCATGCACGCCGTGGGTGCGCCCGACCGCAGGCAGGTGCTTGTACCGGATGGCCAAGCTCTTCAGGGCCTCCTGCACCTGAGCCAGTTCCTGCTCGACCAGGCCCAGGGCCTCCGAGAGCAAGATGTTTTGGGCGGTGTCCACCACATCGGTGCTGGTCAGGCCCAGGTGCAGCCAGCGGGCCACTTCAGCGTCGCCGGTCCATTCGGTCAGGGCGCGGGTAAAGGCCACAATATCGTGGCGGGTCTCGGCTTCAATTTCATCTACGCGCCGGGCAAAAGCCGCATCAATCGATTTCTGGCGTAGCGCGTCGCGCAAGCGCTCGGCGGTCTTGGGCGGCACCTGCCCCAGCCCTTCCCAGGCTTCCAGGGTCAGAATTTCCACCTCGGCCCATACCTGGTACTTGCGGGCCTCGCTCCACAGGGCTTGCATCTCGGGGGTTTGGTAGCGCTCAATCATAGCCCCAAGCCCCCTTCACTGCCAAAAGACATTTTTTGTTTTATCACAAGGGATCACTTGTTGTCCGTCATTGCCTCGCAGGACAATCTGGTGAACAACGTCAAGAGACTATCACGCCTCAAAGGTCGGAGCAACCACGCTTGCAGTGTAAAGTCATTTTTTTACTGCCGATAACAGGTCGCTTGGCGCAATAGGCTACCGATCTTTTCACAATGCCGGTTTAGTATGAACTCATGATTCGTGCAGTGTTGTTCGATGTCGGCGACACACTCATCCTGGGGCACCCCAGGTACTGGCTTTTGCCTATTTTGCAAGCCAAGGGCATTGCCCAGCAGGCCGACCTGAAGCGACTCCCCCAGGCCATGCAGGATGCCTATACACACTATTCAGACCATCACATGAGCGCTACCGACGAGGCTACGGCCCTCTCATTTTGGCGGGCCTTTCACTGGGAGGTTATGAACGGCATCGGACTGGGGGCTTATGCCGATGAGGTAGCCGACTATCTGAAGGAGAACTGGCAAAGCCCGCATGTGTGGCCCCTTACACCTGGAGCCAAAGAGGTGCTGGTAGCCTTGCGTAACAAGGGGTTCAAGCTGGGGGTGGTATCCAACTGGGACTGGACACTGCCGGGGGTTTTGCAGGCCACAGGTCTGGCAGATTTTTTTGACTACATCGGGGTTTCGGCCCTGGAAGGCGTAGCCAAGCCCGATCCGCGCTTTTTCCAGCTTGTGCTGAGTAAGCTAGAGATTGAACCCCATCAGGCCATCCATATCGGCGACTCGGAGGACGATGTCAAAGGTGCCCTGGCTGCCGGGGTTCGACCGGTGCTGTTCGACCCCTACAAGCAAAACCCCAATGCAATTGGCGACCTGGCCTGGGTGGTGGAGTATGCCACTGGCCGGGTGGACGGGTTGTAAGACCATCCTGGCTAGGATGCTCTTCACACTATCGGAGGTAGGGGATAGGGGGTAGGGGTTTAGAAATGCACCACCTGCTTCTCACCATTCTCCACCTTGTGCATCGCTGTAAGTTGGCAACACACCTGAAAGTTGGTATAAGTCCCTTGACCCCAACCCCTCGAGTCCACAGACTGGTCTACATGAGCGTTCGCAAAGCCATCTGGGGCGACAACTTTGAGGCCATCGAGCAGACCCTTACCGAGGTAGACCCCGATCTATATACCTACATCCGCGATTTCGCTTATGAAGAGGTGCTGGCCCGCTCCGGCCTGGATTTGAAGACCCGCGAACTGCTGGCCATTACCAGCCTGATTGCTCTGGGGGCTCCCAAGGAAATTGCTACCCACCTGGAAGGAGCCCTGCGTAACGGTGCCACCGAGCAGGAAGTGCGCGAGACCATCATCCAGTCGGCGCTGTTTGTGGGCTTCCCCAATGCCCTGGGGGCCATGAAAACCTTTCATGCCTTGTTGCGCAAGCGCCATTCTGCGGGGAAGTAATGCTGGTTAACGTGCTGGTGCTGCCGCTGGATCGGCCCCAGCACCGAGTCTTGCTGGGGTTCAAAAAGACGGGTTTTGGGGCCGGCAAGTACGGGGGTTTTGGTGGGAAGCTCGAGGTCGGTGAGACCCTGGCCGTGGCTGCTGTACGCGAGCTACAGGAAGAGTCGGGCTTGCTGGCCAAACCACACAACCTCTGGTATGCAGCCCAACTGGAGTTTTTGTTTCCAGCTTGCCCGGATTGGAACCGCACCGTACATGTGTTCCGCCTCGAGTTCTGGGAGGGCGAGCCCCAGGAATCTGACGAAATCCGGCCGGTGTGGTTCGGCCTAGACGAACTCCCCCTGAAGCAGATGTGGTCCGATGTCCCCTACTGGCTGCCCCAGATATTGCAGGGCAGCAGACCAAAGATGCGTTTCACCTACCACCAGGATAATCAGACGGTAGAGCTAGCCGAAGAACTCGAGTGAAGGCGTAGGAAGCCGAAAGGCACCAGCCTCGTACCAAACCTATATTGCTCCTCTTGCGTTCTCCTCTGGGTCGGAGGAAAAGACCAGGCCATTTTTTCCGTGCGGATCGAGGCCCGGCAACTGCGGCTCATATTGCCCCACTTTAGGAGGCAGCCCAGCCCTTGAAGGTCTTCCCATATTTGTAGAGGAGAGCCCCGGTGAAGTAGCCTACGGTCTGACCGTCTTCCTGGACGACTGCCAGCACTGGCTGGGCGCCCTGGGTATGGCGAAGGAACTCGAGCCAGGGCCGGGCCTGAAAGATGACCCGGTCCGAAAAAGCCTCGAGGGCATCCCAGGGAACCTGCTCGAGCGATAACCGTTGAAAAGAAATCATCAAGCCCTACCTGGACGAAATATAGCGCTAGATACACAGTTCTCCTGGTTCAGATATGGCAGCGATAGAACCCGGCCTCCAGTTGACTTTGCCTGTAGGCTGTGCTACTCTTCATTGTCCCCCTAAAACCAGCAGGTTTCAGTA
The DNA here is from genome assembly GCF_003574035.1 of Meiothermus hypogaeus. GTDB lineage: Bacteria > Deinococcota > Deinococci > Deinococcales > Thermaceae > Meiothermus > Meiothermus hypogaeus. Next base: position 5,338 of record NZ_QWKY01000026.1, on the reverse strand, counting down.
GGACATTAGGAGTAGTAAATGAACAAAGGTACTGTTAAGTGGTTCAACGCGGAAAAAGGTTACGGTTTCATTGCCCAGGAAGGTGGTCCCGATGTGTTTGTGCACTTCACCGCCATCCAGGGCCAGGGCTTCAAGAGCCTTAACGAAGGAGATCGCGTAGAGTTCGAGATCGAACCTGGTAAGAATGGCAAGGGCCCCCAAGCCAAGAATGTGAAAGTGGCGTAACCATACCGCAAGCCAAAGCTCCCCGGTTTTAGGGGGGCTTTTTTGTATTTAGTCCAAACGGATTATTTGAAGCTCGAGGATTGATTTATCGTATACTGCCCCCATTCAAGCGTAATCAGCAAGGAGCACCTATGACTGAAGAACAGCATCTACGAGAGTACACCAAGGCCCTAAAAGCCCGACTGCCCCGTCACTTTTTTGAGCCAGTTCCGGCTCGGCTGGCCTATCTGCCGGTATTTCTGGCCCTGTTTGGTTTGTGCACATGGGGCATTGTGGCAACCCCCTATGTCTTGCTCAAACTACTGTTGTCCCTTGGCATCGGATACTCGTTTATCGGGTTGGGCTTTCTGGCCCACGAAATCTTGCATGGTGCCGTGACCAAGAACCCTGTGGTGCGCTCAGTTTCGGGTACCATCGCCTTTTTGCCGCTGATGGTGGGCGCCAGACTATGGCGCAAGTGGCACAACGTCGAACACCACGGCCACACCCAACACCCCGAAGACGACCCCGACGCTATGGGGGCCCTGGAGTCGGCGATCCAGAAGCCCTTCGTAAAGTGGATGTTCCGTCAGGTGCCTGCATTGCGTAGCTTCTTCCTGTTTTTCTCCTTTACGTTCTGGTTTACCTTGCACGCCCACATGATGTTCCGGCGTTTTTTGCCCGACTTCAAGCCTGCCGAGCGCCCCATTGTAGTATTTCAGGCGGTATTACCGGTGCTGGTCTGGCTCCTGGTGCTCTTCATGGTGGGGCCCCTCAACTTCTTGTTTGTGTTTGTGATTCCCTGGCTGCTGGCCAACTTCATTGCCATGAGCTTCATCGCCACCAACCACCTGCTCAACCCCATTACCGAGACCAACGATCCGCTGATGAACAGCCTGACTGTGCGCAACCCGCGGTGGCTCGAGTGGCTCACCCTGGGCTTTGGCTACCATATCGAACACCACGTGTTTCCGGCGCTTTCTCCCAAATATGCCCACGTGGTGGCACAAAAAATCAAAGAGCTCTGGCCCGAGCGTTACAACGAACTGCCCCACTGGAAAGCCTTGTTTTATCTGTGGAAAACCCCGCGCCTCTACCGCGACCACCGCAATCTGATTGAGCCGACTACCGGCCATGTGTTTGGAACCCTGGGATTTGGGCTGAATGACAGCAAGATCAAGCAACCCAAATCCTCCCGGCGGGGGCTGGGCAAAAAAGGACTTGGGGAGTAGGCGCCTGGTCAGTGTGCCCCGAAAAGCCATTGTGGGTACTGCGCCATAGAGCTTTCTGCAACACCACTGGGCTCCCCGAAACATCGGCGGCTGGCCCTAGCAAAATACTTCAGTTGAGCTGTCCTGGTGACCATGAAGTCAAGCTGAAGGGGAAGCTATCCAGATCATCCTGCCCGCTACACCTGGATTGCTTCGTCGGTCTGCGGCCCCATGCAATGAACAGATTGCAGTCATGGATCATGGTAAGGGACACCAGTGGGGCAGGTGTAGAAATTAATGGTGAGAAGCACTCCGGGTCAACACTTTACTCACAGGACAAATCAGATATTCCCCCCTGGCAGCACGAACAGTTTCCTAACTGATTCTGAAGGTTGAGTGCTTGGCCTTGTGGTCGGGTTCTACGTGTATGGTGGTATGAACGCCGTCTATCTGCGCTTTCAGGGCATTCTCGAGGCGGTCGCAAATCTGATGGGCCTGCTCCACCGAGGTGCCTCCCGGCACCACCAAATGAAACTCCACAAAGGTGCGAGGCCCTGCCCGGCGGGTACGCAGATCGTGGACCTCGAGGACCTTGCCTTCGGAAGCCAGGCCCCCCAGGGCATAGTTGAGGGCATTGCGTATATCGGCCAGCTCTTGCTCGGGAATGGATTCGTCCATCAGACCGCCCACAGAATCTCGCACCAGGCGCCAACCTACCCACAAGATATTGACGGCTACCGCAATAGCCAGCAACGGGTCTAGCACCCACCAGCCGCTTAGCCAGGCCAGCCCAATTCCCGCCAGTACCCCCACCGAAGTCCAGACATCGGTCAGAATGTGCTGCCCATCGGCCACCACGGCGGGCGAACGCGCTTTGCGACCACTTCGGATCAAAAACCAGCCCAAGAGGGCATTGAGCCCTGAAGCCCCCAGCGAAACTAACATCCCCGTGCCCAGCTCGGCGATGGGTTCCGGCGTGATTAGTTTGGGCCAGGCTTCCCGCACAATAGCCAGGGCTGCCAGCACAATCAAAACCCCCTCCAGCACCGCCGAAAAGTATTCGGCCTTGGTGTGACCGTAGGGATGATTGCTGTCGGCGGGGCGGCGCGAAACCAGCACCGCAATCAGAGCGGCTCCTGCCGCAACAATATTGACCACAGACTCGAGCGCGTCGGAATAAAGGGCTACCGAACCAGTAAGTGCATAGGCCAGCCACTTCAGGCCAAACACCACCCCCGCTACCACGAGGCTCAAGGTCAGGGCACGGATAGGCGTCATCAGACCCTATAAGGACGAGCCAGGCGGCGGTAGGTTGGGCTTGTACGCTTCATGGCTTCAAATAGACCCTCTTGTAACAAGACGGCAATCTACTAATAACTATAAATCGGTCTGGATGCGGCCGAAAGTCCTGCGGAAAAAAAGCTCCCCTTTCAGGGAGCCTTTGCGTGCAGGGGCATGCTAAGCCTGTTGAGTAGTACTGGTGCTTATCTTGATGCTGGGCCCCATGGTGGTGGAGAGGTAGACCGATCGCAGGTAGGTGCCCTTGGCACTGTCGGGTTTAGCGCTCTCCACAGCCTTGATGAAGGCCCGCACGTTCTCGGCGATTTTCTCAGGGGCAAAACTAGCCTTGCCCACGGGGCCGTGCACCACGCCGGTCTTGTCGTTGCGGAACTCGATTCGGCCTGCCTTGATCTCCCGCACCATGTCGCCTATGTTGAAGCCTACTGTACCGGCTTTGGGGTTGGGCAACATGCCCTTGGGGCCCAGGATACGGCCCAGCTTGGAACCCACAGCTCCCATCACGTCAGGGGTGGCGACCACCGCGTCGAAGTCGGAACGACCATCCAGGATTTCCTGAATGATTTCTTCGCCTGCAGCAATATCGGCCCCTGCGTCACGGGCCTCGGCAATCTTGTCACCTTTGGCAATGGCCAGTACCCGCACACTACGGCCTGTTCCGTGGGGCAGGGCTACGGTAGAACGCACGTTCTGGTCGGACTTCTTGGCATCAATCCCCAGCTTGACGTGCACCTCGACGGTCTCGTCGAACTTGGCGCTCTTGATCTGGGGAATCAAAGCAGCAGCCTCTTCAACCGAGTAAACCTTGTTCAGGTCTACCTTCTCCAACAGGGCACGATACCGCTTTCCGTGCTTAGGCATGGGGCACCCCCGTCACTTCTACACCCATCGCGCGGGCTGAACCGGCAATCTGGCGAGCAGCGGCTTCCACATCGTTGGCGTTCATATCGGCCATTTTTTGCTTGGCGATCTGGAGGCACTGCTCCCAGGTGAGCTTGCCTACCTTTTCACGCCCGGTCTTCCCCGCACCCTTTTCGATGCCGGCAGCCTTGCGGATCAGGTAGGAGGCCGGTGGGGTCTTGGTGATGAAGGTGAAGGAGCGGTCGGAGAAGATGGTGATCTCAACGGGCACAATGGCGTCGCCCATGTTGGCGCTGGCCGCGTTGAACTGCTTTACGAACTCCATGATGTTGGCCCCGTGTTGACCCAGGGCCGGGCCTACCGGGGGCGCAGGCGTGGCCTTGCCCGCCGGGAGCTGCAGCTTGACCATAGCAGCTATCTTTTTCATTAGTACTTCCTCCTTTGTAATTTCCCGCTACTTGCGGGGGTCGGCTCCCACGAACTTCGTGGTGTTATCGCCTTGGCGCTTTCGCGCTTGCGCATAGCTGATAGCAAGTAGTCAGAGGCTACGGGATTTCGCTATCAGCAATCGGCCATTGGTTATTGACGTTCGCGCTATGCGCGAACCACCTGCGAGAACTCCAGCTCCACTGGGGTTTCGCGCCCGAAAATAGATACCAGCACCTTGACCTTCTGGCGCTCGAGGTTGACCTCGCCCACCACGCCGGTAAAGTCGGCGAAGGGACCGGAGGCCACCCGTACCACGTCACCTTCCTTGAAGGTGACCTGGGGCTTGGGGGCTTCTTTCTTGCCAGCCAGGCCAGCAATTTCCAGGAGGTGTTGCACTTCGTCGGGGGTCAGGGGCACGGGGTGGGTCGCAGTGCCCACGAAACCGGTCACGCCAGGGGTATTGCGTACCACTTCCCAGGCTTCGTTGACCTCGCCAGGCGTATCGCCTAAATCCACCAGCACATAGATGTAGCCCGGGTAGAGTTTGCGACGCACCACGTCTTTTTTGCCCCCATCGCGGTGCTCCACGACCTCCTCGGTAGGAATTAAGACCTGGAAGATCTTGTCCTGCATGCCGAGGGCCTTCACCCGTTGCTCGAGGTTCTGCTTGACCTTGTCCTCGTAGCCTACATAGGTGTGGACGGCGTACCATTCAATGCTCATAGTTCACACCAGGACATCAGGGCAGACGCACCGTGATGAAGCGGAAGATGGTGTCAATCAGCCCCAAAACTACCATGGCCACCACTGCAAAAACCAGGATAACCTGGGTGGATTCGATGATTTCCTGGCGGGTAGACCAGGTGACACGGGAAAGCTCGGCGCGGGCCTCGCGGAAGTAGTTGACAATCCGAGCACCAAGGGGGCGCTTTGGGGCGGCGTTTTGCTCTTGGGCCATACTATCCGCCTTAGACCTTTACTTCCTTGTGGGGCAGGTGCTTGTTGCACCAGGGGCAAAACTTCTTGAGCTCGAGCTTGGCCGTAGTGTTGCGACGGTTTTTCTCAGTCGCATAATTGCGGCGCTTGCACTCGGTGCACTCCAAGAGCAGCTTGATTCGTACATCGCTTGCCATGTCATTCCTCTTTCAGCCTTCGGCCCAGTCAGACTTAGAGCCTGACCGGGCCAGCAAGCTTATATTCTACCACGTTACTCGATAATCTTCGCCACCACACCAGCGCCCACGGTGCGACCGCCTTCACGGATGGCGAAGCGCAGACCTTCCTCCATGGCGATGGGCTTGATCAGCTCCACCGTGAAGGTGATGTTGTCCCCC
>NZ_QWKY01000025.1 GCF_003574035.1 Meiothermus hypogaeus | reverse complement strand
GGGGGACAACATCACCTTCACGGTGGAGCTGATCAAGCCCATCGCCATGGAGGAAGGTCTGCGCTTCGCCATCCGTGAAGGCGGTCGCACCGTGGGCGCTGGTGTGGTGGCGAAGATTATCGAGTAAGGGAGGCCCTGAATGCCAAAGATTCGTATCAAACTTCGGGGCTTTGACCACAAGAGCTTGGATGCTTCGGCCGCCAAGATTGTGGAAACGGCCCGCCGTAGCGGTGCACAGGTGGCGGGCCCGGTGCCCCTGCCCACCCGCATCCGCCGCTTTACCGTGCTGCGGGGCCCCTTCAAACACAAGGACAGCCGCGAGCACTTCGAGCTGCGTACCCATAACCGCCTGGTAGACATCACCGACCCTACCCCCAAGACCATCGAGGGGTTGCGTAACCTCGACCTGCCCACCGGGGTCGAGATCGAACTCAAGATGGTAGGAGGCCGCTAATGAAGGGCATCCTTGGAACCAAAGTGGGCATGACCCAGGTCTGGAAGGGCGATAAAGCTGTTCCTGTGACGGTGATTCTGGCAGGCCCCTGTCCCGTAGTGCAGCGCAAAACCGTCGATAAGGATGGCTACGAGGCAGTTCAGCTGGGTTTCCAGAGTCAGAAGGCCCAGCGGGTCAACAAACCAGCCAAGGGGCATTTTGCCAGGGCGGGGGTTGAGCCGGTGAAGTTCCTGCGGGAGCTGCGGGGCTTCAATCCAGACGGTGATACCGTTACGGTGAGCATCTTCAACCCGGGGGAAGTGGTGGATGTGACCGGCACCTCTAAAGGCCACGGCTTTACCGGCGTAATGAAGAAGTGGAACTTTGCGGGGGGTAACGACTCGCACGGAGCCCACAAGATTCACCGCCACGGCGGCTCGATCGGTAACCGCAAGACGCCAGGCCGGGTTTTCAAGGGTAAGAAGATGGCCGGGCGCTGGGGTAACGAAAAAGTGACCATCCAGGGCCTCGAGGTCGTGGACGTGCTCGAGGGCGAGAACCTGATTCTGGTCAAGGGCTCGGTCCCGGGGGCCAACGGTAGCCTGGTGGTGGTGCGCCAGACCAGCAAAGTACCCGCCCTCAAGGCCGGAAAGGGAGGTAAGTGATGTATAACCTTCCGGTGCTCGGAAGCAACAAAACCGTGGAGGCAACGCTTCCTGAAAAGGTGAACAGCCACGTGCTCTACGAGGTGGTGCGCTGGCAACTGGCCTCGCGTCGCCGGGGTACCGCTGCTACCAAGACCCGTGGCATGGTGAACTTCACCACCAAAAAGATGTACGGCCAAAAGCACACCGGGCGGGCCCGCCACGGCGACTATGGTGCGCCCATCTTCGTGGGGGGTGGTACGGTTTTCGGCCCGCAACCCCGCGACTACAGCTACACCCTGCCCAAAAAAGTACGCAAGCTGGGGCTGGGTATGGCCCTGGCCGACCGCGCCAGGGAAGGCAAGCTCTTCCTGGCCGAAGACTTCAAGGGCGTCAACGGCAAAACCAAGGAGTTCGTGGCCTGGCTCAAAGCCCACAACCTCGAGGGCCACACCATCCTGCTGGTTACCAGCGACGAAAAGGTAGCCCGCGCAGCCCGCAACCTGCCCAGGGTACGGGTGCTGGCGCCCGAGGGACTCAACGTCTACGACATCATGCGCCAGGAAGCTCTGGTGATGGAGGCGAGTGCCTGGGAAGGCGTGCAGGCTCGAGTAAGCCGCAGCGAAAGGGGTGAAGCCTGATGAAAACGCCCCACGACGTAATCATTCAACCCGTCTTGTCCGAAAAAGCCTATGGCCGCTTCGCTGAGGGGATTTATACCTTCTGGGTGCACCCCAAAGCCAATAAGACCGAGATTGCCAATGCCGTAGAGGCCGCTTTTAAGGTCAAGGTGGTGCGGGTCAATACCCAGAACACCCTGGGCAAGGATAAGCGCTTGGGCCGTTTTGCCGGCAAGCGCCCCGACCGTAAGAAGGCCATCGTGACGGTGGCTGCTGGACAGAAGATCGAAGCCCTGGAAGGACTGATCTGATCGGTGGGTTCCGATCTTTTGAGGGCTTTAAGAAGGAGGTAGCGGGTAGAGGGTCAGGCGGCAAGAAAGGCTTTTCCTGTACCACTACCTACCACCCCGGATGCCTCGAGACCGAGCCAAACCTGTCTATCTCACAAACAGGGGCGGATGAAGGGGCAAAAAAATCCACTTGGCATCAGGACGACTCGGTTAGTCCGTATCAAGTGAGAGGAAGAGAAAATGGCAGTAAAGAAGTTCAGACCCTACACACCATCGCGCCGCTTCATGACGGTAGCGGACTTCTCCGATTTGACCAAAAAGCGTCCGGAGAAGAGCCTCACCGCCCCAATGAAAAAAACCGGGGGGCGCAACAACCAGGGCCGCACCACCAGCCGGTTTATTTCCGGGGGGCACAAGCAGCTCTACCGTATCATCGACTTCCGCCGCCGCGACAAGGTGGGTATTCCTGCGCGGGTAGCGGCCATCGAGTACGACCCCAACCGTACCGCCCGCATCGCCCTCCTGTTCTACCGCGATGGCGAGAAGCGCTACATCCTGGCACCCGACTCCCTGCGCGTGGACAGCACCGTCATCAGCGGGCCTGAAGCCGCCATCGCGGTAGGGAACGCCTTGCCCCTGCGCTTTATCCCGGTAGGTACGGTGATTCATGCGGTGGAGCTCGAGCCTGGCAAAGGGGCCAAGATGGCCCGCAGCGCGGGTACCAGCGTGCAGGTACAGGGCCGTGAAGGCGATTACGTGATCCTGCGGCTGCCCTCGGGCGAGCTGCGCAAGGTACACGGGGAGTGCTTTGCCACTATTGGGGTGGTTTCCAACAGCGATCACAAAAACATTGTGATAGGTAAGGCAGGTCGCAACCGCCACAAGGGCCGTAAGGGCCACGTGCGCGGTACGGTCATGAACCCGGTGGATCACCCGCACGGTGGTGGGGAAGGCCGGGCACCGCGGGGTCGCCCGCCGGTTTCGCCCTGGGGCCAGCAAGCTAAAGGTCTCAAGACCCGCAAGAAGAAGAAGCCCTCGAGCGCGCTTATCGTGTCTCGTCGCAAGTAGAGGTGCACTATGCCACGCAGTTTGAAAAAAGGAATTTTCGTGGAAAGCCACCTGCTGGAAAAAGTCGAGGCGATGAACGCCAAAGGCGAGAAGCGGGTGATCAAGACCTGGAGCCGTCGGAGCACCATCGTGCCAGAGATGATTGGCCACACCCTGGCGGTCTACAACGGCAAACAGCACGTACCGGTCTATGTGACCGAACAGATGGTCGGGCACAAGCTGGGCGAATTCTCGCCCACCCGCACCTACAGGGGTCATAGCCGTGAGGCCAAGACCGCTGCCAAGAAATAAGGGGTGAGTCATGGAAGCCAAACGTCGTTTGAGAAAGAGTGACCGCAAGGACATTCACAATGACCTCCGTGATGTTCATCACCCCGGCTCGGCGGGTCTAAAGCGCTATGCCAGGATGTCACTACGCCAGAAAAGCGAGGCCCTCAAGGCCGAGACGGCCCATACCTATGCCCTGGCCACTGCCCGGCACGTCCGTATGTCGCCACAAAAGGTGCGCCTGGTGGTAGACCTGATTCGTGGCAAGAAGCTGGAAGAAGCCCGCGCCATCCTCAAATACACCCCGCACCGCGCTTCGGAGATTGTGGCCAAGGTGCTCGAGTCGGCAGCCGCCAACGGCATGAACGATGACCGTAAGAACATGATCGAAGACCAGATCTTCGTCAAGGCGGCCTATGTGGACGAGGGCCCCGCCATCAAGCGGATGCTGCCCCGTGCCCGGGGGAGCGCCAACATGATCAAGAAGCGTACCAGCCACATCACCATCATCGTGGGGGAGAAAAATGGGTAACAAAATCAATCCCGTAGGCTTGCGCCTGGGTATCACCCGCGAGTTTGAGTCGCGCTGGTACGCAGGTAAGAAGACATATGCCAAGATCATTCAAGATGACCGCCTGATCCGCCACACCATCGAGAAAGAGCTGCGTCCTGCGGGCCTGGCGCGTATAGATATCGAACGTGCGGCTGACAACATTGCCATTACCGTTTATGCGGCCAAGCCCGGCGTGGTGATTGGTCGGGGCGGCGAAACCATCAAGCGCTTGCGCGAAACCTTGCAAAACAAGTTTCCCGGCAAAACCGTCGCTCTGAACGTGCAGGAAGTGGGCAACCCCAATCTGTCGGCACCCCTGGTCGCCCAGCGCGTGGCCGAACAGATCGAACGCCGCTTCGCTGTGCGCCGCAGCATAAAGCAAGCCGTGCAGCGGGTGCGCGAATCCGGGGCGCAGGGGGCCAAAATTGTGGTCTCGGGCCGTATTGGCGGCGCCGAACAGGCTCGTGTGGAGTGGGCTGCCGAGGGCCGGGTGCCTCTGCATACCTTGCGGGCTAATATCGACTATGGTACGGCCCGTGCCGAGACCACCTACGGTTCGCTCGGCGTCAAGGCCTATGTCTTCATGGGCGAAGTGATTGGCGGCAAGAAGGTCGTGCCGGGTGCCGCGCCCACGGCGCGTCCCGCAGCTCCCAAGCGTGACCGCGAGGACAGCAAGCCCCGTCGCCGCTCGGCGGTGCGTAAGGCTGGTGCTGGTGCCAAGGAAGGTGAGTAAAGCATGTTGATGCCCAAACGCATGAAATACCGCAAGGCCCACCGGGGCCGGATGCGGGGTACCGCCAAAGGGGGCGACTATGTGGCCTTTGGCGAGTGGGGCCTGGTAGCCATGGAGCCTACCTGGGTTACCAGCCAGCAGATCGAAGCAGCCCGTGTGGCGATGGTGCGCCACTTCCGCCGTGGGGGTAAGATTTTTATCCGTATCTTCCCTGACAAACCCTTTACCAAGAAGCCCCTGGAAGTCCGGATGGGTAAAGGAAAGGGGAACGTGGAGGGGTACGTGGCCGTGGTGAAGCCTGGTCGGGTGATGTTTGAAGTGTCCGGCGTGACTGAAGAGCAGGCCCGTGAAGCCCTTCGTCTGGCCGGACACAAACTGCCCATGCAAACTAAGGTGGTGAGACGCGATGCCTACGACGAAGCCCAGTGAGCTGCGCAAACTGCCGGTGTCGGAGTTGCAAAAGCGAATCCAGGACACCAAGAAAGAGCTGATGGAGCTGCGCTTTCAGTCCAGCATTGGGCAACTGGATAAAAACCATCGGGTAGCTGAAGCCAAGCGCGAGATTGCCCGCATGATGACCGTGCTGGGTGAGAAGGCCAGGGGGGTTGAGGGGGCGAACGAGGTTGAAGCCAAGCCCACCCAGGCCGGGAAGAGGACGGCTGCCAAGGCCAAAGCCCCCGCGCAAAAGCCCCGCGCCAAGAAAGCTTAAAAAAGGAGTCTACGATGCCCAAAAAAGTTCTAACCGGCGTGGTGGTAAGCGATAAGGCGCAGAAGACCGTTACGGTTCTGGTCGAGCGCCAGATGCAACACCCGCTGTACGGCAAGGTTATCAAGCAATCCAAAAAGTACCTCGCCCACGACGAAAACGACCAGTACAAACTCGGCGATATCGTTGAGATCAGGGAAGCTACCCCGATATCGAAAAACAAGAAATTTGTGGTGGTGGGGCGTCTCGAGGAAGGCCGTATGGACTTGGTCGAGCGCTACCTGCTGCGTAAGGAGCGTGGTAAAGCGTGATTCAGCAAGAAACCGTGCTGGAAGTCGCCGACAATACCGGCGCGCGCAAAATTGCCTGTATCCGGGTGATGGGCGGCCACTACCGCAAGTACGCTGGTGTGGGCGACGTGATCGTGGCTTCGGTGAAGGAAGCCATCCCCAGGGGCATGGTCAAGGAAGGGGATGTGGTCAAGGCGGTGGTGGTGCGGACGGCCAAGGAAATCCGTCGTCAGGACGGTTCTTCCATTCGTTTCGACACCAATGCTGCAGTCATCATCAACCCCCAGAACGAGCCCCGTGGAACCCGTGTGTTTGGCCCGGTGGCCCGCGAACTGCGCGAACGCGGGTTCATGAAGATCGTTTCGCTGGCCCCTGAGGTGCTCTGACCCATAGACAGGGTGGCGGGTTCTTGCCGTAGGCAAGTTGTTTCCGATACACGGGAGGCTTCCGGAGTCTCCTGTCCCGCGCCCAGCTTGTCTGGGTCAAAACCGACCCCCGACCCCGACAAGCCTCGAGTGAAGGATGCTTTTCAGGGCGATTTCTGGTAGACTGGCCATTTGGTGTCAAGGACTTGGCTGTCTTGGCCCTGGAGCAAAATCGGAGGAATAATGTCCAAGGTACACGTTAAAAAAGGGGACACTGTAGTGGTTCTTTCCGGCAAGGAAGGACTGCGCGGTGAAACCGGCAAAGTCAAGGCCGTCATGCCCAAGGAGGGTATGGTGGTGGTGGAGGGGCTGAACCTGATCAAGCGTGCGGTACGCCCCAACCCCCGCAACCCCCAGGGGGGCTTTATCGAGAGCGAAGCACCAATCCATGCTTCGAAGGTTATGCCGATTTGCCCGAGCTGCGAGAAGCCGACACGTATCCGCAAGAAGGTGCTACCCGACGGTACCAAGGCACGTGTCTGCGCCAAGTGCGATGGCGTGCTGGATACCAAATAAGGGGGTTGTGAATGCCTTTAGAAGTTGCCCTCAAGAAACGCTACGTCGAAGAGATTCGGCCCGAATTAATGAAGCGCTTTGGCTACGATAACATTATGGCGGTGCCACGCCTGGTCAAGGTTGTAGTTAACCAGGGGTTGGGTGAGGCCAAGGAAGATAGCCGGATTCTGGAAAAGGCGGGCAAAGAACTGGCCGTCATCACAGGTCAGCAGCCGGCCATCACCCGCGCGAAAAAATCCATCTCCAACTTCAAGCTGCGCCAGGGCATGCCCATCGGTCTGCGGGTCACCCTGCGGGGTGATCGGATGTGGATTTTTGTCGAGAAGCTGGTTAATATTGCCCTGCCCCGTATCCGCGATTTCCGTGGGGTCAATCCAGGCGCCTTCGATGGTCGTGGCAACTACAACCTGGGTCTGCGCGAGCAAGCCATCTTCCCCGAAATCACCTTTGATATGGTGGATGCGGTGCGTGGGATGGACATTGCAGTGGTCACCACAGCTAAGAACGATGAGGAAGCTAGGGCCCTGCTGGAACTCCTGGGGTTCCCGTTCCGGAAGTAAGTTTGAGCCCTTTTGCTACCTGCTTTAGAAAGGAGGTGAAACCATGGCCAAGAAATCCCAAGTCGAGAAGATGAAGCGCAAGCAAAAAACCATCGCCAAGTACGCGGCCAAGCGGGCGGCCCTCAAAGCCGCGGGTGATTACGCTGCTCTGGCCGAGCTGCCCCGCGATGCCAGCCCGACCCGCCACAAGAACCGCTGCGCAGTGACAGGCCGTTCCAAGGCTTTTATGCGTTACTTCGGCCTCTCGCGTCTTCAGTTCCGCGAAATGGCCCACAAGGGTCAGTTGCCGGGTGTCAAGAAAGCCAGCTGGTAAAGGTTGCTTTGTAGGTCGGTAAGCTTTTACCGATACCGCAAGGTCAATCCCAAGGGTGCCCTCTGTGGATGTTCTGAACTGGCTGGTTGGCCAACTTAGCCAAGACCGGGTTCCGCAAACCTCCAGACCAAACAGAGCTGCCCATGAAGAAGGAGATTTCGCAATGCTCAGTGATCCAATTGCCGATATGCTGACCCGGATTCGCAACGGAGTCCAGGTGTACAAGGAGAGCGTGGATGTGCCTGCTTCCAAGTTCAAGCAGCAAATCGCCAGCATCCTTGTCAAGGAAGGTTTCCTCAAAGGGGTGGAGCCGGTAGAGGTTGACGGCAAGCCCTACCTCCGCCTGACCCTCAAATACGGTCCCCGCCGTGAACAAGTGATCCAGCACATCCAGCGGGTGAGCCGCCCGGGCCGCCGGGTTTACGTAACTGCCGAGAATGTACCCAGTGTGCGCCGTGGCCTGGGGTTGGCGATTGTCTCGACTTCCAAAGGTCTGTTGCCCGACCGCGAAGCCCGTAAGCTGGGCGTGGGCGGCGAAGTGATTTGCGAGGTGTGGTAATCCCACCCCAATTTGAGCTGTCCCCGAGAGCAGCGTTATGGCCCCTGTTGCTCTGCCCAAAGCAGTAATCGCGCTCAAATCGGGGGCCCCATCAAGGAGAAAGACAACATGTCTCGAATTGGAAAACAACCCATCACCTTGCCCAAAGGCGTGACCGTAGAAGTGGCTACCGGGCTTGTCAAGGTCAAGGGTTCCAAGGGCGAACTGACCGTGCCGGTCCATACTGACCTGACCGTAAAGAACGAAAACGGTGTCATCACCGTGAGCCGTCCCTCAGATAGCCGTACGCACCGGAGCCTGCACGGCCTGACCCGCACCCTTATTGCCAATGCCATCCAGGGGGTTTCGGCAGGCTACGTGAAGGAAATGCTCATTAGTGGTACTGGCTATCGTGCGGCCATGCAGGGCAAGAACCTCGAGCTCACCGTGGGGCACAGCCACAAGGATATCGTCACCCCACCAGCCGGCATTACCTTTGAGGTGCCTGAACCCACCAAAATCCGAGTCGTGGGTATTGATAAGCAACTGGTGGGACAGGTGGCCGCGAATGTGCGGGCGGTTCGCCCCCCCGACGCTTACCACGCCAAGGGTATTCGTTACGCCGATGAGGTAGTCAAGACCAAGCCTGGTAAGACTGCAGGTAAATAGATTGATCCCGCTATCCATCTAGGGTGGGAGCGGGTGTCAGAGGAAGGAGAATCTGTGGCTCGTTTGTCCACTGAAGACCGCCGTAAGTTCCGGGTTCGCAACGCTGTTAAATCCTCGGGCCGCCTGCGCCTCAGCGTTCACCGCAGCTTGCAGCACATCTACGCCCAAATCATTGACGACAGCAAAGGGGTGACCCTGGCAGCCGTCTCGAGCAAATCCCTCAAGCTTTCGGGCAACAAAACCGAGGTCGCTAAGAAAGTGGGTGCTGCCATCGCTGAGGCGGCCAAGGCCAAGGGTATTGCCCAGGTGGTTTTTGACCGGGGCGCCTTCAAGTATCACGGGCGCGTCAAGGCGCTGGCCGATGCTGCACGTGAAGGGGGACTGGAGTTCTAGCTGACAGCCGATAACCTGTAGCTAAGCGGCTATTTGTTATCAGCGTTAGCCTCCAAAGGAGCTGACATGCCTGAAACCGATTTTGAAGAAAAGATGATCTTTGTGCGCCGTACCTCCAAAACCTACCAGGGGGGTCGCCGCTTCCGCTTTGGGGCTTTGGTAGCGGTCGGAGACCGGCAAGGCCGGGTAGGTCTGGGCCTGGGCAAGGCCAAGGAAGTCCCGATGGCGGTGCAAAAAGCCAACAACTACGCCAAGCGCGAGATGGTCGAGGTGCCCTTGCAGAACGGCACCATTCCCCACGAAATCAGCGTGACCTGGGGTTCTTCCACCATCTTGCTGCGCCCTGCAGCGCCCGGCACCGGGGTAATTGCAGGCCAGGTGCCCCGAGCCATCCTCGAGCTGGCCGGCATTACCGACATCCTGACCAAGGAACTGGGCTCCCGTAACTCGGTCAATATCGCCTATGCCACCATGGAAGCTCTGCGCCAACTCCAGACCTGGGACGATGTCAAGCGCCTGCGTAAGGCACCTAACAAGCCCGAGGAGGTGGCCTGATGGCTACCTTCAAGGTTCGGTTGATCAAGAGCCCCATCGGCTATCCCAAAGACCAGAAAGCCGCCCTCAAGGTACTGGGTCTGACCAAGATGAACCGCGTGCGTGAGATACAGGATAACCCCGCCATGCGCGGTCAAATTCGCAAGGTTTCCCACCTGGTGGAGGTAGTGGAATGAAACTCTCCGATATTCGTCCCAACCAGGGGGCCAATAAGCGCCCCAAGCGCGTGGGTCGGGGTCCTGGCTCGGGCAAGGGCAAAACTGCTGGGCGCGGCCACAAGGGCCAGAAATCCCGTTCGGGCGGCCTCAAAAACTCGGCCCGCTTCGAAGGTGGTCGCTCCACCCTGCTGATGCGCCTGCCCAAGCGTGGCATGAAAAGCAACTCCCACGGTGAACTCAAGCGGGTAGAGTACCAGGTGGTCAACCTGGGCGCCATCGCCAAGCACTTTGCTTCCGGCGAAGTAAGCCCCGAAGCCCTGGTCAAGGCGGGCCTGGTGCGTCCGGGCTATCCCGTTAAGGTGCTTGCTCAGGGAGATGCTAGCAGTGTCAAGGTGCATGCCCACAAGTTCTCGCAAGCTGCGGTAGAAAAACTTAAGGCTGTAGGCGGCGAAGCGGTTGTGCTCGAGGGGGCCTAAGATGCTCGCGGCCTTCCGCTCCGCGCTTGTCATCCCCGAGCTGCGTAAACGCATACTGTTTACGCTCCTGGTGCTGGCGCTGTATCGGCTGGGTACTTTTATCCCCACCCCTGGGGTGGACATCAGCAAGATCCGCGACTTCCTGGGCACCCAGGCAGGTAGCGCGCTGGGTCTCATCAACCTGTTTTCCGGTGGCAACTTCGAGCAGTTCTCGATTTTTGCCCTGGGCATCATGCCCTACATCACCGCTGCCATCATCATGCAGCTTCTGGTCACGGTCATTCCGGCGCTGGAAAAGCTGCAAAAAGAAGGGGAAGAAGGCCGTCGCATCATCACCCAGTACACCCGCTATGCCGGTATTGCCCTGGGGGCGGTACAGGGTTTGTTCCTGGCCACGGCCTTTTTGGGTTCTAACAATGGCGCTTTCCTGCTGCCCGGCTGGGAACCTGGCTTCTTCTTTTACTTTGTGGTGGTGATTACCCAGGTAGCCGGTATTGCCCTGTTGCTCTGGATGGCCGAGCGGATCACCGAGTATGGTATTGGCAATGGCACCAGTATGGTGATCTTTGCGGGCATCGTGGCTTCCTGGCTGCCGCAACTGGGCCGAACCTTTGGTCTGGTTCGTACCGGTGAGGTCAACCTGATTGCCCTCTTGATCTTCCTGGCCTTTATCGTGCTGGCCTTTGGTGCGATGGCGGCAGTGCAACAAGCCGAGCGACGTATTCCGGTGCAATACGCCCGCAAGCAGGTAGGCCGCAAGATGTTTGGTGGGCAAGCCACGTACATCCCCATCAAACTCAACGCAGCGGGGGTCATCCCCATTATCTTTGCAGCGGCCCTGCTCCAACTCCCACTCTTTATCACCGGGGTGTTCCCCGAGTCGCCGGTAGCCCAGGGGGTCGCCAACTTTTTCACCCCCTCCCGTTTCCCCGGCTTGCTGATAGAGGTACTCCTGATTGTGGGGTTCACCTACGTCTATACCGCCGTGCAGTTCGACCCGCGCCGAATTTCGGAGAACCTGCGCGAATATGGTGGTTTCATTCCCGGTATTCGTCCCGGTGACCCCACCGTGAAGTTCCTGGAGCACATTGTTTCCCGCCTGACTTTGTGGGGGGCTATCTTCCTGGGCATTGTGGCGGCCCTGCCCACCATCATGCAGAACGTGACGGGCGTCACCACCCTGGCTTTCCACTTCTCGGGCATCAGTCTGTTGATTGTGGTGGGGGTTGCGCTCGATACCTTGCGCCAAATTGAGGCCCAGTTGCAGATGCGAAACTACGAGGGCTTTTTGTCCAAGGGTCGCCTGCGGGGCCGTACTCGCTAGGGTAGGTAATTTCAGACGTCGCGGATCCTCAAATGCCGAGGGACAAGGGTCTAGGGTTAAAGATGCCGCAAATTTCTGCAATCAGCTATTGATTTGTAGATCATCGGCCCTGCCGGACGGAGTGTGGGATCTACGCAGGCAATAAGAAGAGTGGAAACGCGATAAGGAGACGGTTAAAGATATGGCAGAGGCTGTCATCTTCCTAGGCCCCCCCGGCGCAGGCAAGGGTACCCAGGCCAAGCGTCTGGCCTCCGAGATGGGGTTCAAACAGCTTTCGACAGGCGACATCTTGCGCAGCCACGTGGCCCGTGGCACCGAGCTGGGCAAGCTGGCCAAGCCCATCATGGATGCCGGGAAACTGGTTCCGGACGAGATCATTCTGGGGCTTATTGGAGCAGAACTAGCCGCCATGCCCGATCCCAAGGTCATCTTTGATGGTTTTCCCCGCACCCTGGCCCAGGCGGAAGCCCTGGATCGGCTTTTGCAAGAGCAGCATATTCGCTTGCTGGGGGTTTTGCTGGTAACGGCTCCCGAAGACGAACTGGTGCGGCGCTTGCTGGGCCGGGCGCTGGAAGAAGGCCGCTCAGACGATAACGAGGAGACCATCCGGGCCCGCATGACCGAGTACCGCCAGAAAACCCAGCCCCTGGTGGATTACTATAAAAAGACCGGTAGCCTTAAAGAAATCAATGGACTGGGCAAGGTGGACGAGGTCTACCAGGCGATCCAGGAGGCTTTAGGTGTCCGGGCCTAGAGACTGCGGCCTTTGATCCCAAATTTATGGCTATCCACATCAAATCGCCCTGGGAAATCGAGAAGATGACCAAAACCGGTCAGCTTCATACCGCCATTTTTGCCGAAGTGGAGCCGCATATTCGGCCTGGGGTGAGTACCCTCGAGCTCGACCAGATGATCCTGCGGGCCATTCAACGGGTAGGAGGAAAGGCACCCCAGATCGGCTACCGGGCGGGTGGGCAGGTGCCTTATCCCAGTGCAACTTGCATGTCTATCGACGATGTGGTGGTGCACGGCTTTCCCTCCAAGCGCCCTTTGCGCGAAGGCGAGCTTTTGAAGATCGACTTCCTTTTCACCCACGATGGCTATACCACCGACATGGCGCGCACCTATGCCGTGGGCAAGGTTTCGCCCGAAGCTCAGAAGCTGATGCAGGTGACCGAGGAAGCCTTCTGGTTGGGATTGGAGCTTCTACAGCCTGGCAAACGCATTGGCGATGTGGCGGCAGCCGTACAGGATTTTGTAGAGAAGCAGCATGGTCTGTGGTGCATCCGCGAGATGGTGGGACATGGGGTGGGGCGTGAGCTGCACGAAGACCCCCAGGTGCCCAACTACGGTGAACCCGGCAAAGGCCCCAAGTTGCGCCCCGGCATGACCCTGGCCTTCGAGCCGATGGTTGCTTTGTACCCTGCCAAGATGGTAATATTGGCGGATGGTTGGACGGCCACGGTTGGCAAAGGCAACCTGGCGGCCCACTACGAAAACACGGTGCTGATTACCGAGTCTGGCCCTCGCCTCTTGACGGGGAGCCAGAAATCTGTGCCGATCGGACGATAGCCAGGATTTGCGCTAGGAGGAAGTGCTTGGCCAAAGAAAAAGACACAATTCGAGCCGAAGGGGTTATCACCGAAGCGTTGCCCAACACCACCTTCCGGGTCCAACTCGACAACGGCCCCGAGATCCTCTGCTACATTTCTGGCAAGATGCGCATGAACTACATCCGCATTCTGCCCGGAGACCGGGTGGTAGTCGAGATTACCCCCTACGATCCCAGTCGGGGCAGGATTGTTTACAGAAGGTAATCGTTTGAGCTGGAGCGTTTTGTGCGCTTCCTAAGGAGAAACCATGAAAGTGCGTACCTCAGTGAAGAAAATGTGCGATAAATGCAAGGTCATCAAGCGCCACGGTCGCGTGTACGTGATCTGCGAAGACCCGACCCACAAGCAGCGTCAAGGCTGATTGGGAATCTAGAAAGGAGGTGAAGAGATGGCTCGTATTTCTGGTGTGGAAATCCCCCGCAACAAGCGTGTGGACATTGCCCTGACCTACGTGTATGGAGTGGGCCCGGCCCGTGCGAAAGAGGCCCTTGCTGCTACCAACGTCAATCCGGCCACCCGGGTCAAAGACCTGACCGAGGCCGAGGTAGCCAGGCTGCGCGAGTTTGTGGAGAACACCTACAAACTCGAGGGTGAGCTGCGCGCCGAGGTTGCAAGCAATATCAAGCGCCTGATGGATATCGGTTGTTACCGGGGATTGCGCCACCGCCGTGGATTGCCTGTGCGGGGACAGCGTACCCGTACCAACGCCCGCACCCGCAAAGGTCCCCGCAAGACCGTGGCCGGTAAGAAAAAGGCACCCCGCAAATAAAGTGGGGTTTTGGCTGGTGGGTCAAACACTTTTTGCGCTGCCCACCGCCCTCTGATAAAGCTGGAACGTAGATGCTGCAATAGTGCATCGTGTACACGCCAGTTGAGACTCCTGATAGAGCTTCACCCCCATTTTTGTGTGGAGCAAACGCGAGGAGAGTATGGCTGAGAAAAAAGCTGCCACCAGTCGTAAGAAAAAAGTTAAGCGTCAGGTTAGCATGGGAAAGGCGTTTATTCACGCCTCCTACAACAACACCATCGTGACCATTACCGATACCAACGGTCACCCGGTCACCTGGTCGTCGGGTGGGGTGATCGGCTACAAAGGCAGCCGCAAGGGTACGCCCTACGCCGCGCAGTTGGCGGCAATGGACGCGGCCAAGAAAGCCCAAGGCTTTGGGATGAGCAGCGTGGAAGTGGTGGTACGGGGCACGGGGGCAGGCCGCGAGCAAGCCATCCGGGCTTTGCAGGCCAGTGGGCTCCAGGTGCGCTCGATTGTGGACGATACCCCCTTGCCGCACAACGGCTGCCGTCCCCGCAAGAAGTTCCGCAAGACGATTTGAAGGTTGGTTGCTGGGGTGAAACTTTGGTTCCCTGCTTCGCCCCGCATACCCTGGGAACCCGGTCGGAAAAGCAGTATGAATAAGTTGGCTTCCTGACCGATGGAGGAGAAAGAATGGGTCGTTATAGAGGGCCAATCGTAAAAGTGGCACGTCACCTTGGGGTGAACGTGGCCGAGACCGAAAAAGTTCAAAAGTACCTGGATCGCCGCCCCTATGCGCCGGGCCAGCACGGCCAGAAGCGCAGAGGTCGCCCCTCCGATTTTGCAGTGCGTCTGCGTGAGAAGCAAAAACTGCGCTTCATCTACGATGTCTCGGAAACGCAGTTCCGCAACCTCTTCGAAGAGGCCAGCCGTAAGAAGGGCGTGACCGGTACGGTTTTCTTGCAATTGCTTGAGAGCCGTCTGGATAATGTGGTGTTCCGCATGGGTATTGCCTCTACCCGCCGTCAGGCTCGTCAGTTTGTGCGCCATGGCCACATCCTGGTCAATGGCAAGCGGGTGACGGTTCCTGGTTATCGCCTGCGCCAGGGCGACGAACTCAAGGTATCGGAAAAAGCAAAGAAGATGGATTTCATCGTGCAGAATGTCGAACGCTTCAAAAACCGCAAGACCTTCCCCTGGTTGGAGTTCAACGCCGACACCATGACCGGACGCTTCTTGCGCGTGCCTGAGCGGGAAATGCTGTCCTTGCCGGTGAACGAACAACTGGTGATCGAGTTCTACTCCCGATAGTCCATCGCTCATAGCCGTTGGCCGATAGCAAAGCACCATTCGCTATCAGCTATTGACACCTCCGAGGAGGTTCTAGTTTGGAAACCACCAAGACCAAAGCCCCCGTCTTCAACGCCCGCATTGACGGAAACTACGGCGAGTTTGTGCTCGAGCCCCTCGAGCGGGGTTTCGGCGTAACCCTGGGCAACCCCCTGCGCCGAATTTTGCTTTCCTCGATTCCCGGTACGGCTGTTACCAGTGTCTACATCGAAGACGTCCTGCATGAGTTTTCCACCATTCCAGGGGTCAAGGAAGATGCCATTCAGCTTATTTTGAACCTGAAAGAGCTGGTGGTTCGCTTTGCCAACCCCGGCAGCGGCCCCAAGACCCTCACCCTGCGGGCCAGCGGCCCCAAAGTGGTGTATGCCCGCGACCTCGAGTGCCCTCCCGATGCCGAAATCGTTAACCCCGATCAGTACATTGCTACCCTGGAGGACAAGGGCAAGCTGGTGATGGAAGTGCGGGTAGACGAAGGAACCGGATACGTGCCAGCGGAAAAACACGGCATCAAAGACCGTATCTCCTCCATCCCGGTGGATGCCCTCTACTCCCCTGTGCGCCGCGTGGCCTACCAGGTCGAGGATACCCGTCTGGGCCAGCGTACCGACCTGGACAAGCTGACCTTGCGCATCTGGACCAATGGCGC
Source organism: Meiothermus hypogaeus (assembly GCF_003574035.1). GTDB lineage: Bacteria > Deinococcota > Deinococci > Deinococcales > Thermaceae > Meiothermus > Meiothermus hypogaeus. The sequence goes on along the minus strand of NZ_QWKY01000025.1, from coordinate 26,433 downwards.
GGTCTCGCCCATGGATGTGCTGCAACAATCGGTAGCCATCCTGCGCGAACAACTGGGTTTCTTCGACCAATCGCCGGTGGTGCGGGTCGAGCACAAGCCCACGCCGGTAGCCGCCCCTGTCACCCCCGTAGCCACTTCTGCCTCTACGGCAGCCCCCGTAACCGCCCCTGTTTCCAAGGGGGTAGGGCTGACCCTGGACGACCTGGGTCTGACCACCCGCGTCCTGCATAACCTCAAGGAAGAGGGCATCGAGAGCGTGGAAAGCCTCCTGGCCCTTTCGGAACGCGAACTTAAGAAGGTGCCGGGCATCGGCGATCGCAGCCTGCAGGAGATCAAGGACTGCCTGGCCCAGCACGGGCTGGTAATGAAAGACTAGCGTCGAGGCTACTGGGTTGGGCGTCCAAAGCGCTAGACCCTGGACTCCTGGCCCTCGACGCTCCGAAGGAGCAAAGATGCGTCACCAGAAAGCTGGAAGAAAACTTAACAGGAACTCCTCGCATCGCGTGGCTCTGTTCCGCAACCTTGCCAAGAGCCTGTTGCTTTCGGAGGAGGGTAGAATCACCACCACCATCCCCAAGGCCAAAGAACTGGCGGGCTATGTGGATAACCTGATTTCCGCTGCCAAGAAAGCCCCCACCCTAACCGTGCCCGACAATGTGCGCTTTACCAAGCGCAAGGATAAGAACGGCAAGGAACTGCCCCTGCAGGAAGGCGAGCGCATGGCTACACCTGAAGAGCTGGCCGCCTATGCCCGGCGTAACCACCTGCGCCGCCAGGTCTTGCGCGACCTGCACGACCCCAAGCTGGTCAAGAAGCTATTCGAAGAAATAGCCCCCAAATACGCCGACCGTCCAGGCGGCTATACCCGCGTCCTCAAGCTGGCGGAGCGCCGCCGGGGGGATGGCACGCAACTGGCCCTGGTGGAGTTGGTAAAGTAAAGCAGCATCGCGTCGAGCAGGGTGGGTACTACCCACCCTGCCCTCGCTTTTATCGGTTGGCTTTGATGCCCAGGGCTTCCAGGGCCTTCTCGAGCGGCAGGTCGCGCCCGTTGTTGGCGAGTTGCTCGAGGGAATTCTCCACCACAAAATCGGGGGTGGCCTTGGCGGGGTAGGGGGAGCCATCGGCAAAGAAAGCCCGGTTGTAGGAGATGCTCAGGGCGCCTCCGTTAATCAGGTTGAGGGGGCGGGTGGTGGTGTTCCCGATGCCCAGGGTAGCGACCCCCACGAGGGGTGCCAGCCTGGCTTTCTGAATGGCGGAGGCCAGGTACTCCCCGCCCGAGGCGGTGTTTTCGTCTATGAGTACCACCAGGGGGCCGCGCCAACGGGCCAGGCTGGGCAGGTTGGCGTTTTCGCTCTGGCCGTTGCGGGTCACGATAAAGCGCCCATCGCGGATGCGGAACTCGGTGCGCTCGGTCTGGTAACGGTCTACCAGAGCCACGAAGGGCTCGTCCAGGAAGGCCGCCGCCGAGTAGATCATCTCGTTGAGCAGGCCTCCGCTGTTGCCACGCAATTCCAGAATGAGCGCCCTGGCGTTTTTCTGCTGGGCCTCGCGTACCAGCTCGTGTACGCGGCGGCCCACCTGGCCCTGGGCATCGAAGTCGGGGATTTTGAGCACCGCCACCCCGTCGGGCCGCATTTTGAGCGAAGGGAAACGGGCCAGGTTGATCTCACGGCCCGTCAGGGTAATCTCGAGGCGCTGGCGCTGGGGCCCACGCAGGATAGTAAGCACCACCGGGCGGCCCGTTTGGACTGATTGCACCAGAAACTGAGCAGCCTGGTTATCGTCGGGTAGCTCGCTTAACGGGCGACCGTTGACCGCGATGATGCGGTCGCCGTAGGCCAGTCCGGCTTCGTCGGCGGGGCCGCCCTCCACCACATCCACTACCAGGCGGTCACGTGAACCGGGAATGGGTAGGTGGGTCACGCCGATGCGCAGGGTGCGGGAGGGTGCGTTGCCCTGGCGGCTCTCACGGGTGCCACGCAGGGCTTCGGGGCTCAGGTAGTAGGTGTGGTTGTCGTTCAATTCGCCGACCATGCGCTGAATGATGGGCACTGCCTGGTCGTAGGAACAGGTGTCTTTTTGGGGTGCGCAGGTGCGATCGAGCTCGCTCTGGTAGCGAGCGGTGAGCTCCTTGAGGTTAAGGGTGGCTGGGCCGTTGTAATAGAACTCCACGTAAAAACTGGCTTGATCGAAGAGGTCTTGGGCGGGCGAGGCCAGCGAGAGCGAGCCAAGCACCAGGGCCAGGGTTGCAAACAGTTTTCGCATAGCATCCACCTACCGCAGCATTTCCAGGGCGCGTTCCAGCACCACATCACGCCCTGCAACGAGGGCATCCAGGTCGTCTACTACCGCTACATCCGGGGTTACCTTGAGGGGGAAGGGCGAACCATCCAGGTTGCGCATTCGCAGCGAAGAGACCGCAATAAACTCGCCATTGAGCAAAGGGCCCTCGGCGCTGCCTGACATGCCCAGGGCACCTGCGGTGGGCTCGCCCACTACCTTGGCCCGGCCTGCAACCTGCAAGAAGTAAGCCAGCATCTCGGCGGAGTTGATGGTGTTGCGGTTGACCAGCACCACCAATGGAATACGTGCCAGGTAAGGCTGTTCTACAGCGCTTTGTTCTTCTTTGTCGCCCCCTTCGGCCTGTACAAACAGCTTGCCGTTTTCGACGGTGTGGGTTTCGTCCTGCCCCTGGAAGCGCCGGTCGTAGATAAAACCCCCCTTGCCCGTGAAGGCAGCGGCCCCCAGCAGGGCTTCGGAGTCGTAACCGGTGAGGGCGTCGCGCAGGTCAATCACCATGCCCCGTACCCCGGCCTGTTCGGCCTGACGAGCGGCATCGTGGATGCGCTGAGCGGTGGAGTATTCGTCGGAGCTATAGAGGTGGTAAATCCGCAGGTAGGCGATGCCGTTGTTGATCTCGAGGCGGGGCCGCATAGTGGCCTCGGCCACCCGGGGGGTGAGGCTTGCATTGCGGGCATTGCCCTGGCGGCTGTAGCTCAGGCTAAAGGCATTGCGAGCGGTTTCGGCAGCGCTCAGCCGGGCCAGGGTGGCGGGTTGCCCGCCGATCTGGGTAATCAGGTCGCCGCGGCGCAACCCCGCCTCGAAGGCGGGTTCGCCGGGGAAGGCTTCGCTTACCACCAGCCCCCTGGGAGTCTCGCGCACCCAGACCCCAATTCTGGGGGCCGCAGGCCCCAAACCGGCCCCATAGCGCTGGTCGTCGATGAGCTGCTCGCGGGTCATCAGCACCGTAAAGGGGTCGGCAATGTCTTGCACGATGCGGGCGATGACCTGCCTGGCCTTATCGAAGCCGCATCGGTCACGCTCGGGGGCGCAGAGCCGGTCAAGCTCTGACTGATACTGCCGCCGGAGTTCTCTGAAGGGGGGCACTTTGGCCGGGCCGTTGTAGTAAAAGCCAATAAGAAAGGTGGCCTGGTCGAACAGATCTTGGGCGGGGGAAGCCAGTGCCGGACTGACCATCCCGATTATCAGCACACTGCTGAGCAACGCATGGCGCAGGGTCATGCTTCAATATAAGCAAGAAAATGTTAAGCGAATGGTAAATTGACTCGGATTGTGGCAAGCTCAAAGCCGAAGGCTTAAGGCAAATGGTTCATGGCTGATAATCCATGGTCCGTGGTTTGATAACGGTGCGAAAAAAAATCGCTTGGTTTTGGTGGATAGCCGATGTCGGAACAGAGAAGGTGCGTCCCTGCTTCAACCACAGTCGAAACTCACCCCCAACTCGTTTTGCAGCCGCGCTCACTGCGGACTACACAGCGAAGGCTGACTTTTGCATTGCACAACGAGCGGCCAAAGTGGGGCCTTGCATATGACTTCGTGGATGGGGTCGAATTGACTTGAAGCAGCCCCTCTGACGCAAACGGTTTTCCTGCTGGAACTCGGTAACTCGTTGGCGATAGCCCCCGAGGGAGGTTGGGGGATTTGCAGTTTGGGTTTATTGGTTGATTTTGGGACACACCCGAACAAAAAAAGCTATGTAGACAAAAAAACCTAAAACCAACCAGGCCCAAAAGTTGTATAGAAGAGTCGGGTTACCAGAGCTGGCGCTGGTTTTGCAGGGGCCAAACCGGCGTGGGCCCAGGATATAGGGTATCCGGCCCGGGGGAGTTTGTCCTGCAAACCGGCCACCACCTCGAAGCTGCTGAGGAAGGTGCCGGGATAATAATAGCCGAGAATCTGCCGAAAATCCCAGCCCTGGAGGGCCAGCCCACGCGCACCCCACTGGCTCATGCCCACCCCATGACCATTGCCCTGGCCGAATACTTGCCAGCCATCGAAGCGCACCCGGGTGGAGGGTAACCCCAGGCCCCGCAACAGGCGGGTGGACTGAGGGCCATCGAGCTCTACGCTGCGGCTGCTGCCCACAACACGAAGGCGTAAAGGGCGGCCACTTTCGCTGACGAGTAAGGGTGCGACGGCTTGCACAGCGCCTACCTGGATACCCTGGCTGGCCAGACTGCGGGCGATGGCTGCGGGTGAGAGGGTGCGGCTCCAGGTGCTACTTGGACTCTGTGCAAAAGGGTCGGGGCGCGAGACCAGGTAGGGCACACTGCTGCCCCACACCTCTGCCGAGGCAGCGGTGTAGCCGCCCGAGTCAGAATGGTAGACAGCGGTGATGGGTTTTTGGTTGAAGCTGACAATCAGGCTGCGGGTCGCGTAGATCGCACTGGTGTGGCGGGGGGTTTCCACTGAGCGTCCCAGGTACACCTGGCAGCGTTCGGTAGCACAGAGATCGTAGAGGCCCTGAGGGTTCAGTCGATAGAGCGCAAAAGTGCGGGCCAGAATGGCTTGTGCCTGCAGCACCGCCTCCGGAAAAGAGGCCGGAACCTCGCTGGGAACAACCCCCAGCAGGTAGTCCTCGAGCCAGACCCGGTTAATGAAGAGTACCCGCCCGGCCTGCCACACCGCCAGCAGGTTGCCGCGGTAGCTGCGTTCTCCCAGGGCGAAACCATCGGTAGTTACGAATTCTACCCATGGTCCGGCGCTTTGGCCGTCTATGAGTACCTCGCCTGCCCCAGCCGCGACACGCAACGTACCAGCGCCAAAATCCTGGCTACCGAAGGCGCTGTTGCGCTGGTGCGGCCCCAGTTGAATGCTGCCCGCCGGAGCTTCGGTGAGCAAGACCCGCAGCAGCAAGTCCTGTTGAGCGTGAGCGGCTCCCAAGAGCAGGAACAGGAGCATCCAGACGCGCCGCATGTCTTTCAGTATACGTTTGGGCTGAGAGCCGCGGTGTTCATCTGGCGTTGAGGTAACGGGTGGTCAGGTGCCTAGGGCTTAGGAGTCTGGGTAATACCAGATTCGGTTAGTTCGTCACCCTTTGGTGACGAACTAACCCGACCGAAGTTATCCGCGTAGCGGAGGGCGATACCGCCCCTTGGAAGTTATCCGCGTAGCGGAGGGCGATACCGCCCCTTGGAAGGGAGACGCTTTCTTCGCCGACCGACAGTGAAGGGCCATCGGCCCCCGGCTAGCGCCGGTACTCAAGGGAGGAGTGTGCTCTAGGATTCAAAAAGACAGCCTCTGGTGTTTTTGGTTTTGTAAACTGTCTTTTTGAATCCGATATAAATCACCATAACGCCGCTGCTGGGAGGACAATACCCTGCCACATGTCCCAGATCGCGCGTCGTAGATCAAGTAGATCAAAGGGCTTTGAGCTTTCAACGCTAACTCAGACTGAGCGTATGGTTGCCCGTTGCGGGTAGTTCCAGGAGCTTATCCAGTACCCGCTCCCCATGTTTGAGCAGGTACATCAGGAAAGGATAGACCCGCTCCTGGGGGCCTGCGGGGGCCAGGTGGCGCTGCAGCCGGGCAAACTGCGCCCCCAGGGTGTTCTCCTGATGCAGGGCGTTGTCCAGTATTTTGCGCTCTAGCCGCTCGAGCTCGTGCTGAACGCGCACCTGGGCGCGGTGGCGAGGGCGGCTGAGGGTGGGGTCGGTGAGGAGGGTTTGTACCTGCTCGAACTCGGCGGCAATGCGCCGCAAATGGGCCTGGATGGCCTGTACCCGCGCGTCTTGTTGGGCCAGGGCGGCCTTGAAGGCGCCTTCGGGGTCGGCCTGGAAAGCCCAGGCCTCGAGGCCATACTTCTGCAGGATGCGCTCAATGGGGGGCTCGAGAACAGTCACCCCCATCCGGCGGATAACAGCGGGGGGTTCCAGCCCGTGCAGCGCATAGACCCCACCCAGCTCGGCCACGTATTTGAGCTCCCCCGGCCCCACCACAAAGCCAGCGGTGGGGAGCACGGCGTCCTGGAGCACTGGCCGCAGGCCCGCTGCCGGGGTCAGGCAGGTGGGGTCTTGGGCCAGCAAAGCCCGCAGATCGGCGGGTGAGTAGCTGCGCTCGCCATCCTCAAAGTGTCCGTCGCGAAAACGCAGCAGGCGGCGGATGCCGTCCGGGCCTTCCAGAAACAAATTGGTGGCGGCCTCACCCCGGCCCAGTACCGGCTCGAGGCCGGCTTTTTTCATGGCCTGCGCGCTTCGGTTGATGGCCTGGGAAGACGCCAGGGGGTCGGCAATTTCCCGCTCCAGGGCCGGTACAAACAAAGGGGCCAGCTCTGGGGCCATGGGGTCGAAGAGCACCAGGCCATACGGCCCCAGAAATTCCAGCATCAGCCGGGCGAAGACCTCGCTATAGCTCCAGTTGCCCCGCATGGCCCGGCAGATGCGCTCGCGCACCTCGGGATAGCCGTCAAAAGGCCGCAGCAGGTTGCAAACCTGGGCAAAGTAGGTTTCGAAAGCAATGCGCCCGGCGGGGTGTGCGGGGGGGAGTGGTAGCTCCAGGCGGTGAACCCGCTCCTCGAAGTCCAGCAGTTCCACACTGCGAATTTCGTCGGTGTCGTGGTCTTGTGAGGCCACCCAAAAGACTGCTACAACCGGTTGCTCCTCGGAGCTGTATTCCTGGGCCAGCTTGAGCGCAGCCTGGGCCTTGTAGAAGGTGTAGGCGGGCCCGGTCAGTAGCCCGGCTTGCTGACCGCTGACCATGGCCCGGCTCCTGGGGTGGGCCAGGCGCTGGGCGGCCTCGAGGCTGGCCGGAGGTGCACCCAGGCGCTTGTGGTAAGCCACCAGCCCGGCGCTCAAGGCCTCCCGTGGAACCTCTCTGGGGGTACGCAGCACGGCGGGCAGGTGCTCGAGGCGATAAGGCAAAAACTGACACAGGGCATCGGGCATGACTACGGGATTCTATAGCTTGTTTAGGGGGTACAGCGTGATGTGCGGTGGTTTTTAGCGCTGTGCGGGTCAGGAAGGCCGGGGCAGGGTGTAAGAAAAACATTCGCCTGGGCCGTCGGTCGCGCTGCCTGGGCGGTTTATTTTCTACGAAGAGACCCGCTTGAGTATATCGGGCTTGAGGATCAGGATGCGCCGGTAGCCCAGCTCGATAGCGTCGTCCATGGCTAGCTCGCCCAGCACCTTGGTAATGGTTTCGCGGGTCGAACCGGCCAGGTGGGCCAGGTCCTGGTGTGAAAGGGTTACTTCCAGGCCCTCCTCGCCCTTGCGCATGGCCGAGAGCAAGGCTTTGGCCAGCCGGGGCAGCACCTCCTTGAAGCGCAAGTCCCGCAGGCGTTCCTCGGCCTTGCGCAGCCTGCGCGAAAGCAGCAGCACAAAAGCGGACTGAGCTTCGGGGAAGCGGCTGGTAAGGCGCAGCAGGTCTTCCCTCGAGGCCGAGAGCAACTCAGAGTCCACCAATGGTTCGGCGAACACCCCGTAGCGCTCGCCGGGCAACAAAGCGCCTTCACCAAATATGTCCCCGGCCCCCACCACCGTCAGGGTGATTTCCTCCTCCTGGGGTCCAAGCTGAAACAAGCGCACCCAACCGTCCATCACAAAGTACAAGGTTTTGGCCTCGTCTTCGGGGTAGCACACGTAGCTGCTCCGCCGGGCCGAAAAGCTACGGAATACCCGCTCAGCTTCGGCTCTGGCTTCAGGGGGCAGGGTGGCGATGAACTCCGGCGTCATGGCTGTTAATTTAGCGGTTCTATCGCGCAGACATTCCTGATTGAGAATACAGATAGCAAGAAATATACCTGCTGGGGGTAGATTTGCAGACGGTGTCACTAAGCAAACGAATATTGAACTAGACACAATTTGTTCGCTATTGGGGCAGCCCTAATCTGCACTGGGTTCAAGCAAAGTTGGGCAGGCGGGATGCAGGAAGTAGCCCGGCTGCCTCGCCGCGCCGGAACAGCTCGGCCACTGCGGCTTCGCCTTCAGGCCCCACGTCCAGCGAGAACTCGTTAACGTAGGTGTGGATATGGGCCCAGATCACTTCGTCTTGTAACTCCTGGGCGTGCTGCTTGATGTAGGCCACGGTCTCTTCTGGGTGGGCGTAGGCGTACTCCAGGCTCTGTCGCACCGCCCGGTCTATGGCCCGAATGGTCTCGGTACCCAGGTCGCGCCGGGCCAGAATGGCCCCCAGGGGCAGGGGCAGGCCGGTCAGCCCTTCCCACCACTCGCCCAGGTCCAGCACCTTTTGCAGGCCGTGCAGGTGATAGGTGAAGCGCGACTCGTGGATGATGAGCCCGGCGTCTACCTCACCCTGCGCTACCGCTGGCATGATCTGGTCGTAGCGCATCTCCACCGGCACAAAGCCCTGGCTATGCAAGGACAGCAGCAGAAACGCAGTGGTGTTCTGGCCCGGAATTGCAATTTTTTTGTCCTGTAGCTCGCCCAGCGGATACTTGGCTACCAGGAGCGGCCCCACCCCCCGCCCCAGCGCGCCTCCGGCCCGCAGCGCCACGTACTGCTCGCGCAAGCGTCCGTAGGCGGCATAGCTGATTTTGGTGAGGGGAAGCTGGCCCTGCAAGGCCCAGCGGTTGAGGGTTTCCACGTCTTCCAGGCGTTCGGTAATGGGGAAGGGGGTGGCCACCTTGCCGTGGGCCAGGGCGTAAAAAATAAAGGTGTCGTTGGGGCAAAAGGAATAGCCAAGTTGCATAGTATTCATGCTAACGGCCTATGTTTACGCTCAAAGTGAGCCTGGCTCCTGGCTGAAGGGGGCTGTGGCTACTTTGCCGAGCTTTTGCTGCGGGGCTTCTTTCGAGGGGGCTTGGGGGCCTCGAGCTTCAAGTCGGTCTTTTTGCCCACTAACCTTAGCAGGTTGCCGAGGGTGGCCTCAAAGCCGACCCAGCCTAAAAGCGTCGCCAACACCAGAAGGCTCTTGGGGGAGAGGGTGAGCCAGTCCGAAACCAGGATGGCCGCCAGGGTGCCCCAGAAGGCGCTGCTGAGTACGCGGAGGGCCTGCTTCCAGAACTTGCTCCGCACGCTCTCAACCAGAACCTTGAGCAATGCCCCTGCGACAGCAAACGCGCCCATCACCCCGAAGAACTGCCAGGGCTCGAGTCGGGAGAGCAGGTCGGTGGTGGACTGGGCTGGTTCCATGTTTCACCTGTGCTTTGAAGGGAAGTTAAGATATGTGTTATGTTATTTACAAAAATACAGACATATATTAGGCTAGCTAAGAAAAACTGATTAGTCAATATGCCTGGAAAGATTGAATCTTAATCAAAATGACTCAAAATAATTTTGGAGAATCCTGCATGTACCCTCATTGGGCCACCGCCATCCGCCAGCAGCGCCAGCGCCTGGGTCTGTCGCAAACCCAGGTAGCGCAGGCCTCGGGATTGCTCAACCAGACTGAGGTCAGCCGCCTCGAGCGCGGCCTGATCCACCCCACCCTCGACCTGGGCGCAGCCAAATTGCGGGCTTTGCTGCGGGTGCTGGGCTGGAACTGGCCCCAGTTTGCCCTGGCTACTGGGCTGGAGTTAGATTTTGCGGAAGGCGAAGCCCTAAAGAGGCTGGAACGCTTGGAAGCGGAGCTGCACTTTGCTACCTTTTCCGTCCAGGCCACCGCTTCGGCGGGCCACCAGAACACCCCAACCAGCGAGGGCCTAGTCTCGATTCCATTGGAAGACTTAAGGGCACTGGGGGTGCGGCCCGAAAACGTGCGGGTCTTTGCTGTCAACGGCGATTGCATGGTCTCGGAGAGCGTGCGGGCCATGGGCCAGAGCATCGCGCCGGGGGATCGGGTGGCAGTGGATACCGGGCGGATGCCCCGGGCCGGGGATGTGGTGGTGGCCTGGGACGGTCTCAACGAAGCGCTGCTCATCAAGCGCTACCAGGAAGAAGGCGAGCACATTGTGTTTTATCCGGCCCGCCGTAGTGTACCGCCGGTGGTGCGCCGCCGCGACGACCCGGTCAAAATCATTGGGCCGGTGGTGTGGCGTGGGGGGCCGTTTAGGGGATAGGGGAGAGGAAGCGAATCCTTGGTCAATGCAAGAGCCAAGAGCCCAAAGCCAAAGGCTGAAAGTATCAGGACTTGCGACCTGAGACCTGAGACATGCGACATTTCTGCTGGCAAAAACCTGTCCAAATTACCTGTAGACCCACTTGATAAACTAACCCATGCGCTACCTGCGGGTGTTGGGCCGCTTCTGGGGGACGGCCCTGGCGGCAGAGCTCGAGTACCGGGGCAATTTTTTGTTGGCCGCGCTCTCGGCCCTAGGCGCTGCTGCCGGCAGCCTGTTTGGGATCTCCCTGCTCTACCAGGGGGGCTATCAGCCAGGGGGGTGGAAGTTCGAGGAAGCCTTGCTGGTGCTGGCTGCCTTCCTGATGATGGATAGTTTTGCCTTCACCCTACTCTCGCCTAACCTTAACCGGGTGGTGGAACAGGTGCAAAAAGGCACCCTCGATTTTGTCCTCCTAAAGCCGCTGGATAGCCAGTTCTGGCTATCTTTTCGCACCCTTGCACCCTGGAGCCTGAGCGATGGGATCATTGGGCTTATGCTCTGGTTCTATGCAGGCTACCGTCTGGGGCTGGGCCCGGCCGATTACGGGGTAGGCTTTGGCCTTTTGGCCGTGGCCTTCGTAATGCTTTATAGCCTTTGGTTTGTCATTAGTGCCAGCAGCATCTGGTTTGTCAAGGTGGCCAACGCCACCGAGGTTTTGCGGGCTTTGCTCGAGGCTGGGCGCTTCCCTGTACAGGCTTTTCCAGTAGCTTACCGCTTCATCTTCACTTTTGTGGTGCCGGTGGCCTTCCTGACTACCGTACCCGCGGAAGCTGCGCTGGGTCGGCTGACCCCAGCAAACCTGGGCCTGGCCCTTCTGATTGCCCTCTTTTTGCTGCTGTTTTCCAGGGTTTTCTGGCGCTTTGCCCTGCGGAGTTATACCTCGGCCTCGAGCTAGGCGTTTCCCTGGGGCTACTGCGCGGTCTCTTTCCACACCGCCCGTAGCTTGCGCCAGACGGTAAAACCCAGCAGCGATGCAGTGCCGATAGCGGTTACCGCAATTACAGCATAATTGACCCCCTGAACCCACATAGCGACCAAGTTCAGGGCCAGTGTAATGATCCACAAGGTTACAGTGGTACGGCGCTGGGAGAAGCCCCGGGCCAAGAGCCGGTGGTGGATGTGGTCTTTACCGGGGGTAGACATGGGGTTTTGCCGCTTGAGAAGGCGGCGGATAAACACCTGCGAAGTGTCCAGAATGGGCAGCAGCAAGAACAGGGCGGTAGGAACCAGTGAAAAAACCGTCGTGACCTTGAGGCTGCCCAACAAAGCGGTAGCAGCCAGCACATAGCCGAAGAAATAGGCGCCGGCATCACCCATGATGATCTTGGAAGGGAAGAAGTTGTGCCGTAAAAAACCCAAAGCCGCTCCTGCCAGTGCGGCCAGTACCAGGGTGGCTGCCGCCCACTGGGGGTTCTGGGCCGAAACGGCGAGCAAGCTCATGGCGGTGATATAAGAAATTCCTCCGGCCAGACCGTCTACGCCATCCATCAGGTTCACCGCATTGGTTATGCCCATTACCCAGAATATGGTTAGCGCCGTACCCCAGAATGGATCGAGGGCTGTTCCGAACGCGGCATTAAAACGAATGCCAACAGCAACCAGCAGCAGGGCACACAAAAACTGCACCAGGAGTCGAAACAACGGTGGCAAGCTAAACTGGTCATCTACAAAACCCACCAGTACCAGAATGGCCCCCCCCAACAAAATGGCCAGTACCTGTACCTGCACTTCCTGAATCAGAATGGGGCGCAGGGCAGTGGCTACCACCAGTGCTGCCACCACGCCAGCAAAAATGGCTAAACCTCCGGCATTGGGCAGGGGTTCCTTATTCAGGCGGCGGGCATTGGGCTGATCGGCCCAGCCCACTTTGAGGGCAAACTGTCGCACCCTGGGCATAAAGCGCCAGGTTACGGTCCAGGCCACCACAAATGTGAAAACCACAATCAACCAGCCCGAACCGGTGGGGTTGGCGATGCCGATAGATTTTAGAAACTCGGTCATTCCAATCGCCTTAGCTTATCGCGTGCAGGTGAGGAATGGGGCTGCATGCGCGCGTTTTTCCAGGCTTTGCCTGAGCCAGAAGCAATAAACGGGGCCAACCCAATATCTTGGCCAGACGAAGGGCCGGGATGTCATTTGGTACCATAAATCCGGTCTCCAGCATCGCCCAGGCCCGGCACAATGTAGCCGTGGTCGTTGAGGTGGCTATCCACAGCCGCTACCACAATTTCTACATCGGGGTGTGCTTCCTGTACCCGCTTGATGCCTTCAGGGGCGGCGATGATGCTCATCAGCTTGATGTGGTGGGCCCCCTTGGCTTTCAGGATTGAGAGCGCGTGTACTGCGCTACCTGCGGTGGCGAGCATGGGGTCGGTGAGGAAGACCCTGCGCTCGGCGATATCGGCGGGGAGTTTGCAATAATACTCCACCGGGTTGAGGGTCTGTGGGTCGCGGTAGAGCCCAATATGGCCCACCTTAGCGGCGGGCACCAGCTTGAGAATGCCATCCACCATAATCAGTCCGGCCCGCAAAATGGCCACTACCGCCAGTTTTTTGCCTGAGAGCATGTGAGCGGTCATGGTGGTGAGGGGGGTTTCGATGGTGACGGGGTCGAGCTCGAGGTCGCGCATGGCCTCGTAGGCCATGAGCATGGTGACTTCTTCCATCAGCTCGCGGAACTCTTTGTTGCCGGTATTTTTATCCCGAATGATAGCCAGCTTGTGCTGAACCAGGGGGTGGTCTACTACCGTCAGTTTCATGGTGGCTGAATCGTAACACCCGGTTGCAAGGGAGAGCAAATGACCAAGGTTATCCTCAGCATTTTGCCTTTGGCCTTAGGCTTTTGGATACACGTTGGGATACTTCAGGCCAACTCAGGACTGAAATTCTGGTAGAAACGCAGAGCCTTGGGCATCTTGTCGGCTACAGCAGCCTCGAAACCAGTGGGTTCTTTGGTGCGGAACCAGTGCATGTCGTGCAGGTAGGTAAGGGGTACCCAGAAGCGCAAGCGGCGCCAGAGCACCTTGGGCTCCGGGTAGCCGCGCACAATGTGTTGCAAGGCAGCCAGGGCTTTTTCCTCGCCCAGCAGAACCAGCGTTCCGGTGGTCAGGATGGCCAGGTCGCGGGCGGGGTCGTCGGGCTGGGCGCGCACCCAGTCCACTACCAGGGCTTCGGGCACGTCCTGGGCCTCGGGGTGCTTCAAGAGAATGTTGGCGGCGTGGGGGTCGCGGTGGCAGAAAGCCTGGGGGGTTCCGGCGACTTCTTCAATATGTTGCCGCAACCAACCCACCAACTGCTGGGCCTCGGGAAGGTCGTGCAGGGTGCCGCCAAACTGGTTGAGGCGGTCTTGCAAGCGGGAGCGGCTGACCACACCGGGCTCCCGGATGGCGTGCAGTCGCACGAAGAATCGGGCCAGCTCCTCCAGGGCGGCCTGGTTAAAACGTTCGGGGGTGAAGTTGGCCCCAGGATAACGCTTGGTGACCAGAATGCCGTGCTGATTGAAAGTGTAGACCTCCACCACCCACTCGCCCAGCCCCGCTTTGGTCATGTTGAGGGCTTCCAGACGGGCGGCGTAGATGCCGCCAGGTTCTGTAGTCTGGGGTGGGTAGATTTTGAACACCAACCCATCGCCCGCAAAGGTGCGGGCTTCGGCCCCACCTACAAGCGGCGTGAGAGCCATCTGGTATCGGGCCTCGAGGGCCGGTAATATCTCCACCTCGCACAGCATACCCAGGCCGGGTCAGTCCGAGGCAACCTGGGGGGTGGGTGGGGGTGGCTCCACTTTGGGGGCCGGCGTGGGGGCCAGCACCTTGGGCCAGGGAAAGCGGATCATGACCAGTGCAGCCATGAGGGTAAGCAAGCCCATCACGGCCACGCCCCAGCGGGCCCCCAGGGCATCGATCAGCAAGCCCGAAAGATAGGCCCCCAGCGGCCCGGAGCCCAGCAAGACCATCGAGTACACCGACATCACCCGCCCCCGGATGCGGTCGGGCGCAATGAGTTGGACGGTGGTGTTGGAATTAAGCATGGTGGTAATCATGCCCAGTCCGCCGATGCCCAGCACCACCGCTACCCAAAGGGTGGGGAGGGGTAGGGCCAGGGTAATCAGCGAGGCGCCCAGAATCATGCTGCCCAACACGGCCCGCATGGGACGGGCCCTGGAAGCGATGGCTTGCACCAGGGCAGCTACGATGGAGCCGAGGCCCACCGCCGACATCAAGAAACCGAATCCCTGCGCATCGAGGCCGAGCTCGAGCCTTGCATACGAAGGCACGATGGTCTGAAAGTTCATGCCCAGCAAGCTGGTCAGCCCTACCAGCACCACCACCTGCCGCACCAGGGGGTGCCCCCAGACAAAGCGCAAGCCCTCGAGGGCATCCTCCACAACCCCGTTGTGTTGGGGCTGTGGTTTGTTGCTGGGTGTGATGAACAAAACCGCAATCAGCGGAATGAAGGAAAGCGCGTTGGCCAGGTAGCTCCAGGAAAGGCCAAAACCCGCAATGAGCAGCCCGGCCAGGGCCGGCCCTACGAGCCTCGAGGTGTTGAAGCCAAAAGAGTTCAGAGCGATGGCGCCAGGGTAGCGCTCTTTGCCCGCCAGCTCCACGGTGAAGGCCTGTCGCACCGGCAAATCCATGGCATTGAACAGCCCGTAAAGAAAGGCAAACACCAGCACCTGTTCATAGCGCACCAGCCCGGTCACGATCAGGGCGAACATGCCAAAAGCCAGCACCGCCATGCCGCCCTGGGTGATGAAGAGCAGGTTGCGTCGGCTGTAACGATCTGAGAGTACCCCGGCTGGAATCGAGAAGAGCAACGAGGGTAGAAACTGCAAGGCCACCACCAGACCCAGCCGCTCGGCGCTGCCGGTCAGTTCCAGCACCAGCCAGCCCTGGGTAGCGGCTTGCATCCAGGTGCCTAGCTGCGAAAGAAATAGCGCAATCCAGTATGTTCTATATCTGGGGTCACGTAATAAGGCCAGCGCTAGCACCCGCCCATCATACCCCTAAACTGACCGGCGGGTCAGTTTATTTTGATGTGGAGGGTTGTGTTTGGTCGGAGGCTAGCCAGCTTTCCAGGCTTTCCCGAATGCGCTTGAAGTGTTTTTGTAATGCCCTGGCGGCTTGTGGGGCGTTGCGGGCCTCGAGGGCTGCCAGTACGGCCTGGTGTTCGAGGTATCCCCGCTCGAGCTGGGCCAGGTCGTGGGCCGCCGATTCCAGCGCCAGGTGCGACTGATCCTTGAGCAGCCCCACCATCCGCTCCAGTACGAGGTTGTGGCTCAGGGTGCCCAGCAGTTTGTGAAACTTAAGGTCGGTGGCCTGATAGCCCTCGAGGTCGGCTTCCTGGATGGTTTTGGCCTGGGCTTGCAAAACATGATTCAGCAGCGCCAGGTCTTTGGCGGTGGCCCTGGTGGCCCCCAGTCGCACCGAGGCCACCTCCAGCGCCTCTCGAGCCTCCAGGATTTGTAGCGCGTCCTCGAGGCCAAAGTGGGCAACCACCGCGCCCTTGCGGGCTTCCTCCTGGGCCAGGCCATCGGCTACCAGTTGCAGCACCGCTTCGCGCACCGGGCTGCGTGAGACTCCGAGTTGGCGGGATAGCTCGGGGACGCTCAAGGCATGGCCGGGCGGCAACTCCCCCTTCAGAATCTGGGTGCGCAATATGGCATAGGCCTTGTCGGCCAGGCGTTCGGATTGCAGTTTGACTCGCGGCTTCATAAACCGTCAGGGTTGGCCAACAGGGTCTTTGGGCTGTCGCTCAGTTTGAGCCGATGGTTGCAGGCCTCGAGTCCCATGCCGCAGACAGAGTGCTTTCGGCCTTTGGCTTTGGCCTCTGGATAGGGATATTTCTGAAAAGTGCAAACTTTGGGTTTACAGGACATAAACGGGCTTCACTCCAACTTTATGTTTTGGGTTGCGCTCTATCTGCGGACATTATGGCGTCTGCCCCTTGACATGTTACATGAAATATGTAGACTGTCCACAGCCGGAAGCATAACCCACAACACATCGGGCTAAAGCGGTGTTTGGGGTGGTCAATTAAGCCTGTCTTGATCCGGTCTTCAGGAGGTCTTTCAATGAAGCTGTGGAAACTGTGGGTAATTTTCTTGGTTCTGGTGCTGGGGACTGCCCTGGCCCAGCAGCGTCCCAGGGTGGTTATTCCTACCGGTAGCACCGGTGGGGTGTTCTTTTTTTATGGGCAAGCCATTGCCAAGCTGCTAAGCGAGGCGGGTGTGGCCGATGCCACTGCCCAACAGACCGGTGGCTCCTACGATAACATTCTGCTTTTGCGAGACCGCACCGACCCTCGCTCCAATACCTACTACTGCGCCCTGGCCACCACCGACTCCGCGCTGGTCACCTACACCGGCGAGGAGCCGCGCTTCACCCAGCGCAAGGCCGACATGCAGCGCATCATGTTCTACATGTATCCGAGCCTGATTCACATTGTGACCACCGAAAAGTCGGGTATCAAGTTTGTGGGTGACCTGCGGGGTAAACGGGTCTCGACTGGCCAGCCCGGTTCCTCCACCGAAAACCTGGCTTTATTGGTGCTCAAGGGTGCAGGTGTGGATGTGCGTGAGTTTGCCAAGCGGGAGCGCCTGCCCGCAGCCGAGTCGGCCAAAGCTCTTTCGGAAGGCACCATAGATGCCTACTTCTGGGTGGGTGGTGTGCCGACCGCCAGTGTGGTTGAACTTGCCCAGAGCCTGGCTCGTAAAGGTGACCAGATCAAGCTGGTAGACTCGCCGCGCACCGGCCCCACCGCGCAACTCCTACAAAAGGAGTTCCCCGGCATCATTACCACGGGTGTACTGCCCAAAACAGCCTATGGCACTAAGGACAATGTGTTTGCGCTCTACACAGGCAACTTATTCCTCTGCCCAGCCTCCATGCCCGACGACCTGGCTGCTGCCATCATGAAAGCCGTCTTCAGTAATCTACAAACTCTGGTTACCGCTACCGCCGCGGCCCGCGATACCACCATCAAGAACACCGTGGATCTGGTCAACCAGAAAGTCGCGATTCCCTTCCACCCGGGCGCTTTGCGCTACCTGCGCGAAACCGGGGCCCTGAAGTAAAGCAAGCGTTATTGCGAAGCTCCCTCGAGCCTTTTGGGGGAGCTTTTTTCTCAAAGCGCCCGCCACCTTCAGTGCGTGCTTTAGGCTTTGTGGTGCTTAGTCCCACCTTGGGCCTTCCAGCGGCTCTCGAGGCCCGCACTGGCCAAAAAGACCGGCCAATGGAGAAAACCTCGAGCCCTTATGTGCAAAAACGCAGACCAAAAAGCGAGATATAATCACGCTCACCAACCCGGCTTTTAGGAGGCTTCATGGAAATACCTCAGGACAGTACGGGCCGAACCACTCGGATGGGGCGGGTCATCTGGGTAATTTTGCTTGTTGCAGCGCTTTTTAGCATGTATCTGGTGGTACATCCCTTTACCCCGCTGAGCCGTCTGGATATCAGCATCCTTGACCAGGTACAGCTGCGCCGGGCTACCCACGTTCTACTGCTCCTGGTAGCAGGGTACCTGATTACCTCTCGCCTTCCTGCTGCTCGGCGCACGGTGGGCTCATGGGTTTTTGCGGCCCTCACCCTGCCTTTTCTCTACACCTTCTGGGTGCCCAATGTGCCGGGGGTGGATATTCCACTGGCTGGCAAGCTGATGGGAACCCTGGCCTGGGCGCTGGCGGTGCTACCGGCTTTGTTGCCGCAGATGCGCCGCTATACCGATATTGCCGCTGCGCTGCTGGCCATCGCGCCCTGGGCCTACCAGGTGCGCTATTACGAAGAGCTGGTCAACCGAGCAGTCATCCCGGCGGGCTGGGATATGGCCATGTCCTTCAGCATTATCATTCTGGTGCTGGGGCTGGTCTCTCGTTTGCTGGGCCCCATTATGCCCTCGTTGGTGCTTATTTTCCTGGCCTACAACATGTACGGCCAGTACGTGCCCGGTACGTTCCGTGGGGCCAAAAACGGTATTGACCTGATCCTGGGCAAGACCTACAACGAAACCGAGGCCGGTATCTATGGTCTCATCACCGGGGTATCGGCCAAATACCTGGTCTACTTCACCATTCTCTCGGGGTTGATAGGTGCGCTCGGGCTAGGGCGGGTGGTGGCCAACATGGCCCTGGCGATGGTGGGCCGCACCCCACAAACGCCCGGGCGGGTGACCGGCATTGCTTCGGTCTTCATGGGCATGTTCAGTGGCTCGGGGGCTGCCGACACTCAGTTTGTGGCTACCCTGACCAAGCCGCTCTACGAAAAAGCCAACTACGACAAGATGATCGCAGCGGGTCTGGTGGCGACCGCAGGCACCATTGCGCTGATCACCCCGCCGGTGCTGGGCAGCATCGCCTTTGTGATGGTGGAAATCTTGCAGATCAGCTACCTGTGGGTGGTCATCATGGCCATTGGGCCCATGCTCTTGTACTTGCTGGGCATCCTGACCTTTAACGAGTTCTACGCCCGCAAGGCCAAGCTGCCTCCTGTGGGAGCAGACGAAACGCTGCGGCGTAGCTATGCTCTTCGTTACAGCACCATCTTTGTGCCCATCGTCCTGATCGTGGTGATGCTCTTTTTGGGTACGGAGGTCTCGACCGCAGTGTACCTGGCCTCCCTGGCTTTTATCCTGGTCTGCTATCTCGACCCCACTCTAAGGCCTGCACCCCTGGCCGAGGCCATGCGGAGCCCGGCCTATAAGGTGGGCTTACCCCTGGGTATTGGGCTGGCCCTGGGGGGTGCTTTTTTGCCCCTGCTGGCAGGCTGGGACCTGGGCAGAATACCCGTTCTGCCTGTAACGCTGGCGGTGCTGGGGCTTTTGCTGGGCACCTTCGTTTACCCGGCTATTGCCACAGGTAAGCTGCGGGGAGCTATCGAACCGATTGCGCTGGGGCTGGCTGAAGGTTTCCGCCAGCTGATTCCCATTGGCTCGGCCATTGTGGCGGCCAACCTAATTTTCGGCATGATGGTGATTACCGGCCTGCCCTCCAAGTTCTCCATCTTTCTGGGCCAGGTCTCGGGGGAAAGCCTGTTGCTGGCCACCCTGGTGACTGCCCTCTTCAGCCTGATTTTGGGGATGGGTGTGCCGCCGACGGCAACCTACGTGCTTACCGCCTCGCTGACCGCTCCGGCCATCATTAAAATTGCCGCTTCTAACTTCCAGGGGTATGGCCTCGAGCCCCAACAAGCCGTGTTGGCCGCAACGCTAGCCACCCACATGTTCCTCTTCTACTACGCGGTGCTGGCCGACGTGACCCCACCGGTGGCGCTTTCTGGCTATGCGGCGGCCTCGGTGTTCAAAACCAACCCCATCCTGACCGGGGTGTATGCGGCGCGGGTGGCGCTGGCCAAGTACATCATCGGCTTTTTCTTCCTGCTCTCCTTTACTGGAACCGGTTTGCTGGTCTTGCCGATTGTGCAGAACGTACCGGGGATCGAGGGCTGGCTGATTATTCTCGAGCGCTTCTTCTTTACCGCTGTGGCCATTGTGTTCCTGGCAGCAGCGACGGTGGGCTACACCCGCCACCCCTTACAACGCTGGGAAAGCTGGGTGATGGGTCTCCTGGCCCTGGCCCTCTTCTACCCGTACCCTAACCTCTGGATGGCCTTCATTCCGTTTGGGCTGGGTCTCTTGTTTTTTCTGCGGGGCGAGCAAAAGGGAACCCCACGGCCCCAGGCTGCAGATTAGGTCTGCACCGCTCCGTTGGCCCCCTACGAGATGGGGGGCTGGTTGCTGGGAATACCAGATTCGGTTAGTTCGTCACCCTTTGGTGACGAACTAACCCGACCGAAGTTATCCGCGTAGCGGAGGGCGATACCGCCCCTTGGAAGTTATCCGCGTAGCGGAGGGCGATACCGCCCCTTGGAAGTTATCCGCGTAGCGGAGGGCGATACCGCCCCTTGGAAGGGAGACGCTTTCTTCGCCGACCGTTCGGGAGGGGTGTGCTCTGGGATTCAAAAAGATAGCCTCTGGGGTCTTCGGTTTTGAAAACTATCTTTTTGAGTCTGGCATAAGGGCAGTTTGGTAGAGCCATAGCCGCTCTGGCCGCACCAGGGGTAGCTGGCTTTTGCTAAAGCCCCAGAAGTTGGGTGTGGCCTCGGTGGGGGATTGCCCGCGCAATAGGGCTTCTAGCTGCCCATTCTGGGCAAGCTGACGCAGTTGAGCACGGTAGCCCAGTAAAGTTTGGGGGCTCAGACTGGGCCTGGACTGGGCCTCGCCGGGCCAAAAACCGAAGAGCAGCTCCAGGTCATTATCAAAACCATCGCCGTCGGAGTCGAGCCCATCCTGGGTGACTTCCTGGATAGCCTGGCGAACCTGTACTGCGTTGAGCTGAAAGATGCTGCGGGCTTCGGGGCTGTCGGCAGCCACAGTTTCATCCAGCATGCGGCGCACGATGACCTGATAGTCCCGGCCAAAAGGATTGAGCTGTTTGGCACTTTCCTGGCCGATGTGGCACAGCGCACAGGTGGCCTGGGCGGGCTCGAGGTGGTAGCGCACCGCCAACTCCTGGAGCGACGGTACCCCAAAGCGCAGGGGAGGGGTGGCGGCGGGGATGAGCCCCAGCGCATCGGTGTAGCGCCCGCGCTCCCGGAATACCTCGCCCAGACCGCGCCAGCTATATAGCGCGAAGCTGCCCAACAGGGCCACGATCAACAGAAGCCGCAGGCGGTTGTCCACCAGGCTTCAATCTATACGAAAACAGCCAGTACGAGGGTGGGCTGGTTTATGCAAGGATTGTGTAACGCCCAGGATGGTCAGAAGCACCGCAAGCCAGACCAGGGGCCGCTAAACTTTAGCCATGTTGACGCTCATGCGCCGGGGTGGTTTTCGCTTCTATGTCAAGTCGGGCAGCGCCCAGGAAAAACCGCACATTTTTGTGACCCGCGACGGCGATACCTGGGCCAAGTTCACCTTGAAGCCCGTGAGCGTGGTCATCAACAGCGGCTTGGCCCGCAACGAGCTAACCCGGCTACAGGGGGTAGTGGCCGACCTCGAGCCCCAGCTTTTACAGCTTTGGTGGGAATACGCCAGCACCCAGGGGGTCAAACCAGAAGCTGAAAAGTCGGACAAGCACGGGCATAAACCCGCAACAGCAGGTGAAACACCGCCAGCGCGGGTGGAGTCTTCTTCTGAAGCGGCGGCGCTCGAGCCTGTGGTTTGAAACAGTAAGAAAGCAAAGGCCGTGCTTTAGTTTCGTTGTGCTAAAGAGCCCAGAAAACCTCGGGTTGGTTCCAACAGGGTGAGGACTTTTTGTCGGAGGCTCTTGACCCCTGACCCCTGGACCCCCTTTTGGTATCCTGCCTCTGGGCATGATTCAGGTTTTTACCGGCGATAGCTTTCTGGCCCGTGAGGCCCTGCTGCAAGAGGCTCGCTTGCAGGGTCTGGCCCCCCGTATGATGCCCCCCGAACCCGCCCTGGTGGCCCAGGAGGCCAGCGGGGGGCTTTTTGGGCCGGGCGGGGCCCTGGTGGATTTGCGCGACCTGAGCGAGACCGAGTGGAAGCCCCTCAGGGAGGTGCTGGAGGCCGTGCCACCCGATGCGGTGGTATTGTTGCTCGACCCCCGGCCTACGGCGGCCCGCAGCAAATGGTATGCCGACAAAGCCCAAAAGCGCGACCACCCCACCCCCGGCCCCAAGGAGATGACCAACTGGGTCATCAACCGCGCCCGCCACTACGACCTCAAGCTGCCGGGGGCCATCGCATCGTATCTGGCAGGCTTGGTGGGGGGTAAGGGCAGCGCCGAAAACCCCGCTATGGGGCTCGAGGCCCTCGAGCAGGAGCTCAAGAAACTCTGCCTGGTGTCGCCCCCCATTACGCTCGAGAAAGTCCAGGCCCTGGCGGCCCTGGATGCCCCCATATCGGGCTTTGACCTGGTGCGCTCGATCACAGAAGGCAAGCCCACCCAGGCCTTCAAGTATGCCCGAGAACTGCTCGAGCGGGGTGAAGATCCCCTGCGCATCCTGGGGGCACTCTCCTGGCAGTATGTGCGGGTGGCCAGAGCCTGGGCGCTATTACAGGACGACCCCATGCTAGGAGAGGGCATGGCTGCCAGCGCCCTGGGTATGCACCCCTACGCGGCCAAGCAAACCCTCCTCCTTGCTAAAAAGATGACGGCTGAGGCCGTTGTCCAGGCCCTGGAAACTCTGATGGGGGCCGAGGAAGCTGCCAAAACCGGCAAGGATATGCGCCTAGCTCTGGAGCGAGCCATGGCCCTATTGGCCCGCATTCACCAGCCAGCGGCGCATTAGGTGGCCGTTCGGATGAGCAGGGCCACATAAATCACGTACAGCCCCAGAAAAACACCCCCTTCCCTGCGGCCCAGCCGGAACCCGGTGACCAGGAAAGGCCACAGGAGCACGCTGGCCCCGAGCATCACCCACAGGTCGCGCTGGATGCTCTCCCAGGGTAGGCCAACGGGCTGTACCAGGGCCGTAATGCCCAGGATGCCCAGGATGTTAAAGACATTGGAGCCTACAATGTTGCCCAGCGCGATGTCCGGCTCGCGACGCAAGGCGGCGGTAATAGAGGCGGCTACCTCCGGGAGGCTGGTGCCCAGGGCCACGATGGTCAGGCCAATGATAAGTTCAGGAACCCCAAAGGCCCGGGCCAGCTCCACCGCGCCGATGGTCAGCAGGCGGGCCCCCACCCCCAGGAGCACCAGCCCCAACACCACCCCTGCGTAGGTTTGCCAGCTCGCCTGAACAGGCCGACCATACTCCTGGTCGAACTCGCCCTGCACTTCGGCGCTTTCCCCCGCGCTGCTGCGGTACAGGAACCCGATGTACAGGCCCAGCAAGACCACCGACAAGAGCCCCTCCAGACGGCTTACTTGCTGGTCGAAGTACAAAAACCAAAACAGCAGCAAAGCCGCCCCGATCATGATGGGCACCTCGCGCTTGATGAACTGGGCCTGGGCCCGGATGGGCGCTACCAGGGCCGTGACCCCCAGGATGAGCAGCACGTTCAGGATATTTGAGCCCACCACGTTGCCGATGGCGATGTCCGGACTGCCCGTGAGCGCAGCAGCCAGACTGGCGGCCAGCTCGGGGCTGCTGGTACCAAAGGCCACCACCGTCAGGCCCACCACGATGGTGCTGATGCCCCAACTGTGGGCCAGCACCACCGCATTTTTTACCAGTGTTTCGCCCCCAAAGTAGAGGAGTACAATCCCCCCCGCAATCAGCAAGAAGTTGAGCGCAAACTCCATGCCGAGTAGGGTAGCAGAAACGGTGCGGGTTTGCCGGGGTGTTGGGAGGTTTTAGCCCACAGCACATGGCTGATTGCCAATCGCCATAGGGGGGGTGCTTCGGCCGCTGGGCTATGATACCAGATTCGGTTGATTCGTTACCATTCGGTAACGAATCAACCCGACCGAAGGGAGTCCTCTAGGATTCAAAAAGACAACCTATGGGTTTTTTGGTTTTGTGAACTGTCTTTTTGAATCCGGTATGAGGTGAAGCGCCTATCTTTCCTGATAGGAAACTACCAGGTAGAAAGTTCCAGCTAAAGCCAGCGCCGATGATATAGCACGATACCGATAGCCCACCTTCTGGATTGTTGGGCTCCCGATCGTGGCTCATAGCCGCGTCTCGACGAACAAAACGACCTTCAGCGGTAAGTGCCCCGGAACTCCTGGCGCATCTGGGCTTCCAGGATGCGGGCTAGCTCGGTACTTCCAGCAGCCAGCAGGTAGCTGTAGGCGGCAGGGGCGTATCCAATCTGGCCGGTGAGCCAGAGGGCCAGGGCGGCCTCGAGGGGGTTTTCCACCGTGACCTCGCTGGCGAAATGCACCCAGCGCACCGGAGCGGCATAGACCACTACCCCTGAGCGATTGACTGCTTCGATGCGGGTAGCCCTCCTGAGCAGAGTGCTGGAAACCGCAAAACCCTCACGACCCACTTCGATTTGGGCCAGTTCTTGCTGGCTGTCGAGCACGCGCAGGGATTGTCCGGCAGCAACCACCAGATAAAGGGTCTCCAGGCTGTAGTCGGTGGGCACGTACAACACCGGTACGCTCCCCTCCGTACCCCGGCTCTTGGCTTCTTTGATAAAAGCTACTTCGGCCTGTTTTTTGCAGACCCCAATGTCCTGGCAACTGGCTACCAGGTTCTGCCAGAACGACTTGGGCCGGGCCACCTCGAAGCAAGCAGCTCCCCTGGCTTCCAGCGCAAAAGCCCGCACCCCGTACAAAAGCCGTCCCTTGCCCGCGGTGATGCACAGGCGGTCGCCGGCTTCCAGGTTCAGCACCAGGGCGGGGCCGCCGCTGCGGGTGTAGGTTTGTACGGTCTGGTCGGGACGCTCGAGCCTGGCCTTGCCCATCAGCTCGAGGCGGGCCTGCTCGGCCAGCCCCAGCGAACCCAAAAAAGCCAGGGCCAGGAAAACCCTAACCATCCCCTGTGCCCTCCACGATTTCCTTGAGTTTATCGGCCACTTCCTGGCCTTTATCGCTGGTTTTGCTTTCATCTTTTTTCCCTCCGGCAAATAGCTTCAAGAGTAAAGCGCCCATCTGGAAGGCCACAATTGGGTAGAGGTAGTCCAGAAAATGGCCGGTGTACTGCAAAATCAGCACGCCGGCCAAAAACAAAAACCAGGCCGCGATAGCGGTCTCGATCAGGGCCTGCACGAAGCCCTGGAAGCGGCTGGACTTGAGCCAGCCATCGGTGATGGAATAGGTCAGCCAGAGGGCCAGAAACACCACCAGCGGCACCAACAGAAGCACTGGCCCCCAGCCCAGGGTTTCGGAAAAACTGCGATAGGTGGCCAGGGTCAGGAGGGCATTCACATGAATATCAATGCCCTGTACCGGCCCGATGGCGCTGAAGTGGACGTCATCGGCCTTGGGGTAGGTGCGCCCTACCAGAAACAAAGCCCCCTGGGTTTCCTCGGACTGCACCAGCCCATCGTTCAAAAAATCCAGCCCTTCTATCACCACCAGGTTGGGCCAGAGCTGGCGGCCTTGGGTATGGGCTCTGAAGCGCCGTATTTCGCGATAAATGATGCGCTTACCGTCGGCTTTTGGGCTGCCCGAGGCCACCGCCTGCTGGCAGCGCTTGCCGTCCTGTAAATCTATACCCAGCCCCAGGCAATATAGCCCCAGCGAAGCCGCTACCGGCTGGCCGGATTGGGGCCGGGGGATTTTTCGGGTTTGCCCGTCGCTATCGTAGAAAACCTGTGCTTGTACGGCGTGGAGGTTGGGGTTGAGGCGGCCCAGCGGTTGACCCAATACCTCGGTGTCGGGCAGCAGTAAGGGGGTTTGGATTTGCTTCAACAACGCCAGCAACTCCCGGTCTCCCGCCGACAGCACCCCCCCTTCGTTGCTGGGGTGGCGCAGGTCGAAGTCCAGGAAGATGCCTTTGGGCGTGTAGGTCAGAATTTTTTGGGTCAGGCGGGCCAGTTGGCCCCGGTTGAACACATAGCTGTCCGGGCTGAGCTGGCCGATACTTTGCTGCTCGAGCTCCACCAACACCACCAGCGGAAAGTCCCGAATGGGAACCGGCGAACCCCAGCGGTGCACCACCCGGGTCAGACGGTCCAGCGAAGCCCCTTGCGGCCCCTTGATAAAGGCGCCAAAAGGTCCCAGCAGGTTGTTGCTCAAGATATACGACGAGACCACCATCACCAGCACCACCAGTCCGGTGCGCCAGAGGGCTTTGCGAACATGGGGTGATAGCCCCCGTCGCCGAGAAGGGGTAGGGCTCGGCTTATCCACCCCACAAACCCCCATCGCGGCGCGGATACAGGAAACTCCAATCTTGCGGCATAGGGCTGGTCATAACTCCAAAACGCAACATCTAGTAGAGATTGGGGCCAATTGCACTAGGCGTTGTGTCCTTCAGGACAATAAAAAGCCGATGAAAAAAGGGTTTGTACCGTGATATACTACAAATCCACCTTTTTCGCTGGGTTAACGCCGTCTCCTGCATTGCTTAGCTTGCTTTCATCTCCATCTAACATTGGAGAATGAAGGGTGGCAACTTACTCTGGCGGTGCTTTGCATGGGGCGCATTGGGGGCTGGCCAATTCCCTGCCTTGTAGGGCTGGGCGTGGGGTGCTGGATGGGTTTAGCCCAACCCATGCCCAAACCCGAAACCTATGCCCTGGTGATTGGCATCAACAACTACCGCCCCTACCCCGAAACC
>NZ_QWKY01000024.1 GCF_003574035.1 Meiothermus hypogaeus | reverse complement strand
GCCGCCACATTCGACTTTCACACTTCCGCAGTTCTGGCAAGCTACACTATCTTTGGGCTTCTCTGGGTTATTCACAAATCCAGTTTAGAAGCCCCTTCCTTTGCTCAACCGAATTTTTTATATGACTCGACAGTTGCCGAAAGCGGGCTATGCTGAGCAGTTATCGAATGAGAAAGAGCGCGTCTATACAGCCCATGACCTTCGGCGCTTGACCCTTTCTCACCTGTTCAGTTGGTTTTTCCCAGCATGGCCCTGGCCCCCGCCACCAGGGCTTTCTCCTGGTCGGCAGCTACCCCCAGGCGGTAGCCGTACTCCATGGCCTGCATGTAGCTATCCTGCATCAGGGCCGCCTCGATGGACATGATCTTCTCAAAGGCTTCCACCGCACTATATATTTCGGGGCTTCGAAGGGTGTTGCGCAGGTGCTCGAGCGAAAGCTCTTGCACCATGCCAAAAGCCGGCATGATAAAGCTGGGCTTGACACCAATAGCCGCATGTACCAGGCCAATCCGGGCACGCTTCTCTGCGTATTCGGCATCATAGTTTCCACAGAATAGGCCCCTGTACCAGTCGGCAAAACTCTGGTACAGGCGCTCAACCCGCCCGGGAGCATCCCACAAAATAGCCCGCATCTCCTCATCGCGCCCCAGGTAGTCGTAAAAGGCCAGGGCGATTTCTGAGGCCATGGGGCTCATCAAGGGCTCAAGCCTGCGTAGCGTGTGCACGTGGTGCTCGAGCAGCCCGGTGCGATCTATCAGCTTAGCCAGCAAAGCCTTGGCTTCCATTTGGGACAATTGTACCTTGACATGAAACTACCAAACTAGACTTGCACAAAAAGACTGAATCCGGATACAGAATGAGTCTTGTATACATTCCAGCAAACCGATGAGCTATATTGATCGCACTCTTCACAGACGTGGCTATCCATCCCGGCGACCACTGTTCTGTTCAGGGTAAAGCTTTCTTAGGCGTGATGGCTCATAGATGTGAAGATGGCTATAGGTTGAACTTCCTTGACCCTTCAGAAAGGAACGGTTTATTGGGTGGTGCAGACTATAACTTACATCCATGTCGTTAGCTAATATCGCATCCCACTCATGTCATACCGGATTCAAAAAGACAGTTTACAAAACCAAAAACACCAGAGGCTGTCTTTTTGAATCCTAGAGCACACCCCTCCCTTGAGTACCGGCGCTAGCCGGGGGCCGATGGCCCTTCACTGTCGGTCGGCGAATAAAGCGTCTCCCTTCCAAGGGCGGTATCGCCCTCCGCTAAGCGGATAACTTCGGTCGGGTTGATTCGTTACCGTTCGGTAACGAATCAACCAAATCTGGTATCAAATCCCTTCCTGGGCGCGAGTGTTCAAGCCGGTCGGTCTACCACCAGACGCAATCACTTCAACCCCAACAACAGAAGGGGCAGCCTGAAAGCTACCCCTCTCAATGCGGCGGTTTACTCGGTACTGACTTCCTGCACCACTTGCTGGTTGGTAGGCACCACCATGCGGAAATGGGTCGCAGGGTCGGCCAGCAGCTTCATCAAACGCTCGGCCTTGTCTTCACGCTCGACATCGCGCAGGGCGTTGAGGTACGCACTCATCAGTTCACGCACATCGGCAATCCCGCGCTCATCGAGCTTCTGAATGGCCACCTTCGCGCCTTTTGCCAGCCGTCGGTGCATGGCCTCTTCGTTGAGACCCATCTCGGGCCAGAAGCGCAGGTAAACCCGTCCGCCAGTCATACCGGAGCAGATCCAGGGGCCAGGGTCGCCCAGCACCACGGCCCGCCCACGGGTCATGTACTCAAAGGCAAAACCTTTGGCCTGGGCACGGGCTGCAATGTTGCCCAGTTCGTCCTGCACGGGTCTATCAGGCTCTCCAGCAAGCACCACATCCGCACCTGACAGACGAATACAGAACCGGCTGTCGGCCTGCCCCTCCACAATAAGCAAGCCGCCAATTGCGCCATACGCGAAAGACTTGCCTACCGAACCATCTACGTACTGGCCGAAGGGATTGCGACCCTTAAGAATCGCTACCTTGCCACCATAGGCGTTCTTGGCGATGCCGTCCTGGGCCCCACCTTCCACCACGATGTCCAGCCCTTCTACGTTGAATGCAGCGATGCCATTCCCGGCCACACTCCCCGCATCAAAGCGCAGCTCAACCCTGGCATCCCACCCCTTGCCGTACAAACGGCGGCGGGCAATCTCGCCGGCCAGGTGGGTCCCTAGGGCACGGTCAGTGGAGCCGACTGGCCCTTCCTGAAAGAGCAGTTCGCGCCCTCCCTCGGCATAGGCATCGGTGACTACCTCGGTAATCGAGCGCGTAAGTTGATTCAAAGGCTTTCTCAGCACGTGGGCCGAGCGTTCGCCCAGCCACTCTGGAGCCGAAACAGGTTCGAAGAAGTAGCTCAGGTCAATTTCTTCGCGATGTCCTTCCTGTGTAAGCAGATCGCTGCGGCCCACCAGGTCACGCAAGCTTACTGCACCTAAAGCCGCCACCAGACGCCGCAACTCTTTGCCCTTGGCAGCAAAGAAATGTACCAGTTGATCTACCGCTCGAGTCTGTTCCTGCGGCACAAAACGCTTCAGGCCGTGGGCCTGGGCCTGCTCCAGGGTCTCGATCTGGGTGGCAATCCCCACATGGCAGGTGTCCATCTGACACTGGCGGCAAATGGTGCAGCCAATCGCCACCATGGCCATGGTGGCCATGCCCACACGGTCGGCCCCCAGCAGCACCATCCGTAGGGTGTCGTAAGCGGTTTTGAGGCCGCCGTCGGCCCAGAGCTCCACCTTATCGCGCATCCCGGCCCGCACCAGCGCCCGGTGAGCGCGGCGCACCCCAATTTCCACCGGAAGGCCGGCGTATTTGAGCGCATGCCAGCGGGCCGCCCCAGTACCTCCCTCAAAGCCCGAGAGCGCAATCACATCGGCCCCGGCCTTAGCGATACCCACCGCAATGGTGCCGATGCCAGGAATAACCGGCACCTTGACCGAGACCTTGGCCTTGGGGTTGATGGTTTTGAGCTCTTCAATCAATTGGGCCAGGTCTTCGATGGAGTAGAGGTCGTGGTTGTTGGAAGGCGAAATAAGGTCTACCCCCGGCACGGCGTTGCGGGCCGCCGCTACCTTGGCCGTGACCTTTTTGCCAGGCAGGTGACCGCCCTCTCCAGGTTTAGCCCCCTGACCAATCTTAATCTCAATGAAACCCGCCGAGTTGAGCATATAGGCATGGGCGCCAAAGCGACCCGATGCCACCTGCTGGCCGCGCCAGTGGGTGTACTTGCCCAGCATATCGGGGATTTCGCCACCCTCGCCGTTGATACACACCATGTTGAGCTTTTTGGCAGCCTCGATGTAGGCCCGGAAGCTGGCCTCCCCTTGAGAACCGAAGCTCATGGCGGTGATAACGAAGGGTAGCGAGTGACCGCCCACACTCAGGTCTACTTCTTCGGGGTTGACTTCGGATTTGCTGGCAAACTCGATACCGAGTAGTTGCCGAGCAGCTACCGGCGATTCATGCTCGAGCCCGCGCACCTTCTCCTGAAAGTGCTCATAAGGCGATTCGCCCGAGGAGACTTCCATGGCCGCCTTGAAGATGCGGGGGTTGAAGCGGAAGTCTTTGGCCGGCAGGACTTTTTCGGCGTTGAGCAAGTTGAGGCGCTCCAGGAGGGTGCGCTCGAGCTCTAACAACCCATAGCCTGCCTTTTCGGAACCCAGGAAGTTGCGAATACCAAACTGCTCGGCCAGTTCGGGCTTGAGGCCGATGGCGCTAAAGATGCGCCCATAGCCGCGCACCTCGTGGATGCCCATGGTGGAGATGACCTTCTCCAGGCCCTTCTTGAGGCCCTCGAGCAGGTTTTGCACGCCCAGCGCGCCCTTGGCGGCCTGGGCCTTGTGCTGCATCAGCCAGGGTGCAACTGCATCGGCCCCCAGGCCCAGGCAGACCGCCACATCGTGCAGGTTTCGCACCCCACCCGAGTGGACCAGAAGCGAGGTACGGCGGCGCAGCGAGATGCCTTCTTCATTCCGCGCCTCTTCCAGCGATTTGCCAACTACTGCCAATGCCAGATACACGTCGAGCCAGATTCCCCCCTCGAAAGCACCCCGGTCGGAGAGCACCAGGAGTTCAGCCCCGTTGCGGGCGGCTTCAACCGCGCTTTCCTGAAGTCGCTTGAGCCCTGCAGCAATGCCTTCTTCTACCGAGAACTGCATGGGCAATACCGCATGTTTGAAACGGCGCAGGGCCTCTTCATAGGTCAGGGTTCCCTGGCCTTGCGCGATGGCGCCTACCGTAGGAGCGGTCTCTTCCAGCAGCACAGGTACGACCAGCTCTTCAACATGACCTGCCCCCCGCCCATCGGGCAAAGGCCGACGCCCCAGGATGCTGCGGGTGGAGAAATGTTCAATTTCGCGCTCGCGGTCAATGGCGGGGTTGGTTACGACCGCTACGGTCTCCTTGAAGAACTCCGAAAGGTTGGGTTTTTCGGGGTTCAAAGCGGCAATAGGGCCGTCGTAGCCGAGCGAGCCAATGGGCTCGTTGCCGTTTTCGGCCAGGGCCTCGAGGTAGCCTGCGTCCCAGCGATCCCAGCCATAAGCCCGCTCGAGGTTCAACGAAGGCGGCGCAGGCCTATCTTCGACCTGGGCCTCGCTACCCCCGGCCATGGGAGGAACCGAGCTATAGCGGGGCCCGGCCAGATGGGCTCTGTAGCCCTCGAGGCTATGGGTTTTGGTCAGGATGCGCTCCAATACCTGGCGCTGATGGCGGTCAAAGGGGAAGAGCCGTGCTCCGTCGGGCGTCAGGCGCAGGTACATCTTTTCCCCTGGGGCAAAGGGACGCGGCTCGGCAACAAACTCCTCTACCGTAAAAACCCCCCGCTCCGAGCTGAAGACGTACTCCGAGTCGGTCTCGACAAACCACAAGGGACGCAGCCCCATGGCATCTGTACCAAAAACAGCCTCCTCGCGATGGCGCGTGACCAGGGCCGCCGGGCCCTGGGCCAGGGGCCCAAAGCGCTGGCGCAGGTTCATGTACAGGTCTTGCAACGCGGGGGAGTAGTTTTTAATCTCACCCAGAATGGGCGGAAAAGCCACATCCATAGCCTCCGGCAAGGAAAGGCCAAAGCGATAGAGCAGCCCCTCCAGAATCCGGTTCAGGTCTTGCGAGTCGGAGCCCCCGGTGAGCGGGATGCCCAGAAACCGCCCTTCGCGGCGCAGGCGCTCGATGGTGTTGATTTCACCGTTGTGGCCCAGCAAGCCAAAGGGCTGTACCGCCTCGAAGGTTGACATGGTGTTGGTGGAGTAGCGGTTGTGGCCCAGGGTGATGGTGGATTTGTACTCTGCCCGCGAGAGCTCCGGGAAGTAGCGCTTGAGAATCTCGGCGGAGCCTCGCACCTTGTAAACGACGGTAGCCGTGGAGAGCGAGACCACATGCACAGGGAAGCGCTGCTCCAGGAGCAAGCCCAGTTCCCACAAGGGGCCGTCGCCGTCGGTAGATAGTCCGGCTACCTGATAAAACAGCGGCTCGGTGCGCTTGCCCACCGGCCCTAGCACACTGCTGTTGGTCTCCCCTTTGCGCTCCAGAAGCAGCTTGATGCCCCGTTTTGAGCCCTCCACCCGGAACAAATCGAATAGCTCCTGAACCCGGGCGCTTTCGCTCTTGGGTATGAACAGGTGGCCTACAAAAAAACGGGGGTTCTGGGCCAGGTTGCTATCGAGCCCCGCTTCGTACAGGTAGCCCGCCCAAAGTTCGCGCGGGAGATCGGTCTGGATACCGGTGCCATCCCCTTCCCCCCGAATCAAACCGGCCCGGTGGGCCATCTTGTAGAGGCTTTCTATGGTACGCTGCACGTTGGCATGGCTTGGGCGTGCGCTCTTTTCGGCGATTGCAATGATGCCACAAGCATCGCGTCCATTTGGTATACCAGGATATGCCTCACTAAATTTCATCTACCAGACCTCCAGAACTGAGCCAAACGGATGTGGGGGAAGAATCTCCGCATAAGTTTGCGAAGATTTGAAGCAGTATACGAATCACCCTGGCCTGCGTCAATATAAAGGAGGTGGTGTAGGAATCCAGCTATTCGTAGTTCAGGACAAAAATACCCGACTTTGTATCTCTGGTGCTACAGTTGGGATAAGGACAGGTCAATAAAAACCCACCAAGAACGTATTTTCTTGACATTGCTTTACGATTGCTCCTACAATGCAAGGGGGAGCGTTACGCCTAGGAGGTATTGTGGAAACGCTGCGAGTATCCGGCAAGTCACGTCCCAACTCCGTCGCAGGTGCCATCGCTGCGCTGCTGCGCTCCCAGAGCGAAGTCGAGGTTCAAGCCATTGGCCCCGAGGCCGTCAATCAGGCTGTCAAGGCTATTGCTATTGCCAGAGGATATATTGCCCCCGACAACCTGGACTTGATTGTAAAACCGGCTTTCGTAAAGCTCGAGCTCGATAGCGAGGAGCGCACCGCCCTTCGCTTCACGGTACGTAGCCAACCCCTCCAACCCTAGCTGGTCTGTATACATCATGCCGGCCAGAGCTGGTTGGCATCAACTTCTGCCTGGCAGTGCCCATGTGGTCTACTGGGAGAGCCTTAGGCGCTTCAAAGATTGCTCAGACCCAAACCCGGTTTACTCACAGAATAGACCGCTTCCATTGTGATCTTTTATACCCAGCCCAGGCAAGTGACCCAGGACTCAGAGCCCTCATACTGGGTCTGCTACCTTATACGTGTAGGAGGGAAGAATGACGATTACGTTCTTACTGATGATTGTGGTTTTTGTGGCAACGCTGTTTATACAGTTCTGGCTCCAGCGAACCTACGCCCGCTATAGCCGGGTAGCCAACAGCCGGGGAGTGACGGGGGAACAAGTGGCCCGCGCAATACTCGACGCTTATGGGCTGCATAATGTGCGGGTAGAAATGGTGCCGGGCGCTCTGACCGACCACTACGACCCCATCGCCAAGGCAGTACGCCTCTCTGAACCCAACTTTCATTCTCCCTCGGCTGCCGCCCTCGCCGTGGCGGCGCACGAGGTAGGACATGCCATCCAGGATGCCAAAAGCTATGCCTGGTTGCGGGTTCGGCACAGCATTCTGCCGGTAGCCAACATTGGCAGTATGTTTGGCCCCTGGATTTTCATTGCCGGGATGTTCATGGGGGCCACCGGCCTGATGAGCATTGGTATCTGGCTCTTTGCCGCCGCCGCCTTATTCCAGCTCGTGACCCTGCCGGTAGAGTTCGATGCCTCCAACCGGGCCTTGAACATCCTCAAAAAGATGAATTTCTTGGACAACAGCGAGATGGGAGGTGCCCGGGCCGTCTTGACCGCCGCCGCCATGACCTACGTGGCCGCCCTGGCCAACTCGCTGGCCACCATCCTGCACTACGTTGCCATCATGATGTCCAACCGGGAGTGAACTAAATCTCGTACAGGGTTAGCCCCGCTTGCGGCGGGGCTTTTGTTTGGGCCAGTCTTGCTTCAATAGGGCGTAAAGAGCCATATCCTGCGGCTTGTCGTGCAGCCAGACTTCCTGGCGCAAAATGCCCTCGAGCATAAATCCTAACCGCTCGGGAATGGCCCGGCTCCTGAGGTTCTTGGTGTGGGTCCTGATCTCCAGGCGACCCAAGCCCATCTCAAAAAATGCATAATTTATCAGCGCTTCCACCCCTCGAGTCATTAACCCTTTACCCTCAAAAGCTGCGCCCAACCAGTAGCCAATCTCGGCCGTACGGTGAGGGAGCACTATGTTAAACAAGGTGAGTGTTCCGGCCAGCTTTCCCCGATGCCAGACCGTCAGGGGTAGTTGTTCGCCCCTGGCCAAGCCATCCAGGGCTCCCTGAATAAAGGCTTTGGTATCTTCTAACGTACGATTGTCATCTACCCACGGCAACCAGCGCCGCAGATGCTTTCGATTGGCGTCGGTGAGAGCGAACAATGCTTCGGCATAGTGGGGCAGCAGCAAACGGAGTTCGCTGTGTTCGTCGAGCAGATAGCTGAACATGGATACAAGAATAAGACCTCTTGCCGAGTAGGAATTTGTAGTTCTGATGGGACGGTTTCCTCTTCCAGCGAAGCGTCGTGCGGCCTATCATGTACGAAAGCACGTCCTGGAGCGCCGTACCGCTCATAATCAAAGAAGCCAACTCTATCAGCTTGAGCTTCGGATAGCCCACTCCTGGTCGGTGATGGCGTAGAGGGCGTGGTCGCAAGGCTTGCCGTGCAGTGTACCGTCGTTGCGCAGCAGGCCTTCTAGTTGCAGGCCCAGCCGCTCCGGGATGGCCCGGCTACGCAGGTTGTCCACATGTACTTTGATCTGAATCCGGTGCAGGCCGACTTCACCAATGGCGTAGTCGAGCAGTGCTCTGACGCTGCGGGTCATCAGGCCCAGGCCCTCGAATTCCTGGCCCAGCCAGTACCCGATCTCGGCCTTCCGGGCGGCCTGGTCGAGGTCGTACAGACCCACCACTCCGGCTACGCTACCCTTATGCCAGATCGAGAGGCTGTAGCCCTGGCCAGCGGCCAGCGCCTCCAGGCGGCCGCGAATAAAATTCGATATAAACGAGACATCGCGGGCACTATCCACCCAGGCCAGCCACCGGCGCAGGTAGGTGCGGTTACGGTCAGCCAGCGCATAAAGCGCCTCGGCATGGTGAGCTTGCAGCAATCGCAATTCGCTATCTTCGTCCAGGCGGTGGACAAGCATCTATACACCCACCTTCCATTTGGGGCCTTCACGGGTGTCCTCGACGACCACTCCCAGTTCGGTCAGGCGATCCCGAATGCGATCCGACAGGGCAAAATTGCGGTTGCGGCGCGACTCTTCCCGGATATCCAGCAGTAAGTTGACCAGGCCCTCGAGCAAAGCGCTCCCCAACTGGTTTTGTAGCACTCGAGCAGGAAACAGCCCCAACACCCCCTCGCCCAATTCCGAGAAAACCTTTTCGGCTTTTTGCAGGCTCTCCCTTCCGGGCCGCCCGGTCAGGGCTTTATTGAGCTCGGTGACGAAGTTAAACAGCGCGGCTATGGCCTGGGGGGTATTCAGATCGTCGTCCAGGGCTTCAGCAAAAGCGCGTTGCACCTCTTCCACCGCATGTTCCAGACCTGGGTGTTTGCCACTCGGCGCAGTATGGATGAGCCGGTGCACCTCCCGGTAGGCGTTCAGCAGGCGCAGGTAGCCGTTTTTGGCTGCCTCCAAACCTTCGTCGGTAAAGTCCAGTACGCTGCGGTAGTGGCTGTTGAGCAGGTAAAACCGAATGTACATCGGCTCGTACTTAGCCCGTAGCTCGGACAGCGAAACCAGGTTGCCGGTGCTCTTGGCCATTTTTTGCCCGTTCAGGAGCACGTGGTAGTGGTGCATCCAGTAGCGGGCAAAAGGGTGTCCGGCGGCCTCGGCTTGGGCAATTTCGGCCTCGTGGTGGGGAAATTGCAGGTCTACGCCCCCCGCGTGAATGTCGAAGCCATCCCCCAGGTATTTGAGGCTCATGGCCGAGCACTCGATGTGCCAGCCGGGGAAGCCCACCCCCCAGGGCGAGTTCCAGCGCATGAGGTGCTCGGGGTCGGCCCGCTTCCACAGGGCAAAGTCGCGGGGATCTTCCTTTTCCTCGCGCACCTCGACCCGCGCCCCGGCCTCCTGCTCCTCGATATCGCGGTTGGACAGCTTGCCAAACTCGGGCCAGCTTCGGACACGAAAATACACTGAGCCGTTGGCTACATAGGCGTGGCCCCGCTTGACCAGGGTTTCGGTCAGCTCGATCTGCTCGGGAATGTGCCCGGCAGCCCTGGGGGTGATGTCGGGGCGCAGCACGTTCAGGGCCTGCATCTCGTCGAAGTAGCTCCACATGTATTTTTCGGCTACTTCCATGGGCTCCAGACGAAGGAGCTTGGCGCGGCGCTGGATTTTGTCCTCGCCCTCGTCGGCATCGTCGGTAAGATGGCCCACGTCGGTAATGTTGGAAACGAAGCGCACCTTGTAGCCCTGGTACCGCAACCAGCGCCGCAGCACGTCGTAGACGATGGGGCCCCGGGCGTGCCCGAGGTGGGGGTCGGAATAAACCGTAGGGCCGCAGACGTAAATACCTACGTAGCCGGGCGTGGCCGGAACGAAGGTCTGTTTGGCCCTAGCAAGGGTGTTATAGATTTGTAAAGGCATTGAGGTGCTCCATTCTTGGAGTAGATTTGGGCATTTTTAGCCCGCCGGCGGTGATGAAGGAATAGCTATGAAAAAAGCCGGGTTGGTGGCCCCAGGCACACCATAACCCCGGCAGGTTGACACACTTAACATCGCGGAACAAACATCATGGGTAGAGTATAGCACCTCAAGCCGCGGTGCAGCGTTCCTTGAGGCCGCGCAACAGGTCGTCGATGTTTTCCTGCATGAGTTTTTTGACCAGCTTTTGCAGCAATCCGCCAAAGATGGGGATATTGAGTTCGTACTCGAGCCTAAGCACCGCCCTGGTGCCTTCACCCTCGGGCAAGAAGGTCCAAGAACCGCGGTAGACATCAAAGTCGCCCTCCTTGCTGTCGAACTCATTGCGCAGCTCGGCATCAAACCAGCGCTCGTCCTCGATCCAGTGGACTTTTTTACCCATAGCCACCGCCACAAACCTGGTGCGCGAGGTACTTCCGTGGTCTTCCAGTACCTCCAGGGTTTCCACATCCTTGAGGTAGGGCTTGAGGCCCGCGAGATCCCGCGCGGCGGCGTACACCTCTTGGGGGGATTTGGGAATGAAAAGTTCAGACATCACTTCCGGCATAGCGCTAGTTTACATGAGGGCCCTTGGGTTCGGCCCGATTCGTTTGATGGTGAGACAACCTGAAGCCTTCTAGGTCTGAAAAACGGAAGGTGTTTTCAAGTCTACGCCCTTGCGAGTGGGCTTAATGCTTCCTGGTAGGAGGTAGGCCATCAAATCGCCGGCGATTGCTCTGCAAGCATGCGGCTCCTCGCAATGATGCTTTTTACCAAGAGAAGACTTCCTCGAGCGGCCATCTGGCTATTGGCCATATCCTGCATTTTCGACCCAAATCACCTGGCCGTAGGGTAGGCTGATGGGCATGTCAGCCAGTTTTGAGGAAAAGTTGCGGCGCTTCGCCGAAGTTGCGGTCAAGGTAGGGGTGGGACTCCAACCCGGTCAGAAACTTTTTGTGAACGCCAACATCGAGGCGCTGCCGTTCACCCGCCTGGTGGTGGAGGAGGCCTACAAGGCGGGCTCGAGGCTGGTGGTAACCCAGCTCTACGACGAGCAGCTCAACCTGGCGCGGTATCGCCATGCGCCGCGGGATTCCTTCCAGGAGTATGCAGCTTTCATGGTTGAAGCGCGGCTCAAGGCCCTGGACGAAGGCTACGCCTGGCTGAGCATCCTGGCCGATGACCCGGAAATCCTGCGCGGACAAGACCCCGAGCTGATTCGCCAGGCCTCGCAAACCGCCGCCCGGTTTAGCAAACCCTTTTCGGATCGAATCAGCGGCTTTGCTACCAACTGGTGCATCATTGGGGCCGCTTCGCCGCGCTGGGCCCAACTGGTTTTTCCAAACGACCCCCCGTCCCGGCAGATGCAACAGCTTTGGGAGGCTATTTTCAAGGTGAGCCGGGTGGATCAGGCCGATCCAATAGCAGCCTGGAAGGTGCATACCGACAACCTCGAGCGTCGCGTGCAGCAGCTCAACGCCAGGCGCTACGCTGCTTTGCACTTCCGGGGGCCGGGCACCGACCTGCACGTAGGACTGGCCGAGGGGCATGTGTGGGCGGGGGGAGCAGGCCAGGCCCAAAACGGGGCGCGGTGCATTCCCAACATGCCCACCGAAGAGGTGTTCACCACCCCCCACCGCGAGCGGGTGGAGGGATGGGTGCAAAGTACCAAGCCCCTGAGCCTGCATGGCAATTTGCTCGAGGGCATCCGGGTTCGCTTTGCACAGGGCCGGGTAGTAGAGGCCCAGGCCGAAAAGGGCCAGGAGATTTTGCAGCACCTGCTCCAGACCGACGAGGGGGCCCAGCGTTTGGGCGAGGTAGCCCTTGTGCCCCATAGCTCGCCCATCTCCCAGACAGGGTTGCTTTTCTACGAAGCCCTCTACGACGAAAACGCGGCCAGTCACATTGCTCTGGGCGCCAGCTACGACGAATGCCTGGAGGGGGGTCATGGCCTCACCCCAGAGCAAAAACGGGCCGCCGGGGCCAACGATAGCCTGATTCACATAGACTGGATGATTGGCTCTGAGCACGTAGATGTTGATGGCATTACCCCAAGCGGCCTGGCCGAGCCCTTGATGCGAGGGGGGGAATGGGTGGATTAAAGCTCCATGACGGTTGGGTGGACTTCTCTCTCACAACTTACCCCGCCTTCGCTTTACTAAATTGAGGCTTCTGGCCGCGGCCTTTCTTCGATGAACGCCTCCGAGGCAGGATGCCCCGACTGTTAGACTTGGAGCAGAGCGGAGGGATTGTATGAGCTGCAATCAGCCAGGCCGCGGTGCCCTCGAGTTTCACGTTTCTAAAAGCGCACGGGATTATTACCAGTTCGACCTCTCGCTGTTTTCGCTGAGTGGAAACGTAATCTTCGCCAACTTCCAGGCCGCGCGGCGCTTTGCCGAGGCCATGAACGCCAAGCGCGACCTGGTGCGCCACCCTGAGCAGGCCGTGAGCGCCAGCCAGATCAATGCGATGGGCCTTATTGACGAGATGCTGCACTTTGTGGTGCGGCAATATCTGGAGCAGCATCCAGGTGTGCTACAGCAAGCCCTTTCTGCGCTGGAAAAGAGCGTCGGCCCGGACGAGCTGGAAAAAGCCCTGCGCTCGTTCGCTACCGAGTTTCCGCCCATACGGGTCTACCGGGGCGAAATCACCTTGGAAGAGTATCTTTTGGACACCACCGAGGGCCGCTCCAACCACGAGATTCTGCTGGAAGAGATGCTGATGCTCTGGATGGCCAATGCCAACCCGGCCTTCAGCCCCTTTAGCGAGTTGTTCGACGATGGCAACCTCGAGCGCACCACCGCCTACCTGCCCATCATCCAGAGCCTGGAAACCTTCTTCGAGGGCCAACCGCCCTTCGGCGAAACCGGCCTCTCCCTCTTCAAAACCCTGCGGCTGCCGGCCCTGCAGCACCCCGACTCCCTCGAGGCCCAGCTCGAGTTCTTACTAAAGCGCTTTGCGGGCAGCTTGGGACGCTTCTACTACCGGATGCTGATCGGCCTGGATGTGGTTCGCGAGGAGAGACGCTCGTTTGCGGTACCCATCCACTTCGACCAGCCGGGGGGTGGGGGCGGGGAAAGCGAGCTGCTGGATGTGCGGCGGCTAGCTCTGGAACCTGAGCCCGAAGCCTTTAGCGCCGACCTGGACTGGATGCCCCGCTGCGTGCTGATTGCCAAAAACGTCTTTGTCTGGCTGGATCAGCTCTCTAAAAAATACCGCCGCGAGATCGCCACCCTCGACCAGATTCCCGAGGAAGAGCTCGAGCTCCTGCAAAGCTGGGGCGGCTGATTGGGCTGTGGGAGCGCAGCAAGGCTTCCAAACGCATCAAGCAGATGATGGGTAACCCCGACGCAGTGGCCTCGGCCTACTCGCTGTACGACTATGTGATTGCAAAGGATCTGGGTGGCGAGGCAGCAGTCGAGATACTGCGACAAAAAGCCACCCGGCGCGGCATCCGCCTGGCCTCGGACATGGTGCCCAACCATGTGGGGATTGATGGGCGCTGGGTTATAGAGCACCCCAATTGGTTCATCAGTCTCCCCTATCCCCCCTACCCAAACTACACCTTTAATGGGCCGGATTTGTCGGAGGATGCGCGGGTGAGCATCTTCCTGGAAGACCACTACTACGACAAATCCGACGCGGCGGTGGTGTTCAAGCGGGTAGATAGGCACACAGGCGAGGTTCATTACATTTATCACGGCAACGACGGCACCGCCATGCCCTGGAACGACACTGCCCAGCTCAACTACCTCAACCCCGAGGTGCGCGAGGCGGTGATCCAGACCATACTGCACGTGGCCCGGCAGTTTCCCATCATCCGCTTCGACGCCGCCATGACCCTGGCCAAGCGCCACATCCAGCGGCTGTGGTGGCCTGAGCCGGGCGGCTCGCCCTGGGGGGCCTCCATTCCCAGCCGGGCCGAGCACGCCATGACCAAAGAGCAGTTCGATGCCGCTATGCCGGTGGAGTTCTGGCGCGAGGTGGTAGATCGGGTTGCCCAAGAGGCACCCGACACCCTGCTTCTGGCCGAAGCCTTCTGGATGATGGAAGGCTACTTCGTGCGTACCCTGGGGATGCACCGGGTCTACAACTCGGCCTTCATGAACATGTTGCGCGACGAGAAAAACGCTGAGTACCGGCAGATCATGAAAAACACCCTCGAGTTCGAACCGGAAATCCTGAAGCGCTTTGTGAACTTCCTGAACAACCCCGACGAAAAAACCGCCGTAGAACAGTTCGGCAAGGGCGATAAGTATTTTGGGGTCATGACCCTGTGCGCCACCCTACCGGGCTTGCCCATGCTCGGCCACGGGCAGGTGGAGGGCTTTACCGAGCGCTACGGAATGGAGTATCGCCGTGCCTACTACGACGAGACCCCCGACCAGGGTCTGGTGGATTACCACTACCAGCAAATCTTTCCCCTGCTCAAGAAGCGCTACCTATTTGCCGAAGTGGAGAACTTTGTGCTCTATGACGCGCTGGCTGGGGAGGCCGTCAACGAGGATGTGTTTGTCTACTCGAACCGGGCCGGTAGCGAACGGGCGCTGGTGGCCTACCACAACAAAAACACTCATACCTCGGTCTGGGTGCGGCGCTCGGTGGGTCAGCCTTTCAAGACCCCTCAGGGGCGCGAAACCCGACAGGTGGGCCTGGGGGAGGGGCTGCAACTGAGCTTTGACCGGCGCACCTTCAGCATTTTCCGCGACCGGGTTACGGGCCTCGAATTCATTCGCAACAACCAGGAACTGCACGAGGAGGGGCTCTACCTCGAGCTCGGCCCCTATCAGCGCAAGGTGTTTCTGGACTGGCGCGAGGTCTACGACCAGGACGGCACCTACGCCCGGCTGGCCCAGATGCTGGGCGGGCAAGGCGTCCCCAGCCTGGACGAAGCCCGGCAGGAGCTCTGGCTCGAGCCCATCCTGCGGCCCTTCCGCGAGCTGGTGAACCCCACCCTGTTGCGCAAGCTGTTGGAAGGCGACCGTACACTGGACGAAGCCCTACAGGAAGAAGTGCAGGGCAGGCTGCTGGCGCTGTACCGGGGCATTGACCAGCATCTGGGTAGCAAGCCCGCCCTGTTGCCGGTGCAGCAAGTGCTGGGCCGCCTAGAAGGGGCGCTAAAGGTGGTGGAGCGGGGTGACCTGGTCGCGAGCGGTGCCCTGCTGGGCTGGGTTTTCACCCACGGGCTGGGCAAGGCCGATGAGAGCCGCGCCCACCTCGACGAGTGGCGCCTGGGACGTGTTCTGGAGCAGACCCTGGCCGAGCTGGGCCTGGGCGAAGCAGATGCGCGGCGCGCGGTGGGCCTGGTCAGGCTACTCTTGGCTCATCCCGAGCTGGCGCAAAACCCAGTGCTATTGAATCAGCAGATGGATAGCCTGTTCCAAGACCCAGAGGTGCAGGGCTTTTTGAAGGTCAACCGCTTCGAAGGCGCAGTGTACTTCAACCGAGAGGCCCACCAAGACTGGCTCAAGGGGCTGAGCCAGATGTCCTTGACATTGGCCACTTCCGAGGGTGAGGCTCCCACTCAGGTCAAGAAGGAGCGCAAAGCCTGGGCAGCCCTGGTCGCAAAACTAGACAAGGCCGCCGAGTCGTCTGGTTATGTAGTCGAACAATACCTGGCGCGAATTGCGCCCAGGAAAGCCACCCCGCGCAAGGCCGGGGCTGCCCCTCGCAGGGCCACGGAGCGCATCAGAGCTCGAGCCTCTGGCAAGCCTGCAGCTTCTGGAGCCGCAAAAACCAAAGAACCTCGTAAAGCTTCCGCCAGAGGTGCTTCTTCTACCCCTACAAAAACGTCTACATCGGAGACGCAAAGCTCGAAAGGTTCGTTCGGAGCCAGGGCCACCAAAACCGAAAAGCCCAAAACCAGAGGCCCGGCTTCGTCGGTCAGTAAAGCCAGGAGTTCCCCAGCCAAACCCTCTCCTGACGACCTGACCCGCATCAAAGGCATCGGGCCCAAAATGTCGGCAGCCCTGCAAGCGGCAGGCATTACCACCTTTGCCCAGCTTGCCAAGGCCAAACCAGAAACCCTGAGCACCGCCCTGGCCGCCGCCAATCTGCGCTTTGCCCCAAGCCTCTCCACCTGGGCCAAGCAAGCCGCCTATCTGGCCAAAGGCGACGAGCAAGGCTTTGCCGCTTACATCCAAAAACTCACCGCCGGACGGGAGTAGCAGACCCACCCCCGCAGACCTTCTTGCTTTCGACCTTCAGCTTTGGGCTTTGGGCTGTAATTCCGTGATCTCGGGCTGCAGGTTGAGCTTGGCGATGTACTCCAGATAATCG
Source organism: Meiothermus hypogaeus (assembly GCF_003574035.1). Taxonomy (GTDB): domain Bacteria; phylum Deinococcota; class Deinococci; order Deinococcales; family Thermaceae; genus Meiothermus; species Meiothermus hypogaeus. The sequence goes on along the minus strand of NZ_QWKY01000024.1, from coordinate 27,623 downwards.
GCCTCGCTCAAAGGATGCTTCCCCGCCACCGCCACAATAAAAGCCTCCATCACATTGGTGCCAAAGCTGCGCCCATCCAGGCGGGGGGTGGTGGTGATCAGCCTGGCCACCCCCCGGGTCCGCATGAACTCGAGGTCGTCGGGGGTGGTGGTGTTGGTCAGGATAATCTTGCCCTGCATATCCTCGGGCATGAAGCGGCGCATGAAGTGCCAGTCGCCCGCAATCACATCGGCCCACTCAAAATAGCGCTGCCGCCAGTCCTTCACCTGCTTTTCCTGTTTTTCGCCGGTGGGGTACAGCCACTGGAAGGGCAGTTGGGTGATGATGGGGAGCAGAATATAGGCAATTTTTTGCAGCAGCGATAGCCGATAGAGGGGAATGGGCAGCCCCAGCCCAAAAATCAGGTCGCCGTAGAGCACCCGGGCCCCCGCCTCATCGAGCGCCTCGGCCAGCCCAAAGCGATCTACCGCGCTGGGAATAAGCACCTTCTTGCTCTTCCAGCCAATCTCGGGCTCGAGCAGCCTTACCGCATTGCGCTCCAGGGTGTGCTTGAGCCCCGAACCGTCCAGCATGGGGGTTTTGCGGGCCGCATCGGCCATGCGCTGCGCGTCGCGGAAGGTGTAGCGGTGGCTGCCAGCATACACATACAAGTCGGCTCCTCCCAGGCCAAACGCATCTACCTTGCCGTCGAGTTCCCTGACCAGTTCAATGGCCTTTTCCCAGCTGCCATCGGTGCCGATGCGCTCGAGCACAAAGGTCTCACCCAGGCTCTCCACATGGATTTCGGCCCTGGAGTTGCGCTTGGAGGAACCGATGGAAACGCTTACTACGTGTTTGGGCATGACTTACAGTCTACTACTGCGCCCGGTGGCGTCCAGAGAATCGCGCAAAAACTCAACGCACCGCTCAGCCACCACAAGACCCGTGCACCAACCAGGAGTTGCTGTGAAAAACAATCCCTACGACCCGCCAATCGCCCGAATAATACCAATCAGCGCCAATCCCACAGCCAGGCCCCAGAAGTACAGCGCGGTTCGCTTGCTGGCCGCTCCCTGCAAGGCCAAAGCCCAGATCAACAAGCCCAGCAGGGCCGCCCCCAGGGCCAGGGTAAAAAGCAACGCGGGCAGGTTGGCAAAAATAGTCTGGATCATCTAGACCCCCAGCAAGGCTCTAACTTCGGCGGCCACCCGTTCCCTGGTGAAACCCAGTTTACTGTACACATCAGCAAAAGGGGCACTGGCCCCAAACCGATCCAGACCCACTACCCGCTGGGCATAGCGCTCCCAGCCCAGGGTAGTACCGGCCTCTAAGGCCAGGGTGGGCAGGTTCCTGGGCAGAATCCCCTCCCTGTACGCCTCGGGTTGGGCTTCGAAGGCTTCCCAGCACGGCAGCGAGACCACCCGCACCGCAATTCCTCCTTCGGCCAGGAGTTTCTGGGCCTCGAGGGCCAGCGATACCTCCGAGCCGGTGGCCACAATGGCCGCTTTGGCCTCGGGCACGTTGGAGATGATGTAGCCACCCCGCTCAACCCCCTTGGGCCGCACTCCGTCCAGGACCGGCAGGGCCTGGCGGGTCAGGATCAGGGCGGTAGGGCCGTCGGTACGCTCTAAAGCCATTTTCCAGGCTACGGCGGTCTCGTTCGCATCGGCGGGTCGGATCACCCACAGGTTGGGAATGGCCCTGAGGCTCATCACGTGCTCGATGGGCTGATGGGTGGGGCCGTCCTCCCCAACAGCAATGGAGTCATGGGTGAAAACGAAAATGGTTGGAACCCCCATAATCGCGGCCATGCGAACAGCCGGGCGCATGTAATCGGAAAAGACCAAAAAGGTGCCCCCATAAGGCCGCAAGGCCCGGCTCAGGGCAAGGCCGTTCATGATGGCCCCCATGGCGTGCTCACGCACCCCGTAGCGGATGTACCGGCCCGCCGGGTTGTCCGGGCTAAAGTCGGTCATGTCCGGGGTGCGGGTGTTGTTGGAGGGGGTCAGGTCGGCAGAGCCACCCATAAGTTCCGGCAGCACCGGCACCAATTTTTCCAGAACTTTGCCGGAAGCAGCGCGGGTAGCCAGTTTTTCTCCAGCGGCAAAGCTGGGCAGGTGCGCTTCCCAGCCCTGGGGCAGCTGGCGCTCTATTCTGCGCCGGAACTCTGCAACTTTATCGGGGCTCGCTTGGGCTAGGGCCTCGAGCTTGGCTTCCCACTCAGCCTGGGCCTGCGCGCCCTTTTCCAGGGCACGGCGGTAGTCGGCGTAAATCTCTTCGGGAATTTCAAAAGGCGCATGAGGCCAGCCCAAAGCCTGGCGGGTTGCGGCCACTTTTTCAGGCCCCATAGCGTCCGAGTGGGCTTTGTGGTGGCCCGCCAAGGGCGAACCAAAACCGATAATCGAGCGCACCGAGATCAGGCTTGGGCGGGGGTCGGCCCGGGCTTCGCGCAGCGCAGCGCGAATGGCCCCCAGATCTTCCCCCTCTACCCCCGGCACCACATGCCAGCCATAGGCTTCATACCGCTTAAGACGGTCTTCGGTAAAAGCCAGCTCGGTACGACCATCAATTGAAATGTCGTTGTCGTCGTATAGCACAATCAGCTTTCCTAGCCGCAGATGCCCGGCCAGTGAGGAGGCCTCACCGCTCACCCCCTCCATCAGATCACCATCCGATGCGATCACGTAGGTGTAGTGCTCGGCAATCTCGCCGAACTCGGCCACCAGCTTGCGCTCGGCAATCGCCATCCCCACCGCAGTGCTGATGCCTTGACCTAAAGGTCCGGTGGTGACTTCCACACCGGGGGTGTGCCCGTACTCGGGATGCCCAGGCGTTTTGGAATCCCACTGGCGGAAGCGCTTGAGTTCTTCTAAGGGCAGGTCGTAGCCGCTCAGGTGCAACAGTGCATAGAGCAGCATGGAGCCATGGCCTGCCGAGAGCACAAAGCGGTCTCTGGCCGGCCAGTTGGGGTCTTTGGGATTGTGCTTGAGAAACTCCGTCCAGAGCACATAAGCCGCCGGGGCCATGCCCATGGGCATCCCCGGGTGGCCCGACTTGGCTTGCTCTACAGCGTCGAGGGCCAGCATACGAATGGCATCAATCGAGGCCTTGACAGTGGGGGGGGGTTGGCTCATACCCCGCAATCATAACGCGCTTTCCAACTGTCATCCAACCGACTTTCCCTCCATGCCCAACGTTGCTTATACCCTTACCCGCTCGATAAACCGGGACTTTCCTCCCTAGGACACATGTCCTCTAACCATGTTCTTAGACTTCCCCAAAGGGGGAAGCACGTTATGGAAGAAAAAGAGCAACGACCCATAGGCGCCTTGTTTGTTGTTGGCGTAGTTACAGTTTTTATCTTGGCCTTCTGGTTTTTCCACTTCTTTACACATCTTGCGAGAGGTTAGACCATGGAACAGCATGAACACGTCATTGAGCGATATGAGCGGGCCTGGATCCTTTTTGGTCTGGCCATGATTACCGTTTTCATCATCCTGATCGGCTACATGATGCTTACCATGGGCAACACCAACCCTGTGAGCGCAGCACGCATCGATGCCACCAAGGTTCGCACCGAAGGCGATTTCGCCAATCCGCGCGTTGAGCAAGTAGGCAATGAGTATGTGGCCTACGTCCAGGCTTTCTCTTTTGGCTATTTACCTATGGAGATGAAATTTAAAGCAGGCCAAAAAGTAACTTTTTACATCACTTCACCCGACGTCCAGCACGGTTTTAAGGTTGAAAATACCAACATTAACGTGCAGGTCATTCCGGGCGAGGTTGCTAAAGTAAGCTATACCTTCAAAAAACCAGGTGAATACAATCTCATCTGCAACGAGTACTGCGGCATCGGTCACGCCAACATGGTCAGCAAAATTGTCGTGGAGCCATAAAAGGAGCTTTGGATGGCAGTCAAAACCTTTCCCAAAATAGATGTGTATGCGGGGGCACCCGAAAAGAAGTACACCCTGTTCATGCTAATGTTGGGCTTTATCGCCCTGATGGTCGGCACCCTGTTTGGCCCCCTGCAGGCTTTTAACTACGGTGGGCTAGATCTGTATCCTTTCCTCAAACCGGTCTTCCAGAGTTACTATCAGGGTCTGACCATCCACGGGGTTCTAAACGCCATCATTTTTACGCAACTATTTGGCCAGGCCATTATGGTCTACCTGCCGGCTAAAGAGCTGGGCCTCAGGCCCAACATGACCCTAGCCTGGGTCTCGTTCTGGATGGCGCTGATTGGCCTCCTTATTGCCGCTTTGCCGTTGCTGGGCAACGCTGCTAGCGTGCTTTACACCTTTTATCCACCCCTCAAAGCCCACTGGGCTTTTTATGTGGGCGCTGCCCTTTTCGTACTTTCCAGCTACGTGAGCATCTATCTGGTTCTCGAGATGTGGTCGCGCTGGAAGAGAGCCAACCCAGGCAAGATTACCCCGCTGGCCACCTACATGTCGGTTACCTTTTGGCTGATGTGGTTCCTGGCCAGCCTGGGTCTGGTGGTGGAAGCGCTCTTTCTGATTGCCTGGTCACTGGGCCTGGTGGCAGGGGTGGACCCCTTGCTGATGCGTACCCTGTTCTGGTACACCGGTCACCCCATAGTGTACTTCTGGCTACTGCCGGCTTATACGCTGGCGTATGTTACCCTGCCCAAACTGGCAGGCGGTAAGCTGGTCTCTGACCCCCTCTCGCGCCTGGTATTCCTGCTCTTCTTGCTCTTTTCGGTACCGGTGGGCTTCCACCACCAGTTTGCCGACCCCGGCATTGCTCCTTACTGGAAGATGATCCACACCATCCTGACCATGATGGTGGCAGTGCCCAGCCTCATCACCGCCTTTACCATCGCAGCTTCACTCGAGGTAGCCGGTCGGGCCAACGGGGGTAAGGGCCTGCTGGGTTGGATTGGCGCGTTGCCGTGGAACAATCCCACAGTTCTGGCTTTCCTACTGGGTTTTCTGGCTTTCATTCCTGGGGGTGCCGGGGGCATAGTTAATGCTAGCTTCAACCTCAACCAGAACATCCACAACACGGTTTGGATTCCCGGCCACTTCCACCTGCAGGTGGGCACCCTGGTTACCATGGCAGCCATGGGCACGGCTTTCTGGCTAATTCCCCACCTGACCGGCAAACCGCTGGTGGCCCGTGGCATGGCCCTGGCCTCACAGTGGTTGTGGTTCCTGGGCATGTTCATCATGACCTTTTCTTTGCACTGGATGGGCTTCTTGTATGCCGTGCCCCGTCGCTCTCACATCGCCGGGAGCCCCATCGCCATGGAAGCCTACCGGGAAAGCTCGGCCTGGATGGTCTTGAACATCGTGTCGGGGGTCATCCTGCTGATTGCGGCCATCCTGTTCTTCTATGTCATCTACGCTACAGCCTTGCAAAGCCGCCGCGACCCCGAACGGGTGATGTCTGAAGTACCTTTTTCAGAGGTCATCTCCAAGCCGGAAGGTAGCAGTCTGGCCCTGATGACCGAACGGGTCTGGTTCTGGTTTGGCATTGCCGTAGTGTTGGTGGTGCTGGCCTACGGCCCGGTTCTCTTCCAAATGTTTACCAATATGAACCCGGTTCCAGGGCAACGGCTCTGGTGACTTCCCCCCTTGAGAAATGCCCCTGGGCCTTGCCAGGGGCGTTTCTCTTCTGAAAGCATCCCGACCCTTCGCAGATGACCCAGTGTGTACAACAAGCAGTAGATTGAAGGCCATGAAAAAGCTGCCCCGTGAAGTTTATATTCTGGGCACTGTCAGCCTGTTTACCGACATCGCCTCGGAGATGGTCTATCCGCTCCTGCCGCTGTTCTTAACCGGGGTGCTGGGAGCTTCTACAACGGTGGTGGGCCTGGTAGAGGGCATCGCGGAGGCCTCAGCCAGCCTGTTCAAGGTTATCGGGGGGCGCATTTCCGACCGGATGGCAGCTCGAAAACCGCTAATTTTGTTGGGCTATGGCTTTCCGGCTTTACTAAGGCCCGTGCTGGCCCTGGCGGTAGCCCCGTGGCAGGTCCTGACTTACCGTTTTCTGGATCGGGTAGGCAAGGGGCTTCGCACTGCACCCAGAGACGCCCTGATTGCAGAGGTAGCCAGTCAGGATAGCTATGGGCGGGCCTATGGGCTCCACCGGGCCATGGATAGTCTGGGCGCTACCCTTGGGCCACTCCTGGCCTTCTTGCTTTTGCCCTTACTAGACTTTCGCGGGGTGTTCTGGGTCTCGGCCATTCCTGCAGTCCTGGCTACACTGATTATCCTCTTCTTTTTGCGGGAAAAGCGCGGCCTCGCCAGGCCCTTGCCTCCCCTTCGATTATCGGCGTTTTCACCTCAATACCGCTGGTTCTTGCTGGTAACGGGGGTTTCTACACTGGGGTTGTCTTCCAACGCTTTCCTGATACTTCGCCTGAACGACCTGGGACTAGGAGCAGCCCAGGCCACCCTGGTCTACACCTTTTACAACCTGCTCTACGCCCTGATGGCATATCCACTGGGGTCGTTGGCAGACCGAGTGGGTGCACGCAGTTTGGTGCTGTGGGGGTTTGCCACTTACGCCGTGGTCTACCTGGGGTTCGGACTGAGTTTTTTAGCCTGGCACGGAACCATCTTGTTTTTGCTGTACGCGCTTTACAGCGCTGCCTTCGAGGGCAGCAGCCGAGCCTATCTGGCACAAATTATACCGGCCACAGAAAAAGCCAGCGCCATTGGGCTATACCACACCCTGGTGGGCCTACTCCTGCTCCCAGCCAGCGCCCTTTTTGGCTTTTTGTGGCAACATTTTGACGCCAGCACGGCTTTTTTTACGGGTGCGGCTTTCAGCTTGCTGGCAATGATTCTGTTTTTGCTTGACCCCACGCGCAAGCGCGGCTATACTTCTTAGTTGGCCCCTCGCGGGTCATGAGGAAGCCTCGGTCAGCGTACTGAGGCTCACCCGACAAGGAGACCTGAATGCCCTTTACCAAAGAAGATAAAGCTAGCGTGATCGAGAAGCACGCCCATAAAGCCGGCGACACCGGCTCGACCGAAGTGCAAGTGGCCCTGCTGACCGAGCGCATCAATCGTCTCTCCTCGCATCTGTCTGCTAACAACAAGGACGTTGCAGCCAAACGTGGTTTGCTGACCCTGGTAGGGCAGCGCAAACGGATGCTGAGCTATCTGGAAAAAAAGGACAAGGCCCGCTACAAGACCCTGATCGAAAAGCTTGGGCTGCGCAAGTAAAAAAGTCCGGGGGCAACCCCGGACATTATCTATCATGTACAATACATTATGACTCGGTAGGCGGGGCCGGGGGTGGCTCCGCCGATAACTTGAAGCCTGGGCCCCCCTGGTTTTGGTAATTGCGCACGGGCCACATCATCTTGAGTATGTATCCAACCGAACCTTGCCTATTCTACGCCCCTAGCGAACGCTTCATGCATCGCTCCCTCTTCAAGTACGGGAGCGTTTTGAACCTGTCCTAAAGCGTACCCAGCGCTATAACTGGGCCATCAGGAGCTAATATGAACGAGGACAACCCAATACCCCAAGGTAAGCGCTACAGCGTGGACGTGGGGGGTCGCACCCTGACGATTGAAACCGGAAAATATGCCAAGCATGTGGCCGGCTCGGTCTGGGTCAGCTATGGCGAGACCGTGGTAATGGCCACAGCCCAGGCCTCAGATACCCCCATCCAGGCCGATTTTCTGCCCTTAACGGTGGAGTTTGAAGAAAGGCACTACGCAGTTGGGCGCATCCCCGGTAGCTTTATGCGCCGAGAAGGACGACCCGGCGAAAAAGCTATTCTCTCGGCGCGGTTGACCGACCGCCCCATTCGGCCCCTCTTTCCCAAAGGCTTTCGGCATGAGGTGCAGGTTCTTTTGACGGTGCTCTCAGCCGACCAGGAAAACACCCCCGACATCCTGGGACCCATTGCGGCCAGCGCGGCCCTAATGCTTTCGGATATTCCCTGGGACGGACCAATTGCATCCGTACGGGTGGGCTTACAGGATGGGCGGCTGGTACTGAACCCTGTTGTTCAGGAAAACAGCCAGCTCGATCTGGTGGTAGCAGGCTCCAGGGATGCCATCATCATGGTGGAAGCCGGCGCCCAGGAGGTCTCGGAGGATCAGCTGGTGCAGGCCCTCGAGTTTGCCCACCGGGCCATGCAGCCCATCCTGGAGTTACAGGAACAGATGCGGGCCGAACTGGGCAAGGAGAAGTTTGCCCACGTACCTCCAGCCAAGCTGGACGCCGAAACCCAGGCCGCCCTCTACCAGCGGGCCCTCGAGAAGGGGCTTTCCAACGTTTTGCAAACCGCTTCTAAAGGCGAACGCTCGGCGGCCCTGGATGCCTTTAGCGAAGCTCTGCTGGATGAGTTTGTCCCCAGCCAGGAGGATGGTTCGGTGGATCTGGAGCGGCGCAAGCTGGTAGCAGAGGCTTTCGACGAGGTAGTCAAGCAGGAGCTACGCCGACTGGTGTTGCAGGAAAACAAGCGGGCCGACGGGCGCACACCCCAGCAGGTGCGGCCCATCTGGATCGAGAGCAACGTACTACCCAAACCCCACGGCTCGGCCATCTTCAGCCGCGGCGAGACCCAGGTGCTGGGCGTGGTCACACTGGGCACCGGGCGGGACGCCCAGTTGGTAGACGACCTGGGCATCGAGACCGAGGAGCCCTTCCTGGTGCACTACAACTTTCCCCCTTACTCAACCGGCGAGGTCAAGCGCCTGCGCGGGGTCAGTCGCCGCGAAGTAGGCCACGGCAACCTGGCCAAACGCGGCCTGCGGGCGGTGCTCCCTTCCAGGGACGAGTTCCCTTACACCATCCGGGTAGTGGGGGATGTACTCGAGTCCAACGGTTCATCCAGCATGGCCACGGTCTGCGCGGGCTGCCTGGCCCTTCTGGACGCCGGTGTACCCCTCCGGAAGCACGTGGCCGGTGTGGCCATGGGCCTGATCAAGGAGGGTGACCAAGCTGTTGTGCTGACCGACATTCTGGGCCTCGAGGATGCGCTGGGCGACATGGATTTCAAGGTAACCGGTACCCGCGACGGCGTGACGGCCCTGCAAATGGACATCAAGATCAAAGGGCTCACCCCCGAGATCATGCGGGCCGCGCTGTATCAGGCTCGTGAAACCCGGCTTCACATCCTGAGCCTGATGGAACAAGCCGTTCCCACCCACCGAGCCGAAATGAAACCCCAGGTGCCGCGCATACTGACCTTGAAAATCAACCCGGAGAAGATTGGCGGCATCATCGGACCCGGCGGAAAGAACATTCGCGCACTGGAAGAGCTGGGCGTGGAGATCGACATCGAGCAAGACGGCACCATCCGGCTCTACAGCACCAACGCAGCGGCTGCTGAGGAGGCCAAAGCCCGCATCCTGGGCCAGACCGCCGAGGCCAAAGTAGGTGAAATCTACGAGGGCACCGTCACACGCATCACCAACTTTGGCGCCTTCATCGAAATTTTGCCAGGGAAGGACGGGCTGCTCCACATCAGCCAGCTCGCCCAGGGCCGGGTGGAGAAAGTCGAAGACGTACTCAAGTTAGGCGACAAGCTCAAAGTCAAGGTCAACAAGATTGACGAGCAGGGCCGGGTGGATCTGATTCGTCCGGAGCTCGAGGGCCTGGTCGCCCCCCGCAAACCTCCGGTTAGACGCTAACCCTTCCGATTGTAAGTTTGCGGGTTACTGCGTTCTCGCCGGTATGCCAGAAGCCACAGACAGCTTACGTCCAGTGGGCAGGCTTGAATCAAGCCAGTGCCTGCGTTAAATCCATTTCTACCCATGCAGTGTATCCGTTGGAGCAACCATGAATAGCAACCCACCTTTTAGCCGTCCCAGGGGGCCGCGCAAGCGGCAAGAAAGGCCCAAGCCCAAGGGGCCGGTCATCCTGGGCAAACCCGATAGCGCCGTCGAAATTGTCTTTCTGGGCGGTACGGGTGAAATCGGCAAAAACATCACCGCCATCCGCTACGAAGACGAGATGTTCATCATCGACGGGGGCCTGGCTTTCCCGGACGCCCGGATGTTAGGCGTGGATATCGTAATTCCGCGCATTGACTATCTGGTTCAGCACAAAGACTTGATTCGGGCCTGGGTGCTTACCCACGGCCATGAAGACCACATTGGCGCCCTACCCTATCTGTTTCCTCAGTTGCCGCGGGTTCCGGTGTACGGGGCCAAGCTCACCCTAGGGCTGGTCAAGGGCAAGCTCGAGGAATTTGGACTGAATTTGGGCGACTACAACTTCAAGGAGGTCTCCCCCGACGACCGCATCTCCATCGGGCGCTACTTCCAGCTCGATTTATTCCGCATGACCCACTCCATTCCGGACAACTTCGGCATGGTCATTCATACCCCCATTGGCAAAATCGTGCACACCGGAGACTTCAAGCTCGATGAACGCCCCATCGATGGCAAAACCTCCCACCTGGAAAAAATCGCCCGGGCGGGCACCGAAGGGGTACTATGCCTGATTGCCGACTCCACCAATGGCGAGCGCCCCGGCATCACCCCCACCGAAACCGAGGTAGCAGAGGAACTGGATAAGGTGATTGGGGCCGCCAAAGGGCGCATCTTCGTAACCACCTTTGCTTCACATATTCATCGTATTCAGTCGGTGGTTACAGCCGGCGAGAAGTATGGGCGCAAGATTGCCGTGGAAGGGCGCTCGATGCTCAAATATGCCCGGATTGCCCTCGAGCTCGGCTACTTTAAGCAAAAAGACCGCTTCTACACCCTGGACGAAATCAAGGACCTGCCCGATGAGCAGGTGCTGGTCATCACCACCGGCTCCCAAGGCCAACCCGAAGCCGTGCTCGCCCGCTTGGCTGCTGGCACCCACAGCAAGATGAGCATCAAGGAGGGCGACACAGTTATTCTGAGCAGCAGCCCTATCCCCGGTAATGAAGAAGCGGTTAATACTGTCATTAACAGGCTCTACGCCCTGGGGGCTTATGTCTTCTACCCCCCGCGCTACCGCGTGCATGCCTCGGGCCACGCCAGCCACGAAGAGATCAAGACCGTGCTCAACCTGGCCAGGCCCAAGTTCTTGCTGCCTTGGCACGGCGAAATCCGCCACCAGACCAATTTCAAGTGGCTGGCCCAAAGCATTCCGCAGCCACCCGAAAAAATTTTGATTCCCGAGAACGGTCGTCTGATTAAGCTCACGGCCAACAACATCGAGTTTGACGGTAAGGTACCCCATGGCCAGCTCTATGTGGATGGGCTGGGCGTGGGCGACATCACCGATGAAATCCTGGAGGACCGCAACCACATGGCTGCCGAGGGGGTGGTCATCATCACCGCGCTGGTCAGCCGCGATCCGCTGGTCGAGGTGATTTCCAAGGGATTTGTGAAGGCCGGCGAGCGTTTGCTGGGCGAGATTCGCAAGATGGCCCTGGACTCGCTGTATAGAGGGGTGCGGGAGAAGAAGCGGCTCGAGGAAATCCGCGACGACATCTACTACCCGGTCAAGAAATTCATCGCCAAAAACACCGGGCGTAACCCGGTTATTCTGCCCATCGTGATTGAAGGCTAACGAGGCCTAAGCTCAGCGCTGAAAACCAAAAGTGTTACGGTTTTTGGCATGGAGTTGCAAGAGCCGGTTTCGACTGCTTAATAAAGCCAAGGTCTATGCGAGAAGCAACCAGGTTAATAAACCTCGAGCCGCTCCAGTACGCGCAGAAGCGCCCGGCCTCGAGTTTGGTCGCGCACCTGCTCCTGGAATAGGGGCAGCTGGTCTTCGTCCAGCGTGAAGACCACGGACAACCCTGCTTCGTTGTAGGCTTCGGCTTCGCGGTGAAGGCCTGCCAACAGATGAAACAGGGTATTGCTGAACTCGAAGGGGGCTTGCAGGGAGCAGCGCACCCTGGGCACAATAACCCGCTTGGGGGCTTGCCGCAGGCATTCGGAGGCCGCGCCCCCATAGGCCCGCACCAAACCTCCGGCCCCTAACTTGATGCCCCCAAAGGTGCGGGCTACCACCACCACAACCCCATCCAGACCTTGTCCCTCGATGGCGCTCAGGATGGGGCGGCCTGCCGTTCCAGAAGGTTCGCCATCGTCGGAAAAACGATACAGAGACCCCACCTTGTAGGCCCAGCAGTTGTGGGTAGCTTGCGGGTTCCGCACGGCCTGCACATACGCCAGGGCCTCCTCGGGGCTGGCGACCGGGGCAGCCTGAGCCACAAAGCGCGAGTGTTTGACCTCGAGTTCGTGGCTCCACGGACGCTCGAGGGTGAGTCTTGAATGCACACTGCTCATGGCTGCAAGGCTTCGCCCAGACGCGCCCGCGCCGCCTCGTACATGACCTGGACATCTGCCTTGACCCCCGTCCAGAGTTCAAAGGCCAGCGCCCCTTGCCAAACCAGCATCGACAATCCCCCCAGGGTGGGCAAGCCGGCTTTCTGCGCCTCCTGCATCAAGCGGGTTAGTGGTGGATTGTAAATGATGTCTACCACGGCCCCTTCACGCGGCAACAGGCCCTCGGGCAGGGGCGAACTCAGGGGGTCTTGCAAACCCACGCTGGTGGTGTTGATGAGTAAATCACAGCTTCGTACCGCCGCCTCCAGCAAAGGCTCTGAGACCACGTGCAGGCCCAGGGCTTCACATAGGGCCTGGGCCCGCCCCTGGGTGCGGTTATAAACGGCTACGTGGGCCCCTTCTTCCTTGAGAGCGTAGGCTATGGCTCGAGCAGCTCCCCCCGCCCCCAGCAGCAGGGCTTTTTTGTTGCGGTAGGAGATACCCGCCTCGTCTAAACCCGAAATAAACCCCGGGGCGTCGGTGTTGTAGCCGATCAGCCGGTGTTGGTCGCACACAATCGTATTGACCGCACCGATGGCTCTGGCTTCCGGGCTCAGCTCATCCAGATGGGGCAGCACGCTTTCTTTGTGGGGAATGGTGACATTGACCCCCGTGTAGTCTCGTCGAATTTCCAGCAGGCGGGCCCGCAAAAACGGCGGTGGGGTCTCGAGGGCCCGATAGGAGCCTTCCAGCCCCGCCGCTTTCAAGGCCGCTTCTTGCATCCAGGGTGAAAGCGAATGCTCGACCGGAAAGCCAATCAATCCGAGTTTCACGACTGGATTTTACGCTCCTTATAGCCGTTTGCCAAAAGCGGCCTTGTTCAACTTAGCCCCGACCTTCAGCTCAGGCCCACCCCCCCACACATTACACTCCCCCCGGCCTGGCTTGCTAAGATAACGTTGGTGAGAAACCTACTTTTCGCCTTCCTGTTGGTTGCCTCCTTGGCGCAGGCCAAAACGTACATCATCCCTATCGAAGGGACGATAGACGGGCCGCTGGCCACATTCATAGAACAATCCCTCGAGCAAGCCGAGCGCGATGGGGCCAGTGGGGTGGTGTTCCGGGTCAACACCCCCGGCGGACGGGTGGATGCCGCAATCCGTATCACCGACCGCATCCTGGCCTCCACCGTACCCACCCTGGCGGTGATCGAAAACGCTTTCTCGGCGGGTGCGCTGATCTCTCTGGCTGCCCAGCAAATCATGATGCTGCCCGGTTCTAACATCGGCGCAGCCCTGCCCATCACGGTCACCCCGGTGGTGGGCAACGCCACCGCGGCCGACCGCAAGGTTATCTCGGCCCTGAAGGGCAAGTTCCGGGCGGTGGCCGAAGCCCGCAACCGCCCCGCCAACATCGCCGAGGCCATGGTTGACCCCGAAGTGGAGGTGCGCGGTATTACGACCAAGGGCGAACCCCTGACCCTCTCGGCCCGGAAAGCAGTGGAACTGAAGGTAGCCGACGCCGAGGTCGCCAGCCTGCGGGCCGCCCTCGAGAAAGCCGGGTTCAATACCGATACCCAGGAAGTACAGCCCGGCCCCCAGGTGCGGGTGGCCCGCTTTCTCACCGACCCCACCATCGCCGCCATCCTGCTCGCGGTAGGGGTGTTGGGGCTCGTTCTGGAGTTCTTCACCCCCGGCACCTTCATCCCCGCCATCGTCGGGCTGACCGCGTTGGGCTTGTTCTTCCTGGGGGGCTATCTGGCCGGCCTTTCCAGCGCACTCACCATCATCCTGCTGTTTGGCGGGCTGTTGCTGGTGGTATTTGAGCTTTTTGTGACCCCCGGCTTTGGCATACCTGGCTTAGTGGGACTGGGGCTGATTGGTGCTTCTATTTACTTCACCTTTGGCGACGAGGCTTTGCAGGTGGGGTCATTTGCGATTATCGGGCTGGCCGTGGGGCTATTCCTGATCTTTCGCTATCTGCCCCGTGGCCGGGTGGCCCGGCCTTTCGTGCTCAGCAGTGCCGTAGAGGAAGTGGCCCCGCCCAAAAACGAGCTGGAATCGCTGCTGGGCGCGGTGGGTAGCGCGCTCACCGATCTCCGCCCGGCAGGCACTGCTCAGTTTGGTGACCGCCGCGTAGATGTGGTGACCCTGGGCGAGTTTATAGACCGGGGCCAGACCATCCGGGTCATTCAGGTTGAGGGCCCCAGGGTGGTAGTACGCAAGGTAGACAGCTAGATCTCGGGGCAATGGAAGCCTTTGGGTGATAGCGACTTTACGATGATGTAACCTGGGTTGATAAGGTTTTACTGTTGACAAGCCTAATCAGGAGGACTACATGGAGTTTGGAGCTTTGATCATCGCAGGTTTGGCTTTGCTAGCGGTCTTCATGTTTTTTTATCTGGTTCCCGTACCGCTGTGGATTACGGCGCTGTTCTCGGGGGTCAACGTGCCACTCACCGCTCTGGTGGGGATGCGCTTCCGAAGAATTCCCCCCGCCAAGATCGTCAACCCGATGATCAAGGCCTTCAAAGCGGGCATTCCGGTGGAAACCGCCAAGCTCGAGGCCCAGTATCTGGCCGGCGGTAACGTAGACCGCGTTGTAGACGCCCTCATCGCCGCCGATAAGGCCGGCATCAAGCTCAACTTCGACCGCGCTGCAGCCATAGACCTGGCCGGCCGCGATGTGCTGGACGCGGTGCGGCTCTCGGTTAATCCCAAGGTCATTACCAGCCCCATGGTGGCCGGCATGGCCAAGGACGGCATCCAGCTGCTGGCCACAGCCCGCATCACGGTTCGGGCCAATATTGACCGCCTGGTGGGTGGTGCGGGGGAAGAAACCATCGTGGCCCGGGTCGGCGAAGGCATTGTGGCTTCCATCGGTCAGTCGGAAGACCACAAGCAGGTGCTCGAGCAGCCCGACCGCATCTCCAAAACCGTACTGGCCAAGGGCCTGGATGCCGGCACGGCTTTTGAGATTCTCTCGGTAGACATTGCCGAAGTGGACGTGGGTAAAAACATCGGGGCCCAACTCCGCACCGACCAGGCCGAAGCCGATAAGAAAATCGCCCAGGCCAAAGCCGAGGAGCGCCGGGCCATGGCTGTCGCGGTCGAACAAGAAAACACCGCTCTAGTCGAGGCCATGCGGGCCAAGCTGGTCGAGGCCCAGGCCGCCGTGCCCATGGCCCTAGCCGAAGCACTCCGCAGCGGCCGCATGGGCGTGATGGACTACTATCAGCTAAAAAACATCGAGGCCGACACCGATATGCGCGAATCCATCAGCAAGGCCAGCGGCGGCAACGCCCCCGAGGGCGGGCCGACTGGTACGCAGCGCTAGGTAGCCTGATGGGGTTGCGGTGGTCAGAGGAAAGCCAGGGAGCCCGGCGCTCCATACCTGTGGGCAGGGGGGTTGGGAACGCTCAGCATATGTGGAATCGTCCCCCTCCTTCTCCCTTCTTCCCTTGCCCCTTTACGCCCCCGTCCCCGCCCGGAGGGTCTCATGGGTTTAGATGATCTCTTAGGTCTGTTGTTCTTATTTTTCTTTATCGTGCTGCCCGCCTTGCAGGGCTTGCTGCGGCGGGGCCGGCAGATGCCACCCGATTTTGAGCCCGATGAAATTCCCTTGCCTGGGGAAGAGCGTCGTCCGCCGGCGCAGCCTCGACAGGCCCAGCCCCCCCAGTCGAGCACGCCTGCACGTCCACCCGCCCCCAGAGCGGCTCCCACACCCCCCCCAACCAGCAGCGCCCCAACCCCAAGGCCTCTGGTCAGCCAGCCTTCCCAGCCACCCAGACCCAAAGCTCCGGCGGGTCAGCGCCCCAAGACCCTCGAGGAGATCGAGCGCGAGCGCCTGGCCCGCACAGGGTCTCGTCCTGCCCAAGAGCCCGCTCGGCCGGCCCCAGCAAGGTCAATCCCGCCAGCCGCCAAACCCAAGACCGAACCCACAGCGCAGTGGACGTTTTCGACCACCCCCCATGCTATTCTGAACGGTGTGGTTTGGCATCAGGTGCTGGCTGAACCCAGGAGCCAATATTGGAGAAGAGTACGCAAACTAAAACGATAGTCCCCTTACGCTCACCGCAAGAAGCCCTGGCCTTGCTCGGCCATGGTGACAAAAATCTTAAAACCCTGCGCAAGCTCCTACCAGCGCAGCTGGTCGTGCGCGGGCAGGAAGTACAAATTTCGGGCAACCCCGACGAGGTGCGGCTGGCCGAGCGGGTGATGCGGGATCTGGTCACCCTGGTTCGCCAGGGGGCCGATATAGATGCGGGAACCCTCGAGCAGGTCATTCTGGTCGCCGAAAATGGGCAGTCGCTACCCGTCGAGACGGCCACGCCTACCCTTGGCAACGAGCTCACCCTACCCGGAAGGCTCAAGCCCAAAACGCCGGGGCAGCGGCAGTACGTGGAGGCCATTAGCACCCACGACATCACCTTTGGCATCGGCCCTGCCGGAACCGGCAAAACCTACCTGGCTGTCGCTATGGCCGTGGCCTTCCTGAAAGCCAAGAAAATCAAGCGCATCATCCTGACCCGCCCTGCCGTAGAGGCCGGGGAGCGTCTGGGTTTTTTGCCCGGCGATCTCCAGGCCAAAATTGACCCCTACTTACGTCCGCTATACGACGCTATCTTCGACATGATTGACGCCGAGCGCTTTGATCAGTACATCCAGTCGGGGGTGATTGAGGTAGCCCCGCTGGCCTTCATGCGCGGGCGCACCTTAAACGACGCCTTCATCATTCTCGACGAGGCACAAAACACCACCCCCGAGCAGATGAAGATGTTCCTCACCCGGATGGGCTTCAACAGCCGGGTGGTCATCACCGGCGATATTACCCAGATTGACCTGCCCAAAGCCCAGAAAAGCGGCCTGGTAGAGGCCATGCGCATTCTCAAGGGCATCCAGGGGATTGCCCAGCAGCGCTTTTTGGAATCCGACGTGGTGCGCCACCCGTTAGTCGCCCGCATCATCAAGGCCTACGAGTTCCACGAGCACGAAAGCGAACGCTCCGCAGAGCGTTGAGTTTTGCGAATGGCACAGGTGAATTTGGTCGCCCATACCCCCCTACCCCGGGGCCTGGGCCCACAGGTGCGCAAGGCCCTGCGAAGCCTCCTGACCGAGTTGGGCCACGGCGACAAGTTCCTTACGGTCATTCTGACCGATGACCAGGAAATAAGGGCCCTCAAGCGGCAGCACTGGGGCGAGGACGTCCCCACCGATGTGCTGTCGTTTCCGACCTATGAACCCGGTGACCCCTTCATACCGCCCCACCTGGGGGATATTGTGATTAGCCTGGACACCGCCCGCCGCCAGGCCGTTCAACTTGGGCACAGCCTAACCCACGAGGTCAAGGTGCTGGCGGCCCATTCCTTGTGGCACTTGCTCGGGCATGACCACCAAAGCGAGGCCGATTGGGAAGGGTTCCGGCAGGTGCAAGCCCGCATCCTCGAGCTCTAAGGGTCGGGTAAGCTGGTGTTGCTGTAGGTCGTAGCTCTTGGGTCAAGCACAGGATGCTCAACCCGTTGACCTGGCCCACCCCATCCAAGCCCCATGCCCACCCTGACCCCTCCCCCCAAGCCCGGCTCCGACCCTCTTCCCTTGCGGGGCCTGCGCGCCTCGTTTGCCTATGCCTGGGCAGGGGTTCAACTGGCCTGGAAAAGCCAGCGCAACTTTCGCCTCGAGGTCTACATCGGAGCAATTGCCTTGGGCCTGGCGGTATGGTTACAGGTAAGCCTGGTGCCGGTTTTGCTGCTGATTGCCCTGGTGCTGGGCCTGGAATTGCTCAACACCGCCCTCGAGGCCCTCGTAGATCTGGTCTCACCCAACTATCATCCTCTGGCCAAGGCCGCCAAGGACGTTGCAGCCGCTAGCGTACTGATTGTGAGTGGAATTGCTGCCCTGATCGGGGTTCTACTTCTCGCGCCGCCGCTTGTGAGCCGCCTGGGGCTGTGGTAAACTTCCGCCTAGTAGCGTATGGACTCCCCCTCCAAACGTAGCCGTGGCATTGCCCTGGAATGCTCCGGGGCAAGTTAGTTTTTGGATGGCCGAACGCGAACCTTATGGAAAGCATCCCTGGCAGTTTTGGAATCATCGTCCTCCTCATCCTGATCAATGCTTTTTTTGTGGCTGCCGAATTCTCCCTGGTGGCAATTCGGCGCAGCCGGGTCGAACAAATGGCGGAAAGCGGCTCCTGGCAGGGCAACCTGCTCAAGCAGGCCATGGTCAAGCTCGATACCTACATCGCCACCACCCAGTTAGGTATCACCGCCACCAACCTGATTCTGGGTGCGTTTGGCGAACCCTACGTCACCCGGCTGATTGTGGCGGGTATCGCCGCCCTCTTTGGCCAGACCGAAGCTTCCGTTGCCGCAGAAAGTAGCCTGCTCTCCACCATTAGTTTTTCCATCTCGGTCATCCTCATCACTTTTATTACGGTGCTCTTTGGGGAGCTGATTCCCAAGGGCATTGCCCTGCAACGTACCGAGCAGGTTGCGGGCTTCACCATCCTGCCGCTCAATGTTTTTCAGCGCCTGACCGCTCCTCTGGTATGGCTGTTTAACCGCAGCGGCAACTTCTTCCTGAGGCTCCTCGGCTTGAAGGAAGCCCCCTCGCACTCCATGGTAGGCAGCGCCGAAGAGCTCAAGCTGATTGTTGAGGCTTCTTCGAAGGAAGGCGTGCTGGACGAAAGCGAAGGCGAGATTATCAGCCAGATTCTGGATCTGGAAGAAACCCCGGTGCGCTCGATTATGGTTCCCAGGGTGGACATGGTGGCCATATCGGCCGATGCCACACTGCGCGAGTTCTGGAACATGGCCCGCGAGCATCGTTATTCTCGGGTTCCGGTCTACAAAGAAACCATAGACAACATCATCGGGGTGGCCTACATCAAAGATTTGCTCGAGTACAGCGGCCCGGTGATGGACAGCACCAAGGTCAGCAGCATCTGCCACCCGGCCTACTTCGTGCCCGAGACCATGGGAGCGCGCGAGCTGCTGCGCGAGATGCGCCGCCGCAAAACCCACATGGCCATTGTGGTGGACGAGTTCAAGGGCACCGCCGGCCTGATTACCCTCGAGGACATCATCGAAGAAATCATCGGGGAGATCTACGATGAGTCCGATGAAGAGGAAGCCGCCCCGGTGCAGGAGGTGGCCGAGGGGGTCTATATGCTGGATGCCTCCATTCCATTGGAGGACGCCTCGGAAAAGCTGGGTATCGAGCTGCCAGAAGGCGAGTACGACACCCTTTCGGGCTTTCTGATGAACGAGTTTGGGCACATCCCCGAGGTGGGGGAAAAGCTCGAGTACGGCAGTTTTGTCTTTGTGGTCGAAACAGCCGACCCCAGGGGCATCGAGCGAGTGCGGGCCCAGAAGAAAACCCCCCAGCCCAGCGACGACGAAACCCTGAGTGAGTCGGTCACTTCGGAGGAAGCCTGAATCGTGCGGTATGCTGGAAGCGTGTCCAGAACACCCAAGAAGGTTCTAGAACTCCTGCACCAGCTCCTGACCCGCTCCTATTCGCCCTACTCGGGTTTTGCTGTGGCGGCCGTCATCAAGTCCAGGTCGGGCCGATTATACGGCGGGGTGAATGTAGAAAACGCCGCCTATCCCCTCTCGCGCTGTGCCGAACAGTCGGCGACCCTGCAAATGGTCTCGGCAGGAGAGCAAGAGATTGCCGAGGTTTGGGTGTTGAGCCGGGGCAAACAGCCCGCAACCCCTTGCGGTGGATGTCGACAGGTACTAAGCGAGTTTGCCCACCCCGAGACCCCGGTGCACTGCCTCAGCGCCGATGGCTCCGAGTTACATACCACTCTCGGAGAGCTTCTGCCCCACGCCTTTTCGAAGCAGTATCTGGATGGGCCGGACAGAGGGTAGCTTCTATATGCGGGTTAGATCCCGGTTGCTCACAAAAGTGGGCAAGCCATAAAACATCGCCCGTAGACGAGCGTAGCCCTCGAGCCAGAGGTTGTTGGCGTAGTCCAGCGCATAGAGCTCCAAGGAATACCCCTGGAGCCTGAACAGGCAGCTAAGGTTGTACTCGAGTTCGTACGCAGGCAACACCCTGTAGCCCCAGGGCGTCCAGGTAGTAGAAAACGACTCCAGTACCACCCCGTTCACCAGGGTTGCCAGCTCGGGCAAGAGGTGGAACCCTCGGTTGGCAAATATCAGCCTGGCTCCCAGCTTTTCCCGTAACTGGCTGATGAGGCCAAGCATGACAAACCGATCCTGAGGAAACAGGGTAACGGTATCCAGGGTGTCCAGAAACAACCCCTCAAACCCCACTTCAATCGCCTTTTGCGCCTCCTCGAGTCGGTTCTTCATCCACTCGGGATGGGCAGGATCAACATAAACCGTATTCCAGTCCAGATTGCGGGCATCGCGGTGCCAGGGCGAAGGCATAGGCTGGTCTTCACCCAGGCTCAAGTAGGCCAGAGGTAGGGTTCGCTGGCTACGCAGAAAAGCCAGCTCCTCTGACGTATAAGCCCAAGTCTGCAACACCACTTTTTGATAGCGGCATAGTCGCTCTAGCCGACCCTGCCCATAGTAGAAGGCTAGGGGTCTGGCTTTAGCAGGCTTGGTGCTCATCGTTTTGCCTACTGATAGTTGCGAAGCTCACGCAAAACCGGCAGGGCCACCAGCAGCAAATAGATGCTAAAGACCCCACATCCCAGCAGATAACTCAGGTGTCCATTCAGGGGCAGCAGTCCCTGAATGGAGAGACCAAAAGCCGCCAGATACACCATCAGGGCCAACACCATCCCCAGCAGTACCCGCAGGGTACGGTTCATGGAGGTGAGGGTGAAGGCCACAAAAAACCCCAGACCCAGCATAAAGTTGGCAACCAGGAAGATCTGGGATTCCGAATCGCGAAGGTTCAGAATTCCTATAGCCAGCAGACTTAACACCAGCAGAAGCAGCCCATAAGTGGCCAGCACGGACAAAAAGATGCGATTGACGTTGCGGGCAAATACGCTCAGGTCGCTGGTGCTGGCCAACAACAGGCTCATGCGTTCCAGGAAAATCCGCAGCTGCCACTCCAGGCCCCCCATGCTCAGTACCAGCGGAACTACTGCCAGACCCGAGGCAATGGGGGTATTGGTCATCCAGTGCCAGAAAGGATTGAGGAACACAAAAATAGCGCTCAAGAAACCGTACAGCATGAGCGGCAGGGTATCCAGCCAGTCGGCCCGCTGCAACACTTTCCAGGGGGAATGGGTAGCCTTGGCCTGGGTGGTGACGAGGGCAGCCACAAAACTGAGCAACACCGAAACCATCATGACCAGGGTCGTGGTGGCGGCGCCCAGCACCTCTGGAGCCAGCAAGAACAGCACCCCCGACACAACAGCCGGCGATGTGGCCACTAGCAACCACAGTTCGCGCTTATACAAAAGCAGGATACCGGAGGCCATGTGATAGGCCATTTGCAAAACCACCAGGGCCACCAGGGGTGGGCTTCCTTGAATGATTGGCGGAATTAAGGCCGCCAGACCCAATCCAACAAACATCATGGTGCGTAACAAGACTCGGGCTTCCGGGGCAAAGCCTTGACCCATCAAGACATAAGCCAGACGAATCATGCCCTGGCTCCACGACCAGCCCAGAATGGCGGACAAGATCAGCCCCAAAGTGGCTTCCTGGGGGCCTACCCAGGCAAACACAGCCGGATAGAATAACCCCGGCATCCCATAAAACAGCCCATGCGAAAGTTCTCGAAGGGTGTTGGAGAAATGATAAACCCTGCTTTTGGCGGGGGTGAGCTTGCGCGGCACGGTGCGGAAGAGAGCTTCGGCCAACTCGAATACGTTGGGGTAGCCATAGCGCTCGAGTACCATTCGATCGTTATAACCGTGGGCCTCGAGGGCCGCCGCAATCTGCTGCGAATCCACTGCGGTTTCTAAGACCGGCCCCAGGTGCTGCATCAACTGGGCTAGGCGGTTGGAGGGGGTGGATAGGGCCTTGCCCGTCCGGGTATAGCTAGGCAGTACAGCCACCCCACGATCCTCAAAAAACTCGATACGCTGGCTCATACCATCCAACCCATGGCCTCAAAGACCCTTGTCATGAACCCTCTTTCCTCTCTCCTGGTGGAAGAGAGAGGTATCTGGCACAGGATTTTAGATACAGGAAAGCAAAAAGGCCCATAGAATGGTTTTTTTAAGCTAGATATCCGGAGAGTAGGAAAGGTAAATAAGCCAAATCATCACGAAAGTCCCCTGCCCTTGGTGGCAAGCCTAACAGAATGCAGCCTGGGTAGTAACATGAACGAACCTGAGGTAAGCCCAGTTCAGCTCCCCGAGGCCACCAGTAAATTACTCTCGGTAGGCGTCTTCGGCTCGGTAAGGGTCTTGGGTGAACTCGAAAAAAAAACCACGTCGTGGTACATCTTACGGTAGTCGTTCAGAAATCGCTCGAGGGTAAAGTACTTGAGCACCCGTTCACGTGCCTTCTTGCCCATCTCAATACGCCGTTGGGAGTCCATAAGTAACTCAGTACAAGCCATTCCCATAGCCTGCGGGTCGCGGGCCGGCACCAGAATACCTGCATCCCCGACCGCCTCGCTAACCCCGCCCACATCGGTCGAGACCGTCGCCCGCCCACATGACATGGCCTCAATCACCGCATACGGAAAGCTCTCCGAGATGCTGCTCAAAACCGCCACGTGCCCGGCCTGGTAGCCGCGTGCCGCCGGAGAAATTCGGCCTTCGAAAGTCGCGGCTCCCTGCAAACCCAGCTCTTCAATCAACCTTTCGCAGCTTTCCCTGTAACGTTCATTGCCGGCAGGAGTGGGGCCAAACATCCGCAAGCGGGCCTCCGGCACGTGTTTTTTGGTGTAGGCAAACGACTCAATCAGGGTGTGCAGGTCTTTGAGGGGGTCTATGCGGCCCACAAAGGTCAGGGTCGGAACCTCGGGCTCCTTTTCGGGCGGCGGGAACAGGGCCGGGTCAATCCCGTTGTGAATGGGGCGAATCGAGGAGGGGAAGGCCCCGTTTCGCTCTTCCCAGCGGCGGTTGTACTCCGAAACCGGCACGATTAGGTCTGCCATGCGGTAGGCCGTGCTGGAAAGCAGGCGGAAGAAGTTGAGAATCAGGGTCTGCACCGCCGGGCTGTATGGAGCTTGCAAATAGCTCAGGTAGCGCTCGCGTAAATACACCCCATGCTCGGTGAGCACAAAGGGAGCGGCATGGTACCACTTGCCCATCATCCCTACAATCGCCGCCGGGCCGTTGGAGACCGCATGGTAGACATCGGCTTTAGGGGGAATCAACCGCAAGGGCCGAAGCAGATGCTCAATTAGCTGAGATGCCAGCAAGGCATCCTGAAGGGTCAGGTTCGGCAGGGAACCATTGGAGGGGTCTTGCGGCTGGTATCCCTTCCAGGCCTTAATGAGCCGACCCAGCGAGGCTTCGCTGAGCAGGGCCGCACCCAGGTCGGCCTGCTGGGCATAGCCGGCCATGGCCCGCAAAGCCCACATAAAATAGGTGGTGCCCCAGTTGGGCTGGGTCAGAGCGCTCACAAAACTGTGGTGCACCTGGTCAAACCAACGAGAGGAATGGCTTTTGCCTCGTCGCCGCCGTTCTGCGTTCCATAGGGGAAAGTTGATCACCCCTCTGAGGTTAGGTGGGGCAGGATAGGCATTCGTTTCCAGACCGTTGCTGGTCAGGGCAATCACCTCGAACTCAAAATCGCTCAGACCACGAATGAGTTGGTCGCACCAGACGCTCACCCCACCCACCACAAAAGGGTAGGTTCCTTCGGTGATCAGTGCAATTCTCATCGCGCTCCTCTTAGGCTTTGGCTCAAAAATCCCTTTACTCTGAAGGAGTGTAGGAAAAGCTCAGGTTCTGCCCGGCAGAAAGGCTGACCTTCGAAACGGTATCGCCTCCGTACACAGTGCTCTGCCCCTGCGCCGCCCCTGTAAAAAACAGTACACCCGAACGCCCTGAAGGCGCGGTGAATATAACCTGATTGGTGCTGCGATCCCAAATCGCGGTGAGACCTGCTTGCAGCAGCTCGGTATGGTTGGTGCGTTCGGCCACGTATTCCCCGATCTCGTCCCAGGAGGGGTTGAGCACAGGTATCTGGTAGAACGAGGTGTATTTCTCCATCAGGCGGTTCAGGTAGTCAAAGACCAGACTGCGGCCCGGCGCATACTCGCGCAGGTTGGCCTGGTGGAAGTAGTGCGAGCTGGCGCTGGTCTGGAGGTGGTAGAGGGCCAGGTTGGTTTCCTGCTCGAGGATTTCCTCATAGCTCAGGGGCCTGGGCCAGTAGGGGTTCTGCCCGCCCGGTGCGTAGATATAGTTATAGAACGAGGTAGCTTCTGCGGGGTTGGTCACAGTGTAGGCAATGTTGGTGGGCCAGACTGGGGTCATCAGCAAGTCCGGGCGCAGGGCCACCCCACAAATGGGGCAGGGGGGCTTGTGGCTGGTCACCGAGTAATTGCCGTGGATATAACGAATGCCCAACTCGCGGGCCCGATCCAGCAGGCTGCTGTTCGCGCAAACCAGGCCGAAATCTTTACGCGGCTCGTCCGAGCCAGGCCCCGCTGGTGTGGCGATGGGCGGACACTCCGACGGCAGGGTAGGTAGAACGATGGGTGCCGGATCCGGACTCCGGTACCAGCCCAGCCCAGAGAGTTCTCCGGTTTTGAGCGTCTTGCTGCCGTACCAGAGGCCGAGTTGATTGGCCAGGCGGGTGTTCTCGGCAATCTGGAAGCGCAGGGCAGCAGGGTCGGTGATGTTGTCCATGGAGGGGTGGTCGCGGGTGTGATTGACCCAGCGCATCCGGCTGGCCAGGCACTTGGTCAGGCTGGAGAGGGGGTCACCGCTGGACACCCCTGGGTTGCAGCTGGCCGCCACGCCGGTGTTCACCCCCCGCCCGTTGAAGGCCAGGTTGAGCATGAAGCCGTTGCTGAGGGGATAGGTCGCGTTGAGCTGGCGCTGCTGCTGATACACCGACCAGGCATCCACCGCAGATATTCGAAAGGGCTGGGGCCGGTAGCGCAGGGGCTCACCGGGCTGGAGGGTATCGTCCCACCAGTCGGATTCCAGCCCCCAGTCATCTACGTCCACCGCCAGGATATGCCGCCGCTCCCCGATAAAAAGCCCGCGCGTGGCCC
This sequence comes from Meiothermus hypogaeus, assembly GCF_003574035.1. GTDB lineage: Bacteria > Deinococcota > Deinococci > Deinococcales > Thermaceae > Meiothermus > Meiothermus hypogaeus. The sequence goes on along the minus strand of NZ_QWKY01000024.1, from coordinate 2,324 downwards.
AGCGAACCAGGCCATAGCCCAGCAGTTGGGTGTGCAGCAGGTAGGGGTTGCTGGCAAAGGTCAGGGCGATGCGCTCGCGCCCGTCGGCGCTCCGGCTGAACACGCCCAGCACGTTGTTGCTCGAGTCCCGCAAAAGCGGCTGTACCAGACAACCCGGAGACTCCTGGGCGGTGGCCAACCGGGCCGGATAGGTATAGGCATTTTGAATAGGAATTACGGCACTGGGGTTGAGGTAGCTAAACAACCCGCGCCCCTCGGGCGTAAGCGTCATCTGAACCGCCGGATAGGGGGGCGGGTCGCCAGGCGGGTTGGTGGCCGGATTGTCGGTACGCACCTCTTCGTCGCCCGCAGGCCGCACCGAGCGGATGCAGTAGTCTTCCGGATCTGCAAAACGCACCGTTGGGGTTCCCGGCCCTGGAAAGGTATAGAGCGAAACCGAACGCACCGCGTAGCGGCGCTGGTAGTCCCACAACCGGCTCCATTCGTCACCGGTGAATGCGCTGGCAAAAACCCCCGGCGAGACCTCGTAGGCCAGGTTGTTGCTGGCCAGCAGGATAGCCTGGAAGCGTCCCCCTGTAGTGTCCTCCAGCACACCACTGGTTAGCTCCTGCGAGGCAGCCAGCAGCACCTCGTAGTGGGCGCCCAGTTGGTCGAGGATGGCTTTCCAGGCTTGCAGGCCGGGGTCTTCGGCAGTGGGGCCAATCACCAGGATACGCAGGGCCACACGGTTAGCTGGAAGCGCCTGGGACTGCACACCCTGGCGCTGGGGCTGGGCCACCCCCGGAATTTGCACACCCGGCAGGGGCCGGTTGGCATCGGCCTTTTGAACTGGCAAAGCCACCGGGGCCCCCTCGAAGCGGGGCATGGAAGGGGTCTGAGGTGGGCCGTTGGGAGCCTCGCCCTCGCTATTGCTTTTTTGCAAATTACAGCCCGCTAGTAGTAAAAGCAGGGTGATGAGAAGAAAAGTGACGATTCGGATGGTGGTTTTCATTCGTCCTGACCCTCTGGATAATGGAGCAAGAGCATGAAGCGTATTTCCTGACCTTAGCGTAGAAGACGAACCTCAAACACCATAGGGCAACTGTCCTGTTATCCATCGTTACATTAATCACGTACGCGAAGCACTTTTCGCTTTACTTTGGACGTCTCAGTGCGCGCAAAGCACCCCCCTATAGCCTTACAAGAAACTGACAAGTTGTCCAGGTACGCATTTCCTGGCAAATGCACCAAGTCCCCTGTGTACTTGCCTTAGATGTGCAAATCCCACTCGAGCTCTACTAGCCCGGTGGGATTTTCACGTATGAAACGCTATGTTTCGACTTAACGGGGTAAGTTATACCGGATTCAAAAAGACAGTTTACAAAACCAAAAACACCAGAGGCTGTCTTTTTGAATCCTAGAGCACACCCCTCCCTTGAGTACCGGCGCTAGCCGGGGGCCGATGGCCCTTCACTGTCGGTCGGCGAAAAAAGCGTCTTACTTCCAAGGGGCGGTATCGCCCTCCGCTACGCGGATAACTTCGGTGGGGTTAGTTCATCACCCTTTGGTGACGAACTAACCGAATCTGGTATTACCTGCACTCCTCCACCCAACCATCAAGCTCCCGTCGCTTGAGGATGGAAAAAATTCCCAGGCCCAGCGTATTACCACAGAACTGCGAGGCGCTCTTGATGCGGGTATCGGTGTATTCGATGTTCAGAACAGGCTTACCGGCCTGCACCATGGGGCGGGTCTGGTTGCACCAGCCCTGGTCGAAGCACTCCTCGGTGACGAGGAAATCGAAGTCGTTGATGAGCTGCGAGAGCAGTTCGGTGGTGTTCTTGAGGCCAATCGCCAGGCCCCGCTGGTGGGCTTCGTTCGCCAGCCAGCGGTTGAAGCGAATCTGGTCCTGGGCTGTAAGCGGAAAGCCGGTGTTGTTCTGATAGCCGTTCACATTGTCCGGGTCTACCCCCACAAAGCCCTTCTGCTTGCACAGGTCGAGCCGGGCCCGCAGCACAGGGGCCAGCTTGTCAATCTGGCGAATGTCCAGCCAGCGCTCACCGGGCCAGCCGTCGTAGTTACGGCCCAGCACCTCCGGGGGAAACTGGTTCTTGTCCGGTCGCCAGTTCTCCCAGGAGCCTGCACTCAGATAGCAAACCGCCTTGACCCCTCTGGCCGCCAGCTCTTGCACCACGCTGGCCGGGGTATCGAACAAGTCCACGTTGTAAACCGTCACCTGGCGGGTTTTATCCAGTGTGCCAGTGTACTGAATGTGCCAGGTGGTATTGGCCGCAGGTTTCCACCAACTGCCTGGGGTGGCGGGGGGGGTGGGGTTTGCTGGAGGG
>NZ_QWKY01000023.1 GCF_003574035.1 Meiothermus hypogaeus | reverse complement strand
CTGGCCGAGGAGCGGGGGTTTGAACGGGTACGGGATTTGCTCAGCGATGGGTCGCTTGATTATGTGGTTTCCGATGGGGCGCCCGAGATCACAGAGGCTTTGAACTGGCTGGGGTCTAAAGTGCAACAGGTCAGGTGCTGGTTCCACCTGAGCAGGGATATCCTGGGCAAGACCACCAAAGATCAAAGGAATCGGCTGCAGCTGGAACTGCAAGTGCTGTTGGAGATGAAGACCTTGGGGGAGGCGGAAGCCTATTTCTGGCAAGTGCTGCTACCCCGCTGGAAGGGCTGTCTGGAACCCCTCATGCGGGCTTGGAATCAGGTCAAAAGTTACTGGCTTGAACCCCGGCTCCCCAAAACCAACAACACCGCCGAAGTGGGGAATGGCAGGCTGTGGCGACGGCAAAAACGGAGAAACATCCGGTCTATTCCTAGAGCTAAGGACTGGCTGCAGATTGCCCTTTACCGTACTCGTCACCGTCCAATACAACATTCCCTCTCTGCTTGGCAACGGCTTTCAAACCAATCCTCTCCAAAATGTTGGTTTTTACCCATCATCACACCACTTCGTTACTCAACCGAATTCTTTAGATGAGTCGACGTACTGAAGCCCACCGCGCACAAAGTTACCTACCGATTGCCGACTATCGGGCTGTTTCAGACAGCGCCAGGCCCTCAATAAAACAGCTACAGGGTTGACCAGATAACTCCGCGGAGGTCGGCAGACAGGTTTATCGCGCTCCTAAAAGACGTGGCCGCCCACGAAAACGAGAATGCGTCTGCGCCCAGACGATTGTTACGCGCCCACGAGTGCTTGGGTTTCGAGTTTCCGGGCGGCAACTGTTCTGTCTGGGATAGAGGATTCTTGATTCTCGGGAGGCTCATTCTATGTAAAGAGCGCTCTAACCCGGATGGCTCGATGTTCGTGAAGCTGGCCCTGGAGTAAAAAAACACCCCCCGTAAAGGGAGGTGTCGGAGGCAGAGGCAGGTTCTTACTTGACGAAAAGCATTTCACGGTAGCTAGGTAGAGGCCAGTACCTATCGGCCAGGATGCGCTCGAGTGCATCCGCTGCCTTGCGTACCTCGGCCATGGCCGGCAGCACGTTGTCGCGCATGTGGTGGGCTTTTTCGTGCACCTCGTCGCCGCCAAGCTCGGCGTTCTGGGCCTTGAGCTTTTCTAAGGCATCGGAGAGGGCATCGGTGGCCTGCACCACCTGCGCGATGGTACGCTCGGCCGCCCGAGACTTGACCTCAATCTCCGAGAGTTCGGCCAGGTAGCTCAGGGCCCCCGGTAGAATCTGGGTCTGGGCAATCCACTCGGTGGTCTCGCCTTCGATGTTGACCTGCTTGAAGTAGATGTCGTACATGATCTCCTGGCGGGCGTGAATCTCGCGTTCGTTGAGAACCCCCAGGCGGGTGAATAGCTTGATGTTTTTCTCATCGGTAAAGTGCTCGATGGCATCGATTGCGGTGCGCAGGTTCAACAACCCCCGCTTGGCGGCCTCTTTGTGCCAGGCCGCAGAGTAGCCATCACCATTGAAAACTATACGCTTGTGCTGTGCGTAGGTCTCCTTGATGACTTCTAGCGCGGCCTGTTCAAAGGCCATCTTCTTCTTCATCCTGGCCTCGACCGCGTCCATCAGCGCGTCAATGGCATCGGCCACGATGGTGTTGAGCACGGTAATGGGGAAGGAGATGCTCTGACTGCTGCCCACCGCACGGAACTCGAACTTGTTGCCGGTGAAGGCGAAGGGCGAGGTGCGGTTACGGTCGCCGGCGTGCTTGGGCAGAGGTGGGAGCACTGGGGTTCCGAGCTCGAGCACACCCGCCTTCTTGCCTGAACCGCCTTTACCGCTGACCAGCCGCTCTAAGATGTCGGTGAGCTGCTCACCCAGGAAGATCGAGAGGATGGCCGGCGGCGCTTCGTTGGCCCCCAGGCGGTGGTCATTGGAAGCCGAGGCTACGCTGATGCGCAGCAGATCCTGGTGCACGTCCACTGCCTTGATAACGGCTGCGCAGAAAAACAGGAACTGCAGGTTGTCGTGGGGGGTATCGCCGGGCTCGAGCAGGTTGATACCGGTGTCGGTACCCATGCTCCAGTTGCAGTGCTTGCCAGAGCCGTTGATACCGGCAAAGGGCTTCTCGTGCAACAGCGCCACCAGGCCATAGCGGCGGGCGGTGTTCTTGAGCACCTGCATGATGAGCTGCTGGTGGTCGGCAGCAATGTTGGAGGGTTCGAAGATGGGGGCAATTTCGTACTGGCCGGGGGCTACTTCGTTGTGGCGGGTCTTTACAGGAATCCCCAGCGCATAGAGCTGGTTTTCTACGTCGGTCATAAAGGAAAGCACCCGGTCAGGGATGGAGCCAAAGTAGTGGTCTTCAAGTTCCTGACCGCGCGGCGGCTTGGCCCCAAAGAGGGTACGCCCGGTCATGACCAGGTCGGGGCGGCGGAAGTAAAACTCTTCGTCAATCAGGAAGTACTCTTGCTCGGCCCCCAGGGTCGAGGAAACTTTATTGGCCTGCAGGCCAAAGTATTTGAGGGCCCGCTGGGCACTTTTGTTAAGGGCCTCGATGGAGCGCAGCAGGGGGGTTTTGAGGTCGAGGGCTTCGCCGGTCCAGCTAGCAAAGGCGGTGGGAATGCAAAGGGTTGCCCCGTTGGAGTGGCGCATGATAAAGGCTGGCGAGGTAGGATCCCAGGCCGTATACCCCCGTGCTTCAAAGGTGGCGCGCAGACCGCCCGAAGGGAACGAAGAAGCATCCGGCTCAGCCTGGATGAGCTCCTTGCCCGTGAAGGAGGCAATCACCTTGCCTTCGGAGATGGGGCTATAGAAGCTATCGTGTTTTTCGGCAGTGTAGCCCGTGAGGGGGTGAAACCAATGGGTGTAGTGGGTGGCACCTTTTTCCAGGGCCCACTTTTTCATGGCCAAGGCGATGGTATCGGCAATGCTGGGGTCGAGCGGGGTGCCCTTTTCGATGGTGGCCTGCAGCGACTTCCAGACCGGCTTGGAAACCAGCTCGCGCAGTTCATCCATATCCAGCACATCACTGGCAAAGACCTCTCCGGCAATGTCGCTGGAAACCTGCCGAACATCCTTGAAACGCCAGTTGCGGGCAGCCGAGATGACGTCAAAATCGTGGTTCATGGGGCCTCCTGGGGCGGTGCCAGGTCGCTGGTTGACATTTAGATGCTTTATATATCTAACTTTTTCAACCTCAAAGCGTATCGCCAGCAACCGCTTGAAGAGACACGTTAGCACAAATTGATAAACTTCATCAAGACCCTTAGGCAAAAACTGGCTAAACGTCATTTATTTTGTGTACATTTTGCAAGAATACTGGCGCAACAAAGCGCTAGGCCGGAACGACTTGACTTATCTAGATACTAGATATATGCTTATTGCATATAAGTTTTTCTATCCTGGAGGGCCCGGTGCATCAACGCAGCCACGAAGAACAGCGCTACCTGGACTCCTACAATGCCAGCGCATTTGACCGGCCTTCCGTTACGGTAGATGTGGTTATTCTGACCCTGCGCGACGGGCATCTGGAGGCCCTGCTGATCAAGCGCAAAGAGCATCCTTTCCTTAACTACTGGAGCCTGCCGGGCGGGTTCGTGCAAATGCAGGAGTCGCTCGACGAAGCCGCTGCGCGGGTGCTACGACAAAAAGCCGGCCTCGAGGGGGTAGCGGGCATGGAGCGGGAGGGTCCCCTGCGCCACCCCATCTACCTCGAGCAGCTCTACACTTTTGGTCACCCTGAACGCGACCCCCGCACGCGGGTAATCAGCGTGGCCTATTACGCCCTGGTGGAAGCCAGCCACATCCGCGAGATGGGCGAGGAGAAGGCCCTCTTCAGGCTGCGCATCCCGGAGGGGGAAAGCGCGGTGGAGATCTTCGATAGCAAGTTCAAAAAGTACTCGCTGGCCTTCGATCATGCCGAGATTCTTGGGGTAGCCATCCAGCGCATCCGGGGCAAACTCGGCTACACCCCCATCGGCTTTGAGCTGCTGCCAGAGCGCTTTACGTTACGCCAACTGCAGACCGTACACGAAACCATCCTGCAAAAAAGGCTCAACAAAGACTCCTTCCGCCGCAAGATGCTGGCCTCGGGGATGCTCGAGCCCACCGGCGAGCTCGAGCGCGGCCTGGGTCGGCCTGCGGAACTTTACCGCTTTCGGAGGGAGCTATGAAAACGGCGGTGTTCATCGGGCGCTTCCAGCCGCCCCACCACGCCCACCTCGAGACCATTACCCGTGCCCTGGCCCGCTTTGACCGGCTGATTGTGGTGCTGGGCAGTGCTTTTTGCTATCCCACCCCCAAAAACCCTTTTAGCGCCGACGAACGCGAGGCCATGATCAGGGCGAGCCTGGACGCCGTGGCCGCCCAGCGGCTTCACTTCGTAGCCGTCGCGGATGACTTCTACGACGACCCCCGCTGGTTTCGCACGGTGCGGGCCGCCGTGGAGGGCCTTGCAGGCCCAGGGGCCGAGATCTACATCACCGGCTACCACAAGGACGAGAGCAGCTACTACCTGCACGGCTTTGGCAACTGGCCCTTTGAGCCCAGTGGGGTGGCGAGCACCCTCAACGCCACCGATGTGCGCAATAGCTATTTTGCCGGGAACGCCGACTGGAAGGCCATGGTACCCGAGGCCGTACTGCGTTTCATGGAGCAGTTTGCCGCCACGGCAGAGTTTGGCCGTTTGCAGGCCGAATGGAAAACCCTGCAGTACTATCGCTCTCTCGACCAGCGCTACCCCTATCCCCTGCTTCATGTGGCTACCGACGCAACGGTGCTGGCCCAGGCACACGTGCTACTGGTCGAGCGGGCAGGGGCCCTGAGCAAAGGGGCCTGGGCTTTGCCGGGGGGCTATGTGGAGATTAAGGAGACCCTGCTCGAGGCCGCCCTGCGCGAGTTACGCGAAGAAACCGGCCTGCAACTGAAGCCCTCCCTGCTCAAAGCCACCAAAGCCTTCGACTACCCGGGCCGAAGCCTGCGGGGCAGGGTGATTAGCTTCGGACACTACTTCGACCTCGGGAGCGCCCCACCCCCGGCCGTCCAAGGGCAAGACGACGCAGCCCGGGCTTTCTGGCTGCCCTTAGACGAGTTCGAGCCCCACCAGGCTCGCTTCTTTGAAGACCACTATCAGCAGATTTGTTGGTTTTTGGGGCGGGCGCCGCAAAAACCGGTCAAGCCCCAAAGAAAGGAGCTCCCATGAAACCCCTCAACCCCCACAACCTGATTCTCAACACCGACAGCTACAAGGCCAGCCACTTCGCCCAGTTTCCCAAGAACATGACCTACGCGAGCTGGTACATTGAGAGCCGGGGGGGCGACTCCAACTTTGTGCGCTTTTTTGGCCTGCAGGCCTTTCTGATGGAGTACCTGTCCAAAGGGGTCAGTATGGCCGATGTGGAGGAGGCCCGAGAGGTCTTTCTGACCCACGGCCTGCCCTTTCCCACCGACGGCTGGCGCTACATTGCCGAGGAGCTGGGCGGCAGGCTCCCCGTGCGCATCCGGGCCGTGCCGGAAGGAGCGGTAATTCCCGTGCATAACCCGCTGGTGATTATCGAAAGCACCGACCCCCGGGTGCCCTGGCTGCCGGGCTGGCTCGAGACTGCCCTGCTGCGGGCAGTCTGGTATCCCACCACGGTCTGCACCATCTCCTGGAACATCCGCAACATCCTTCAGGCCTACCTGGAGAAGACCGCCGACGACCCTGAGGCCGAGCTGCCTTTCAAGCTGCACGACTTTGGCGCGCGGGGGGTGAGCAGCCTGGAGAGCGCCGGGCTGGGCGGCATGGCCCACCTGGTCAACTTCCAGGGCACCGACACCGTCACTGCCCTCATTTACGCCCGCAACTACTACGGGGCCGAGATGGCCGGCTACTCCATTCCGGCCATGGAGCACGCCACCGTAACCAGCTTTGGCCGCGAGGGCGAGGTCCAGGCCTACCGGCAGATGATCGAGACCTACGGCAAGCCGGGGGCACTTTTTGCCATGGTGATCGACTCTTACAACCGCGAGCACGCCGTAGGCCAGATTATCGGAGAGGACCTGCGCGAGCTCATTCAGCAGTCCGGAGCCACCGTGGTCATCCGGCCCGACTCGGGCGACCCGCCTTTTGTGGTACTGCGCACTGTGCAAACCCTCGAGGCCAGGTTTGGAGCCACCCTCAACCGAAAGGGCTACAAGGTCTTGAACGGGGTACGGGTCATCCAGGGCGATGGGGTAAACGCCGACACCATCCGCAAGGTATTGTTTTTGCTCGAGCAGTGGGGCTACAGCGCCTCCAACGTGGCCTTCGGCATGGGCGGGGCCCTCTTGCAGCACCCCCACCGCGACACCCAGAAGTTCGCCCAGAAGCTGCACCTGGTTAGCGTGAACGGCGAGACCTACGGGGTAGGCAAAAGCCCGATAGACGACCCCAGCAAACTCTCCAAAAAGGGCCGCCTGGACGTCATCAAGGACGAGCGGGGTATCCGCACGGTAGAGCTGCCGCTGGAAGAGACCCAGCCCCATCCCCAGAGCATCCTGCAGACGGTTTTTGAAAACGGCGAGATCATGCGGCGCTACACCTTTGAAGAGGTGCGCCAAAACACCTAGATAACACTTGTACCAGGCCCCGTCCACCGGAGGCCGAAGCCCCTGGCCAGGCTGGCCGCCAGGTCGGCAAAGGTGGCGCGGGTGCCCAGGTCTTTGCCGGCCATTCCGGGCCCCACCACCAGCAGCAACCCGTACTCGCGGGTGTGGTCGGTGCCGCGGTAGGTGGGGTCGTTGCCATGGTCGGAGACGATGAAAAGGTAATCCTCCGGCCCCAATGCAGCGAGCAACTCGGGCAGCCGGGCATCGAAGGCAGCCAGGGCCTCAGCGTAGCCCTGGGGGTTGCGGCGGTGGCCGTACCTGGCGTCGAAGTCCACCAGGTTGGTAAAGACCAGGCCGGAGAAAGGCTCGCGCATCAGTTCCAGGGTGCGTTCCAGGCCAAGGGCGTTGCTGCCGGCCTTGACCTCGCGGGTGAAGCCCCGGTGAGCGTAGATGTCGGGGATTTTGCCCACCCCCACCACCTCCAATCCGCCGGCTTTGATGAGATCCAGCACGTTGGGCGGGGGTTCCAGGGCAAAGTCTTTGCGCAGGTCTTCTCGGCGGTAGTAGTGGCCCGGCTCACCCTCGAAGGGGCGGGCAATCACCCGGGCGCAGGCCAGCGGCCCCACCAGCATCTCGCGGGCAGTCTGGCACCAAGCATAGAGCGTTTCCAGGGGCACCTTGCCGATGTGCGCGGCTACCTGAAAAACCGAGTCCGCCGAGGTATACACGATGGGCCAACCGGTGCGCAGGTGTTCGTCGCCAAAGTCGCGGATGGCGTCGGTGCCCGAGTAGGGTTGGTTGAGCAGGTAGCCTTCCACCCCGATGCGCTGGATGTACTGTGCCAGGAAATCCTGTGGATAACCCTGTGGAAAAACCTGAAAAGGGTGCTCGAGGCGAATCCCCACAAACTCCCAGTGGCCGGTGGAGGTGTCCTTGCCGGGGTTCACCTCCATCATGCGCCCAAAGGCGCCTAAAGGCTCTGCAACCCTGGGCAGGGTGTGCACCCCCGGTACATGGCCCAGCCCCAGCGAGGCCAGGTGGGGGAGCTCGAGGCCGGTTTTGAGCACGGTGTGGTCGAGGGTATCGGCTCCTTCATCGCCGAACTGTGCGGCATCGGGCAGATAGCCCAGTCCCACCGAGTCCAGCACGATGGTGGTTATCTTCATGCCCCAAGCATACCGGAGAGGGAACCGGAAGAGAGGAAGACGCTCTGCACTCAGTCCACAATGCTTTCAGGCGCCAGGGAAGATAGTTGTCTTTGTGGCCCGGAGGAATAGCCTAAGAAGAAGCAATTCAGAAACCCTCATAAGATAAGGCCGGATTATTGCTTGTAGCATTTCAATCTAGCCAATGCATCTGCTAGACCTGATACTCGGAATTGATACGTAAACGCCTCATTTTCGAGAAATCCAAATCGAACTGCGAAAATATTTTTTGTACCCAAGACGGCTTGGGTAAACATTTTATGATCCGAGTTATTGATAAAAACCGCTCGCCTATTGGTAGACAAACTACCAACTATCACTGCTGCCGCACCTTTATCACTTCTGAAAAACAACCGATTTGAATTACTATCTAGTATTTCTCCAGCAAATACCAACACCTCTAAACGATCTCCTCTACACCGCCAAACCAACGTTGCATTTGGTTGTGCTGCTAACTCAGAGATGACCACGGAAGAACGGTCTTCGTCAGTCATAACATCCTGTCGTTCAACAAATCTGGCATCTCCAAAAACTTGAGGCTGTTCTTGCGCAAAACCAAGCATAAAGACAAGAGAAATAGGTATGATCAACTTTTTCATGAGCTACTCCTCCAGAAGATCAACTACAGGAACCTATGGTTGAATGCCCTAAAACTTACTTCGCTAACCTCCACGTACCCAAAGCACCTCAAACTGTGAATTCGTTTGGGTATTGCATTCTGGATTGATTCGTCAGCTTGGGACTGCCTAGCAACTGCATCCGGTTACCACATAGTTAGGGCCGCTCGATAAACATTAAGGAGTCTGATTTGGCTCTCTGGCTTCTTCAGTTAGCCTGCATTCGCTAGCGGCTCAGGGTAGCAGTACAGGTCCCCACATCCTTGAGGTCGCTAATCTGACCGTTGGCATCGGTGCGGAAGGTCTGGAGGGTTCCCTTGAGACTGGCCGCATTGCCCTGCTGCTCGAAGTGGCAGCGGAACCAGGCACGGTGGCTATCTGCCCCGCTGGGAACGGTCATGTCGAGGAAAGCAGCTCCGCTGCGGCTCATGTAGAAGTAAGCCACCATTGAGAAGTTATTGCCGAAGACCGCAGTTCCCTTGGGGTCGCCATCGCTGTCGCGCTCGGAGAGGGTCACGATTCCGGCGTCCTCGAGATCTTTACCCGTCACACTGAGCTGCCAGCGCTGCCCCACGGCCAGCCTGGGGGGCCAGGCGGCCTGGGGTTGCTGGGGCTGCACCGGCTGTACAGCCTGGGCGCCTCGCTGGCTGGCCACACAGGTACCAATTTCTTCGGCATCGGAGTTGGCATCCTTGAACACGAACAGCTTGCCCTGGATGACCCCGCTCACGTTTTGAGGGTCGAAGCGGCAGCGGGCCAGCGGATACCGGTCGCCAATGTTCAGGCGCAGGATATTGTCTTGCAGGAAAAACAAGGCCTCGGTGCGGCGGCTGCCCAGGCTGGCAGTCGCCTCAAAGTCGCCGTCTGCATCCTTCTGGCCCACCACCACCGACCACTCGCCCGTCCACTGGCCGCCCTGAATCCGCACCTGCCAGGTCTGGCCGGTGCCAAGGGCCGGGGGCCAGGCGGTGCTGGTGGCTGTCTGCGGCTGGGGTTGGGGGTTGGACACAGCGGGGGCCCGGTTAACCAACCCCGCCACATTGGGGCCAATCAGACCCCAGGCCAGGGCCAAAGGGCGCATAAAGGCGGTGCGGGAGTTGCCCTGCCCCGACAACCCACGGGTGTGGATACCGATGAGTTCGCCATCCTGGTTGAAAATGCCGCCCCCCGAGTTGCCGGGGCCGGTCTGGGCATCGTGCTTGATCCACTGCTTGCCACCGCTCACCATGTCTTCACCGGTAAAACCGCCCACCACGCCGGTAGAAATGGTAATGGTGTTACCGCCGGTGCCCTGAAAGCCAAACACATAGATGGGGTCACCCACAATCAGCTTATTGGAGTCGCCAATGGGAACCGCCGGAAAGGTGACATTCCCGATGGGCTGACCATTAGAAGTGCGGGTGATGCGCAAAATGGCCAGATCGAGGTTGGGGTCGCTGGCCACCACATCGGCCTGGTAGCGTACCTCCGGCGGCTGATCCACAAAGCGAATGGTACCCACGAAAAGGCGTGGGGCAATGCGCCGGTTCTCCAGGTCGCCGATCACGTGGTAGTTGGTCAGGATGAAGCCCTGGGGGCTAATCAGTGTCCCCGAACCCACACTAGCGGTGTTGGTGCCGGTGGGGTAGGTGATGAACACTGTGGCGGCAATAATGCGCTCACGTACATCGCGTGGCAGGGTTTGGGCCAGGGCTGTCCCCCCCATCCCCCAGACCAGCAAACAAAACAAGCTTAAGAGACCCAAACCCCTAGGTTTCATAGTCAACCTCCACGGTTTAACGCATGCATTGCGTTGTAACTCCGAATATAGAGGATCTTAAGCCCAAACCCGGTTCATTTGCACCACCAATACACGCCAAGTCCTCCCGAAGCAGTTTGCACAAGCCACCCAGCTCTGCAAAGTCAAGGCGCCTCCACAGAACTTTCATAACCCTCAGGCTGGGTTCTGTTTACCTGGGGGCATGACCAGACTATGGGTAATGGGACTGATGTTGGCAGCCTTGGCCCTGGCGCAAGCCGGGCTTACCCCGGCCACCGGCGGCAGTTTCCGGCTTCAGGTGCGCGGATTGGATCTGGGCAGGTTACCCGCCAAACCCCAAATTCGGGTGACCGGGGACGCATTCAAGGACTCGGCTCGAGTGAGCCTGCACTTTTTTGCCGACCCCAACAGCAATCCACCCCCCTACGCGCCACGTATTCTTTCGGTTGACCTCAAAGGGCCGCTCAAACAGGGCCAGACCTACCGCATAGGCGATCCCCTGAACTCCCAGGTGCGGGGCACCCTGAGCTACGTGGATGACCGCAACCCCAACAACCGCAAGAGTTGGGGCGGCAGCGGGAACGTGACCATCACCACCCTCACCCCTACCAGCCTCACCTTGCAGGGCAACAGCATCCAGATGAAGAGCCCCAAACACGGCAGCTTCGTGCTGAGCTTTGTGTTCAAGGTAGATCGTCTGCGTCGCTGAACACTTTTTGCTGCACAACCAGGGGCTTTGCCGGTTTTCCGAAATTCTCGTCCAGGTCATATTTTTTGGTCAAAATCCCGGTAGCGTCCCCATCCGCCAAAGCCAGCCGCTCAGGGTCAGGCAGCGTGGCAAACGATCAAGGCCTTGGCTTCGCCCAACTTGCACACCTTATCTACAGACTTCCCGCTAAGATAGATAGGTTGAGGTGGCCCATGGCGGCAACATCCCCTGTGCGCGTTCCCAAAGGTTCGATTCGACAACAACTGGTACAGCTCTTTGGTGCCTTGCTCAAGCCGCTTTACTGGTGGTACGAAAAACGGATCGAGGCCGAGGTGCGCCGGGGCCAGGCGCCCAAGCACCTGGGGATGATTCTGGACGGCAACCGGCGTTTTGCCAGGGAGCTGGGCCTGGAGGGACATCAGGGTCACGAATTTGGGGTACAGAAAGCCTATGAAGTGCTCGAGTGGTGCCTCGAGCTCAAAATTCCTACCGTGACCATCTGGGTCTTTTCCACCGACAACTTTAACCGCAGCCAGACCGAGGTCGAGACCCTCATGCAGCTCTTTGTTCAGGAAGCGAAGCGAATGGCCCAAGACCCCCGCATCCACGCCAACGAGGTGCGGGTCAAGGTAATTGGCCGGCACGACCGCTTCCCACCCAAGGTGCTGGAGGCCCTGGAAGAGCTAGAAAAAGCCACCGAGCACCACAGCGGAATGCTCCTCAATATCGCCATGGGCTATGGGGGGCGGGAAGAAATTGTGGATGCCGTCAAGAGCCTGCTGCTCGAGGCCGCCCAGACCGGCAAATCACCGGAAGAGCTGGCCGCCGAGCTGGACATGGAACACATCTCCGAGCGGCTCTACACCGCGGGTGTACCCGACCCCGACTTCATTATTCGCACCTCGGGCGAAATTCGGCTCTCGGGCTTTTTGCTGTGGCAGGCCGCCTACAGCGAGTACTACTTCTTCGACGCCTTCTGGCCTGCCTTCCGCAAGGTGGACTTCCTGAGGGCAGTGCGCGACTACCAGAAACGGGAGCGGCGTTTTGGGAAGTGAAGCAAGCGTTTAGCGACCCAGCATCGTCAGCAAAGCCAACAATCCACCCGGCAACAGCCCCAGGGCCACGTAAACCCCCAGCCGCCCGGCGCCAAACGACAGCATGGTTTTGAACAGGGTGTTGCTCAAAGCCGCAATCAGGATGGCGATGGCCGCGACCTGCAAGATCAGCTGTTCGCTGGCCGTCAGGCGCGCCAGCGAAAGCGAGATGGCGTCCACATCGGCCACACCCGAGAGGGCGCTCACCACAAACACCCCCGCACTCCCGAAGACCTCGAGGCCCACCCTGGTCAGCAGCTTGACCAGCGCATAAACCCCGGCAAAAAGCAAAGCACTCTGAAGTTGCAAGGGGTTTTGCACGGGTATGCTTTCCGACACATTCCGGTCGCGCCGGGCCAGCCAGGCCGCCGTCAGCAAGCCCCACAGCAGCCACACCGCAATCGGCAACCAGAGTATCTGCAAAAGGGCCGGAGCGGTGGCGCTCCAGACCAGAATCCGCCCCAGCATCATCTGCGAGGCCAGCACAGCCCCGCTGGCCCACAGCGGGTTGCGGCTTGGGTTAGCCCGTCCCTGGGCCACCATCGAAAGGGTAACGGCCGTGGACGAAACCAGGCCGCCCATCAAGGCCGCTGCCCACAGGCCTTTGGAACCCAGCAAGCGCAAGGCCAGATAGCCCACAAAGTTGACCCCGGCCACCAGCAGGACCACCTGCCAGATTTCCCGGGGGTTCCAGACCCCATAGGGGCCATAGTTGGCATCGGGAAGCAGTGGGTAGACCACCCCCAGCAGCAAGGCCAGCAAGACCGCCGCCTCCACTTCGCTGCGCTGAATCCCCCCTGCAAAAGCATGGAGTTCGTCGTGAAAAGCCAGGAACCCCAGCAGCAAGGCCCCGGCAAACAGGGCCGGCAGCACGGTGCCCAGGCCGCACAACACCCCCAGCACGTATACGGTCAGGGCGGCTACCTGGCTGGTGGCATCGCGGCTATTTCTGAGCGAGTACACCGCCAGTCCGGCCACCGCCAAAAGACCTGCCGCCGGCAACCACAAATTCGGCCCAAGGGCGCTCACTCCGCCCAGCAATCCCAGCAGGGTGAAGGTACGTACCCCCCCGATGGCCGAGCCCTGGCGCTCCACTTTGGCCCGTTCGCGCTCGAGGCCCACCGCAAACCCAATCAGGGTGGCGGCCAGTAAATGCCACAGCAGCGTCTGCACATCATTACGCTACTCCTTTTGCCGCAGGACAAAGCCCCCACCCCCATCAACCCCCCGGAAGAGGCAGGTTTGCCCGCACCGTTGTACCGGCACCGGGGCTGCTGACAACCTCAAAGCGACCCCCCAGGCGCTCGATGCGCTCCCGCATGGAAACCAGACCCAGGTGGCCCGAATACTCGCGCTGGCTATCAAACCCCACCCCATCGTCGCAAATCTCGAGCTGTACCATACCGTTTGCCTGCTGCAAGCGCAGGTGCGCTTTGTGGGCTTTGGCGTGCTTGGCAATGTTGTTGAGGGCTTCCTGGGCCACGCGGTAGAGGGCTTCTTTGGCTTCCAGGCTCAGGGCGGGTTCGGGGCATAGACTGGCCTCGAGGCGAAGACCATGACGGGCCCTGGCCGCTGCGACCTGCTTGGACAGGGCTGCGACCAATCCCTCTTGCTTAAGCGACTCCGGGCGCAACTCGAAGATCAGGGCCCGCATCTCGGCGATGGCCCCCTCGGCCAGGTTCAACACGAAATCCAGCGCAGCGGGGGCCTGTTCGGGGTTGCGGGCCAGTTGGGTTTTGGCGGTGCGTACCCCCAGCACAATGCCGTAGATGGCCTGAGAAACCGAATCGTGCAGGTTGCGGGCCAGTTTCTGGCGCTCCTCGAGAGCCGCCTTGCCCTGGGCCTCGGCGTAGAGGCGGGCGTTGCGAATGGCCACGGCGGCCCGCCGGGCCAGCGAGGTAAAAGCCCGCTGCTCCTCGGGGCCCAGGGTGTGGGGAAGCAAGTTATTAATGCTAAAAACCCCAAACACCTCGCCATCGAGGCGTATGGGGATGTGCATGAAGGCCCGAATGCCCTCGGGGTCGGTCACGTGGCGGTCTACGCGTTCATCCTGGTAGGTGTCCTGTACCACCACCGTATCGCCGCTCTGGGCTGCGTAGGCCAGCAGGCCCCGCCCGGCGTACTCGCTCATGACCTGTACGAACTGCGAGGCAAACCCCCGCTGAGCGCGGGTGATGAGGTGCTGGTGGGTTTCATCCCAGATCAGGATGCAGCTTTTGTCGGCCCCCAGCAGATCCACGCACACATCTACCAGCGCCTGCAAGACCTGATCGAGCTCGAGGGAGGCATAGAGCTTTTCGTCGGCCTGGTAGAGGGCCTCGAGACGCTTATTTGCGAGGCGCACCTCCTCCACCATGTCCTGAGCCGTATCCCGCCCGTTCGCGTCCGTAGTGGGCGCCTCGAGACGCTTATTTGCGAGGCGCACCTCCTCCACCATGTCCTGAGCCGTATCCCGCCCGTTCGCGTCCGTAGTGGGCGCCTCGAGACGCTTATTTGCGAGGCGCACCTCCTCCACCATGTCCTGAGCCGTATCCCGCCCGTTCGCGTCCGTAGTGGGCGCCTCGAGACGCTTATTTGCGAGGCGCACCTCCTCCACCATGTCCTGAGCCGTATCCCGCCCGTTCGCGTCCGTAGTGGGCGCCTCGAGACGCTTATTTGCGAGGCGCACCTCCTCCACCATGTCCTGAGCCGTATCCCGCCCGTTCGCGTCCGTAGTGGGCGCCTCGTGGCGGCGCAGGGTCTGGGGTGAGGTGAGGTCGTGGACTATGACCGCTCCGTACAACTGGCCCTCAATCTCCAGATACAAGATGGAGCAGCGTACATACCGCCAGCTTCCGTCCTTTCGTACCAGGGCTATCTCGAAGAAGCCGGGCAGGGCGCTGCGGTTGTGCTGGATGCGCTCAACCACCCGTGTGCGGTAGGGCAGCGCAATCCAGTCCAGGATGTCCACGGCTTGCAGTTCCTCCAGGCTATAGCCCAGCAAGTCCTGGGCTGCCCGGTTGGCGTACACCAGCCTGCGCTCAGCGGAGGCAATCAGAATCGCGTCGCGGGTGGCCTCCAAAAACCCCGCCAGGGTTCGGGGGTCAAGCCTGAGCAGGAAGTCACTCGAGCCCAACCAGCCCCTCCCGAATAGCGAACAAAGCCGCCTGGGTGCGCGAAGACAGCCCCAGTTTGGACAGCAGGTTAGAAACGTGGGTCTTGACGGTCAGCTCGGACAGGTTGAGCTGCTGGGCGATGCGCTTGTTGGATAGCCCATGCGCAATCAAACGCAGGATTTCAGTCTCCCGGGGGGTGAGGGCCTCGCGCATCTCGGCGGTGCGCACTTCCTGGGCCAGCCGCTTCGCGGCCTCGGGGTGCAGCCGCACCTCCCCCCGGCCCGCTGCATGGATAGCTTCCACCAGTTCTTCGGGGTGGGTATCCTTGAGCAAATAACCCGTTGCCCCGGCGTGCATGGCTTCAACCACCAATTGGTCTTCCAATACGCTGGTCAGAGCAATTACCTCTACTTCGGGAAAGCGCGCCTTAATCTCGCGGGTCGCACGAACCCCATCCATCACCGGCATCAGCAAGTCCATCAACACCACGTCGGGGTGCAAAAGGGCCACCTTCTCCAGGGCCTCCTGCCCGTTTTCGGCCTCACCCACCACATAAAGCCCCTCATCGGTGGCCAGAAACATCCGCAACCCCTGGCGCACGACCGCATGGTCGTCTACCAGCAATACCCCCAGGCTTGCCTTTGGGCCGGGATGGCTCATAGTTTTAGGGTACACCGTGGTTGTCAGGCTCACCAGAGAAATATGTTTACTGCGTCAGAAACGAAAATTTCGCTTCTTTAGCGGAAGTCCACTGGCGGGTTGAGGGCTAAAGACCCTTGCCCTGAAACCCCAACCGACGGATAAGATGGCCTTTGTGCAAAACAGTACTCCCAACACCCAAATTCCCATCCTGGGCCCGGCCCGCTTTCAGAGCCCTCTGCAAAACCAGCGGGATGTATTTGTGGAGGACGGTAGCCGGGTGTTGCTGGCTTCCATGCTGGATGAGCTGCAAAATCCACCCGCTACCTTTGAGCTAGCGGGCCCCCGCCGCCAGATTTTTTTCAACCCTACCGAAATTGCCTGCGGAATCGTGACCTGTGGCGGGCTCTGCCCGGGCCTGAACGACGTGATTCGTTCGGTAGTGATGACCCTCAGCTACAGCTATGGGGTGAGGCGCATCTATGGGTTCCGCTATGGCTACGCCGGGCTGGCTGCCAGCCAGGGCATCGAGCCCCTGCTCCTGACCCCCGAGATGGTGCAGGACATCCACGACGACGGCGGCACCCTGCTGGGCTCCTCGAGGGGCCCCCAGGAACCCGCCGATATGATCGAGCGCTTGCAGCAACTGGGGGTACAAGTTCTGTTTGCAGTAGGCGGTGACGGTACCCTGCGCGGGGCCTCGGCCCTGGTTCAGGAGCTACAGAAGCGGAACCTGGCGATTAGCGTGATTGGCATCCCCAAAACCATTGACAACGACATCGAATGGATCGAACGCAGCTTTGGCGTGGCTACCGCGGTCGAGGAGGCCACCAGGGCGCTGGAAGCTGCCCACGCCGAGGCCCGTGGGGCCTACAACGGCATCGGGCTGGTCAAGCTGATGGGCCGCTACAGCGGCTTCATCACCGCCCACGCTACCTTAGCCAACGCCGATGTGAATTTCTGCCTGGTGCCCGAGGTGCCTTTTAGCCTGGCGGGTTTTCTGGCCGCTCTAGAAGAGCGCCTTCTGACCCGCCACCATGCGGTTATCGCCCTGGCCGAAGGCGCCGGCCAGGACTTGATCGAAGGAGAAGTAGCTACAGACGCCTCGGGCAACGTCAAGCTCAAGGACATCGGGCTTTTCCTCAAGGAGGCCATGGCTCGCTATTTCGACCAGAAAGGCCTGGAAGCCACCATCAAATACATTGACCCCAGCTACATCATCCGGAGCGTACCAGCCAACGCAGTGGACTCGGAGTATTGTCTGGCCCTGGGGCAACATGCTGTCCATGCCGGCATGAGCGGGCGCACCGACATGATGGTAGGCTACTGGAACCAGCACTTCACCCATGTGCCTATTTCGATGGCTACGCAAAAACGCAAGCAGATTGACCCTCAGAGCGAACTCTGGCAGCAGGTTTTAGGAGCTACCGGGCAGCCCAGAGGGATGTGACCTGGAAGACGACCTGCCCAACATGGCGGTGAAGGTCTGGAGTCAGGGCCTCGAGGCCAGGTTCAAAACCACCACCCCCACAATAATGAGCCCAATTCCCAGGGCAATCGGAAGGTTCATGGGCTCCTTGAGCACCAGCCAGCCCAATACCGCAATTAGCGCGGTGCCCAGCCCCGACCAGACCGCATAGGCGGTGTTGAGCGGAATGGTTTTGAGCGCCAGGCTCAGAAAGTAGAAGGCGCTGGCATAGCCCACCACTACCACTACAGAGGGCCCAAGCTTACTAAAGCCCTGCGTGGCCTTGAGACCGGTCGAACCGATCACTTCCGACACAATTGCCAGCAGCAGCAATACCCAGCCGTTCACGAAGCCTCCTTGACCTGTGTAGGTTTCCTTTCGTCTGGTGAGACCAGTTTGAGGCCGATAATCGAACCAATCAGCAGCACCAGAAAGACGATGCGGCCCACGGTGGCGGGATCGCCAAAAAAGAGAATCCCCACCAGCACGGTACCAAAGGCCCCAATACCCGTCCAGACAGCGTAGGCAGTGCCCAGGGGGATATGCTTGATAGCCACTACCAACAGCCCAAAGCTGATGGCTGCGCAGACGAAAAAGCCGATGGTGTAGGGCCAGTTGCTAAAGTTTTCCGAAAGCTTGAGGCTGGTAGCGAACCCCACCTCAAAGATTCCAGCGATGACCAGATAGACCCAGGCCACTACGCACCCCCGAATACCCGCAGCCCGATCACCGAAAGAATCAGGTTGGTGAGAAAAAACAGACGCCCCCGGTTCACCGGGTCTTTGAAGAAGAAAATGCCCACCAGCGCTGTGCCGAAAGCGCCTATCCCGGCCCAGACTGCGTAGGCAGTGCCAACCGGGATAGTCAACATAACGTGTGAGAGAATCTCCAGGCTCAAGAACGCAAAAACGCAAAACCCCAGGGTGGGCAGCGGTTTCTTGAAGCCATCGGAGAGCTTCATCAGGGTGGTAAAGGCCACCTCGAAAAGCCCGGATAAAATCAATAAGGCCCAGGCCATCAGCCACCTGCCAGTTCCAGCATTCGCTGCAAAACTTTTCGCTTATAGTCACCCTCTGGCACGCCCAACTTAAGGACATCGGTCATGAAGATGCCATCGGTGGCCAGGATTGCTACCATTACATCGGGGTTCTGAGGAATCCGGGCGTACCAGCGCTGCCAGCGTTCACGCACGACTTCCAGCAAACTAGGGTTCAGGGCCAGGGCCGCCAGCATGCCCAACAGCAGGCCCCGCGAGCCATCGTAGGAGCCGAGCTTGACATAGGCCTCGGCAAAAGGCAGACCGCTGGCTCGCAGGCTCTCTTCAAAAGTATCCAGCTGATATTCCAACAACCCCTGCACCAGTGCATCTTTGCTTGGGAAATGGTAGAGCAGCCCCCCTTTGCTGACCCCAGCTCCCCTTGCTACCGCATCCAGCGTTAGGGCCATCGCGCCTTCCTGCCGTATCACCTCCGCAGCGGCCTGTAAAATCCGCGTCCTGGCTTCTATGGTTGGGTACTTAATCTCCATACCGATACCCGCAACATACTGTACCGTCTGGACGGTATAAACGTCAAGTCAGAGAAGCTCGAGTGGGTATGCACTCAACTGGAATTTGCACTAGAAGATGTGACCCACAAGCCTCTGCTTCCGGTTTCCTTGCTCCATATTGCTTATTTTCGCTCGATAAAACCCTGGCTCAGGCGATACAATACGCTGTAATGATTCGCATCCTACTTGCCGACGACCACGCACTGTTTCGCCAGGGGCTCAAAAGCCTGCTGGAGGCCGAACCCGACTTCAAGGTCATGGGCGAGGCCAAAGATGGGCGCGAGGCCCTGCGCCACGCCCTCGAGGCCCACCCCGACATCATCCTGATGGACATCCAGATGCCTGGCCTAGATGGCGTCCAGGCCACCCAGGAAATCCTCAAGGAATGGCCTCAAGCCAAAGTCATCATGCTCACCATGTACCGCCAGGACGGCTATGTCTTCGAGGCTGTCAAGGCAGGGGCACGGGGCTACATGCTCAAGGACGCCGACGCCAAGGAACTCCTGGAGGCCATCCGCCGGGTTTATCAGGGCGAGGTCTTGCTCGATGCCGAGATGGCCGAGCAAATCATCCAGGACTTCAAGGCCAAACAGGAGACCACCACCAAAGAGCACGCCGAGCTATCGGAGCGAGAGGTGCAAATTTTGCGCCTGGTAGCCCAGGGCTACACCAACCTCGAGATTGCTTCCGAACTCTCGCTCTCCGAAAAAACTGTGCGCAACCGCCTGTCCGACATCTTCCAGAAGCTCCACCTGAACAACCGCACCCAGGCCGCCCTCTACGCCCTGCGCGAAGGCCTGGCGGAAAAGAGCGACGAATAGTAAGCCCAGGAATGGTCAGGAACCCCGAGTGGTGCTTTTGCGCCTTAGTCAGCAACTACCAAAAGCCCAGAGCCGAAGGCCCGCGCCTCTTTGGACGCCGCTTGTTACAAATGACCTGAAACATGCGACAGCTCCCCTGCACCCTGGCGGTGCTGCATTGGGGGTTACGCCCCCACTGCATAGCCAGCCCAAAGCCTGTATCATCAAAGCCCGATGAGCGACCTTGCCACCAAAACCACGCTTGATCCCATAATGCTGCTGGGAGAAATTGCCGAAATTGGCGGCGATGGGCCCCGTGGGGCCTGGGTTGCCCAGCAACTACAGGCCCAGGGGTTGGAATCCCGTACAGATGAACTGGGCAATGTCTGGGCCGGCAGCGGCCCGACCTTGTTGGTCGCCCATATTGACACCGTGCTGACCCCTACAGTTCTGCGGCGGGAGAAAAACCGCTGGTATGGCCCGGCGGTGGGCGACAACTCGTCGGGGGTGGCGGTCTTGATGGCCCTGGCGGGCGAACTGGTGGCCCTGGGCTGCACGGTGGCTTTTAGTGTGGGCGAGGAGGGGCTGGGTAATCTGCGCGGGGCCCGGCATCTGGTCAAGCACTTGCAACCCCAGCAGATGATCGGGGTGGATGGGTATCTACCTGGCATTGTGAGCCGTTCGGCGGGTTCACACCGGATGCGGGCCCGTTTTTTGGGGCCGGGGGGCCATGCCTGGGGCGACCGCGAGGCCCCCTCGCCGGTGCCTGCGCTGGGACAGGCCCTGGCCCAGATGTACGCCCTCGAGCGCCCCAGCCATACCAGCTTGAATGTGGGCAAGTTGTGGGGTGGTGAAGCCATCAATGCAATCCCACAGGAGGTAGGTTTCGAGCTTGATCTGCGGGCACTGGAAGCCCCGGTTCTGGCCCAGAAAACCGCCCAGGTACTAGAAATTTTGATGGAGGCAGCCCGACGGTTCAATGTGCGTCTGGAGTTTGAGGTGCTGGGCGAGCGCCCGGCCGGTAGTACAGCCACCCCGGCCATGCTGGAAGCAGCCCGCAAGGCTTTTATGGAAGTAGGCCTCGAGGCCCAGTTCACCGCCGGTTCTACCGATGCCTCGGCGGGCGTGGAGGCGGGTATCCCGGCCATCACACTGAGCGTGTATCGTGGGGGCGGTGCTCATACCCCCGAAGAATGGGTCGAACCCGAGTCGCTGCGCCAGGGCGTTCTGGCCCTCCGCAGCTTTGTGTGGCAGCTCCTGCAAACATAACGGTCTTGTAACGGTGGCTTTGCTACCCTCGGTTGCATACGAGGGCGCTATGTCGAAGACCCGAACCTATTTATTGCAACTCTGGCAAGACCCGTACGGCCTGTGGGCGGTACTCAAGGACGAGGCTCAAGGGCAACTTCACCAGTTTGAGAGCCTCGAGGCCCTAACCCAGTTTCTTTCGCAAATCGGAGATGATGCCCCGCTCGAGCCCCCTGGCACCCCGAAAGAAGTAGCGCTGGGTCTGGAGTAGCGAGAACCCCCAAACAACATTCACCCCGATGTGCGATAGGATAGTCCGGTGCGTGTGGGTGTTTTGAATAGCTGGCTTGCCAACCGCTACCTGCCTTTCTGGGAAGCATACTTGCGAGCGCTCGAGGTGGAGATTGTTCGAGCTGAGGAGGAGGCCATAAACCTTCCCTTTCCGCCACCGATTCGGCGCTTGCTGAGCCAAATCTTTAGCCTAAAGAGCCAGGGGGTGGACTTCTTATTACTGCCCGATACCCAGCTAGGCCAGGAGGCCCAGAAGGGCAGCTCCTCTCCCTGGTTGGTGGGCCTGGATGCGACCCTCGAGCAGCTCGTACCAGGACTCCCCCCGGTACTGGTGGTTCCCGCCGAGCTTTCACCGGAGGTGGCCGGTCTGGCGGCGGAAATCGGACAGAACCTGACCCAGAACCCCATGCTGGCAAGGCGGGCCCTGGAGCGCACCAAGCACCTGCTCAACGCCTCTTATTCACCGCCCAAACAGTCCGGAACCCATCCGATTGGGTTAATTGCCCAGCCCATGCTGCTCTGTGACACGCATTGGCTGACCGCCCTGAAGGCTGGGCTGGCCGCACACGGGCTGAGCCTGTTCCTGGCCGACAAAGCCCCGGCCAAACTTCGCCAGGAAGGGGCCCACCTGGAGCTTGGTCTGGAGCTGCCCACCGACCTCGAGGCCGCCGGCATGCACCGCTACCTCTCGAGGCTGGGCAAGGTGGAGGGGCTGCTCTACGTGCACGATGCCGAATACCTGCCCCTGCCCACCCCGCTTCGCAAGTTGCTCAAAAAAGCCCCCCCTCCCAAGCCCTGGCGGATAGTGGGTCTAGATGCCGCCTGGGGCCAGGTGGCCTTCGAACTGGCTAAAGACTTGAAGGTTTGATACCCTATACTTTTGTGCCTTGCATTGGTGCATAAATAGGCCAAAGCTTACGCTCAACACACCCTGGGAGGAATAAAGTGGTCAAGATGCAACCGCCGGATCAAGCGCAACCGCACCCCAGAACTGACCGGTCAGTATTCGGCCCCCTCCGGGCGTTGATGCCTTACCTGCGGCGCTATGGGCCCCAATACTTGTGGGGCATGCTGGCCGGCATTGCCTCGGTGGGTGTGGCGGCCCTTTCACCTTACTTCCTGCGCCATGCCATCGACGCTATCCGGGCCGGGGAGGCTTACCTGGTCTGGGTCTGGGCCATTCTGGGGGCCGCCGTGGCCTCGGCTTTTTTCTCCTGGGCCAACCGCCAACTGCTGGTGGTGGCCAGCCGCTACATCGAACACGACCTGCGCATGGACCTGTTCAAGAAAGCCCTTTCGCTGGATAGCTATTTCTACGGCAAAAACCGCATTGGCGACCTGATGAACAAGTTCACCACCGACCTGGGCGCGGTGCGCGAGATGCTGGGGGGCGGCATCAACATGGGCAGCCGCCTGCTGATGTTTGTGGTGTTTGCCATAGTCTCCATGTATCTGGTCAGCGTCCCGCTGGCCCTGGCGCTTTCGCTGGTCTTCCCCGTCATTTTTGTCGTCATGTACTACGTTCTACGCCTGATTGACCAGCGCTACCGCGAGAGTCAGGAGTCCTTCGATAAAATTTCTACCCGCGCCCAGGAGAACTTTTCCGGCATTCGGGTGGTTAAGGGCTTTGCCCTGGAAGAGCGCGAGCTAAAGTCGTTCCAGGCCCTCAACAAGGACTACATCGCCAAAAGCCTGGCCCTGACCCGTGTGGACGGCCCGGTACGGGCCCTGATGGGCCTCCTGATGGGCTTTGCCGCCCTGATTGTGCTGTGGATGGGCGGTGGAATGGTCATCCGGGGCGAGATGACCGCCGGCCAGTTTGTGCAGTTCAACGCTTACCTGATGATGCTGGGCTGGCCAATTGTAGGGCTCGGCTGGACGCTGACCATCTTCCAGCGGGGCTCGACGAGCTACAAGCGGCTCGAGGAGTTCTGGCACGAGCCGGCCCGAATTGCCGACCCACCGAATTCCCTTCTCCCGAACGGGGCGAAGGGGGTGGCTGATGGCTTTTTGCGAGGGGAGGTCAAGTTCGAGGAGGTGAGCCTCGAGCTCGGGGGGCGCAAGGTGCTGGATGGCATCACCCTGACCATCCCAGAGGGCACCACCCTGGGCATTACCGGACGCACCGGCAGCGGCAAGACCCTTTTGGTGAGCCTGATTCCCCGCCTCCTGGATCCCACTGCGGGCCGGGTGCTGGTGGGGGGCTACGACGTCAAGGAATTGCCCCTCGCTACCCTGCGGCGGGCTATCGGGATGGTGCCACAGGAGCCCTTTCTCTTCTCCGACACCCTATTGGAGAACATCTGCTTTGGGCTACCCGAGGCAGACCCACAGCGGGCCGAGTGGGCCGCCAAGCTGGCCGGGGTGCACGACGACATCGTGGGATTTCCCAAGGGCTACCACACCTCGCTGGGCGAGCGCGGCGTTACCCTTTCGGGCGGGCAGCGCCAGCGCACCGCCCTGGCCCGCGCCCTGGCGCTCAGGCCGCCCATCCTGATTCTGGACGATGCCATGAGTGCCGTGGACACCGAAACCGAGTCGCGGATTCTCTCTGGCCTCAAGAGTATGCTGGGCCAGCAGACCACCCTCCTGATCGGTCATCGCACCTCGACCCTGCAATATGCCGACTGGATTGTGGTCCTGGATCACGGCAAAATCGCCGAAGAGGGCACCCATGAAATGCTGCTGACCACCGGGGGCATCTATGCCGAACTCGATCGCATTCAACGCCTGCAAGCGGAGGTGGATTAGCGCCCATCGCCTGTAGCGGATAGCTCATAGGCGATATAAAGCTACCAGCCATCAGCCACTAGCCATCAGCCGCGGAGCCTTATGCACGAAGAAGAAGCCTTTAAGAAAAGTTTTGATGCCAAGCTGGCCCGGCGCATTCTGGTCTATGTGCGGCCCTACTGGAAACAAGTGGGGCTGGCCTTGCTGGCCCTGGTGGTGAGCACCCTTACGGCGGCCTCTACCCCGCTGTTTCTCAAATACGCCATAGACAACGCCATCGTGCCGCGCGAGGTGCTGCCCCTGGCTCAGCGCTACGAAACCCTGCTCCTGATTTGCTCGCTATTTCTGGCGGTACGGGTGGTGGACTTCATTGCCAACTACGCCCAGACCTACCTGATTAGCTGGGTGGGGCAGCACATCCTCTACGACCTACGCTCGGAAATCTTCGCCAAGCTCCAGCGCCTGCACCTGGGCTACTACGACCGCAACCCAGTAGGCCGCCTGATGACCCGCATTACCTCCGATGTGGACGCCATCAACCAGTTCATTACCGGCGGGTTGGTGGGACTCATTGCCGACTTCGCCCTTATTGTGGGCCTGATGACCTTTATGCTGGTGCTGGACTGGCGGCTGGCGCTGGTGGCTTTTGCCATCATGCCCTTTTTCCTGGCCGTGACCACCTGGATCCGCAACGGTATGCGCGAGGCTTACCGGGCCATGCGGCTCCGGCTGGCCAAGGTGAATGCCTCGCTTCAGGAAAACCTGGCCGGGGTTCAGACCACCCAGCTTTTTTTGCGGGAACCGAAAAACGAGTCCCAGTTCAACCTGCTCTCGAGCGACCTCCGCAGGGCGTGGGTGGACATCATCAAGTGGTTTGCTCTGTTTTTTCCGCTGGTGGGCTTTATGGGGGAAATCACCGTGGCCTTGGTGCTGTGGTACGGGGGCGGACAGGTGGTGCAGCAGGCCATAACCCTTGGTCTGCTGGTGGCATTCACCGATTACGTGCGCCAGCTCTTCCAACCCCTGCAAGACCTCTCCGACAAGTTCAACATCTTCCAGGCAGCCATGGCTTCAGCGGAGCGCATTTTTGGACTCCTGGATACCGAAGAAGAAGTGGCCGATAAGCCCAGCGCCCAGCAGGTCGAGCGCTTTAGAGGCCAGATTGACTTCGAAAACGTATGGTTTGCCTACGGCAAGCGCGGGGAGGCTAAACCCGACGGAACGCTAGGCGGGGAGGCCAAACCCGACGGAACCATGAGCAGATCGATAAAAGCAGAGGGTAGGGATACCAGGCCTGGGCCCTCAGCCCTTACCCCTGAGCCCAAAGACGACTGGGACTGGGTGCTACGGGGGGTAAGCTTCCGGGTGCGGCCCGGCGAGAAGATTGCCCTGGTAGGGGCTACCGGCGCGGGCAAGACCAGCGTGATTAGCCTGATTGCTCGCTTCTACGATGTGCAGCAGGGGGCCGTAAAGATTGACGGGGTAGATGTGCGCGAGTATGCCCAGCGCGACCTGCGCCGCGCGATTGGCATTGTGCTGCAAGACCCTTTCTTGTTTAGCGGTACGATTGAGTCCAACCTGAGGTTGGGAGACGACCGTATTACACTCGAGCGCATTAAGGAGGTATGCGCCTTTGTTGGGGCCGACGAGTTCATCGAGCGACTGCCCCAGGGCTACCAGACCGTGCTGCACGAGCGGGGGGGTGGGCTTTCCACCGGACAAAAGCAACTGCTGGCGCTGGCCAGGGCCATCCTGCACAACCCCGATATTCTGCTGATTCTGGACGAAGCCACCGCCAACGTAGACTCCGAGACCGAGCAGAAGATTCAGGCAGCGCTCTACCGGGTGATGGAGGGGCGCACCTCGATTGTGATCGCCCACCGCCTCTCGACCATCCGCCATGTGGACCGGATTCTGGTCTTCCGCAAGGGCAAGCTGCTGGAAGAAGGAAGCCACGACGAACTACTGCGAAAAGGCGGCTACTACGCCAAGCTGTACGAGCTTCAGTACGTGCACGGCAGCGGCGAATAAAGCGGTCTTTGCAAATGTGCTCTTATAGCGCTTCGAGTGCGTCGCGCTGGCGCTCGATGAGCGCCAGCAAGCGTGAGAGCAAAGCTTTTTCGGCCAGGATCACCAGCCCTTTTTGCTTTAGGGGCACCAGCACCAGCACCCACTGGGGCAGAGAAATTACCGAGAGCTGAGCAGACTGCCCAGCCAGCTCGTTGGCGAGGTTCAAGAGATCGTCGAAGACCATCTGGGCGCTGCTGGAAGCAAATGGCAGGCTTCCGGTCACCACCTGGCCCGCCTCGATGAGGGCGATGGCCTCCACACCCCGGATCTGAAACTGGGCCAGCACTTCGGCCTGGGTAGATGGGACAGAAACAGAAGCCTGTGGTTGGGGTGATGGGGTGGCTTCGGGTGGAGCAGGTTTGGGGGGTTCGGGCTTTGGAGGGGTGCTCAGTTGGGTGGGGGACTCGAACACATCCAGCAAGGACTCGAGGTCGGCCCCTTTAAGCTCCTGAAGTACGCTTTGGGCTGCTGCGTGTTCCTGTGCGAGTTGGGCCTCCAGGCGTTCAGCCTCTTCCAGGGCCCGGCGCACCTCGAGCAGGCCGCTCACCCCCAGGCGGGGCAGCCGCTCGGCGGCCGAGAGTAAGAAATCGCACAACGGCTTGATGCGAAAAGCTGTTTCGCCACCCACGCTTTTGTGGGTGTTGTAGGCCTCCAGGAGCGCACCAATGCGCCCCCCCAGCTCAGCCCGCAGGGTTTCCTGGGCGCGGCGCAGGCGGCCCAGCAAAGCGTGAATTTCGGTCAGGTCTGGCAGCTCGCCGGCCTGGAGGTAGGCCCGGGCCTGGGCCACCTTGTCCTCGAGTTCTTCACCCCCCAGACCCCTCATGCTGCGGGCCGCCATCTCGTAGCGCGAGAGCTCGTCGGCCATCGCGGCCCGGCGGGCAGCGATCAGCTCGCCCAGAGCCCGCTCCAGGGGGGTGGGGTCGGCGATGCGGCCCTGGGCAAGAGCCTCGCGGGTGGCCTGCAAGGGCTGCTTGAGCTCGATCAGGGACTCCTTGAGGGTCTGCTCGAGGTCGCGAATGCGCGCCTCAAGAGCATCCAGCTTGCTCGCCACCAGCCCCCTGGCTTTGTCCACCAGTTGCCCCACGGCCCGCTCGAGTTCGCCCAGGCTCCCGGCACCCTGATCAATCTGCTGGATGAGGCGCTGCTTATCCAGATCGAGGATCTCGAGGGTGGGCAGGGCCTGCACTGTAGCCCTTAGTCCCATGCGCTTGAGACTTTCCTCTTCGCGCTCGCGGGCCAGTTGGGACAGCAGTTCGGAGAGTTCCTGGCGCAAGGTCTGGAGCGAGGACTCGGAGATATCCACACCCGTCAGGGCCATCATGAAAGACTCCACCAGCGGGTGCCCCCGGAAGGGCGAGAGGGCGTGTTCGGCCTCGGTGCGCAGGGTGGCCAGGGCATGCTCGAGACGGGCCTGGCGCTCGCGGACCTCGCGGCTGGCTTTTTCTTCGGCCTCGAGGCCGGCCATGGCCCGCTCAAGCTCCGGTAGTTCCTGCGGTATCCCACCGGCGTGCAAGGTTTCCAGCACCACCGCCAGCCGGGCTTGCACCGGAGCGGTTTTTTCGGGGGGCAGCTCGAGGCGGCCCAGCCGGTCGGCCAGCCATTCGTAGCGCACCCGCGCTTCGGCCAGGGCCTCTGCATGGGTGGCCTTGAGCAGTTCGCCAAAAGCCCCCAGGCGCTCTCCCAGGGGGTTTCCGGCCTGTAATTCGGCCTGCAGGGTGGCCAGTTCGCTGGCAATTTTGGGGATGCTCAGCACCGCTGCGTAGCGCTCCTTGAAAGCCTCCAGGTGCCGGGTATCCTCGGCTACGTCAATCTCGCGGATGCGCGACTGCTGCTCGGCGGTCAGGGCGTCGAAGTCGAGGTCGAGCACCAGGGCTTCATCGTCGAAGCCATCCGGCGCTTCCTCCACCAGGGCGGGTGCTTCGATGGTGGGGTCTTTGAGCACCACCTGGGGCTCGGTGGGGCGATCCACTGCCGGAATATCTTCGATGGTGTCCAGGGTAATGGCCGTCTCGCTGGTGGGGTTTTGCACCACCGACGATTCGACCAGCTTGCGCATATCGGCAGCCAGTGCCCGGGCCCGCTCAACTTCGGCGGAGGCCAGGGTTTCCTGGGCGTGGGCCTCCTGAATCTGGCGAATCAGGCTTTCCAGGCGGCGCAACTTGGGGCCACCCACGCTCTGCACCCGCTGCAAGGCCATCTCGAGGTCGGTCAGGTCGCGGGTCTGGCGCAGCAGGGCCGATTGGAGCTTTTCCTCCAGCGCCGCCAACACCTCCTGCCCTTCACGCAGCAAAGCCCGCACCGCCGAGGCCTCGGGGTCTTGCTTGATCACATTAATCAGACCGCGCAAGCGCCCTACCTCGGGCCAGTCCAGGTACAGGCTGAAGCGCTTGAGGCCGGCCTCGAGGTCGGCCAGTACACCTTTGGCATGGGCCGATAGCTTGTCCGCGCCCGCGTTAGCGCCGTTCACTCCGCCAATGCCCAGTTCCCTGAGCATCTCTTCAATGCGGCTGCGGGCCGCGTTGGGGCTCATTTTGGTCTGAAGCTCGCGGTAGACCAGGCGTTTGAGAATAACCTCGGCCTGGGATGCATCGAGCTTGTCCGGGCTGATGCCCAGCCGACGCACCCCCTCTTCCAACACCATACGGGTGCGTTCCCCAAGCATGGGTTCAAGGGATCTACTGAGAGTCTGATACAACGACAAGCCCTGACCTCCGGATAAAACCATAGGATACCCGCACTAAATCTAGTGTATATCGCACAAAAAAATAGGGTGGTTCAAAACGACATTAAGAAACCCTCACAGCCGGGTTAAGATTCCTTCAACTTTCATCGTTTACATCTTTCTGCACGCAAGCGATCCTGAGGGTGGCTCTCATGGAAGTATGAGAGCCGCTATCAGCATGGTTAAGCACAGGGTTGTGTTCAGTGCGAATAAACCGCTCTGGCTTAACCCGGCTCACAGGTGCCGTACTCTGCCCTTGAAGTGTGCAACCCAACGGGCATTGTGGTCTTCGGCCCCCGGCATGTTGCTGCTGCGGTAGGCCGGAATGGGCAGCCCTCGGCGGTGGAGTATTTGCGCGGCCTCACACCAGACTGCATTCAGGATAAACGCACCCGCCACCGTCGAGACCGGGCCCACCACTTCGCCGCCGATTTCCACCAGGGCATCGCCAGCAGGGCCGTGGTTGTCCAGCACCAGGTCGGCTATTTCGAACATGGGCGATTGCTTCATCTGGGCATACTGACGGCTCAAAAGCGCAATGACCCTGGCTCCCCTGGCTTTGGCCGCCTGGGCCACCTCCAGCACCACCGCGTTGGCGGCGCTGTTGGAAATGGCAATCAGCACATCCCCTGGCTCGATGGGGTAGCGCTCTGCAATGATCGAACCATAGCCAACCGTCCGCTCCAGGAGGGTTCCGGCCAGCGCCCCTACCTGAAAAGTGGCGCCTGGCTCGATCATCAGGCTTACCGAAGCCAGCCCACCGGCCCGGTGGAACATCTCCGAGGCCAGCATATGGGAGTGTCCGGTGCCAAAGGTATAAATCAGGCGGTCTTCCGCCACCGCATTGGCAATCCAGGTCGCAGCCGTGCGCAAGGCGGGGGCCTCCTGCTCGAGGACGGTTTGTAACAGGGCCAAAACCGCAGAGGAATACTGCTCCAGGCTCATTGGCTCGAGCATACTCCCTGGCCTATGTCTGGAGAACAAATTCGGCAAAAAGCAGTGTGCTTGGGTGGCCCATTACCCTGGACTCTTGCCCCCCCGGGAGACCTTACCCGCACTGTGATGCTGTCCAATGCACGGGTAGCTTGTTTTGCGGTTCGTTTTGAAGCACATTGATTGCCCAAAATTGCGATGTGCGGCTCATTTGGAGGGACCGTAGTGCATACTGTTTTTCCGGTTACCAGACCACTAGCCGACAGGTTGCCCGGCGGCAGCCTCCACCAGCGCACGGAAAATACCCCACTGCTCTGGGAGCAGCTCGGGGTGCCACTGCACCCCCAGGTAGAAGGGGTGGCCCTCCAGGGCTACTGCTTCCACAATGCCATCGGGCGCAGTGGCGACCGGACGTAGCCCTGGGGCCAGATCTTTGAGGGCTTGGTGGTGGTACGAGTTCACCCGAAAACGGGGCTCAAATAGCTTGTTCAGGGGGCTCTGGCCAGTCTGTTCGACGCTGTGGCCCAACACCGGCGGCTCGGCTTTCTGGTAGTGTTGCACGCTACGGAAACCCTGGGCGGGCAGATCCTGGTAGAGGCTACCCCCCAGGGCTACATTCATCACCTGTACCCCCCGGCAAACCCCCAGGGTGGGGATGCCGTGCTGGGCGGTGTAGCGGGCCACAAACAGCTCTATGGCATCGCGCTCCAGGCTCACCTCGCCCATCTCCGGAATGGGCTCTTCGCCAAAGTGAGCGGGGTCTACATCTACCCCACCGGGCAGCAAGACCCCATCGAGCTTGTGCAGTAGGGCAGGCAGCCTATCGCTGGCCTGGGGGGGAAGGATTACAATGCTCGCACCCTGGCTTTCCAGAGCCCGTACGTACGGCTCGAGCAGGCCCCAGATTCTGGTTCGAAAAAGACCTTCTGTGCTGCGCGATTGAGGGGTCACACCGATGAGCATGTCCCAATCCTACACCGCCCTGCGACCTGAGTTTAGAGAAGCCCTCAAGGAAGCGGCCCGCCTCTTCCCCACCCCTTTTTATGCCTACGACCTGCAGGTCATTCTGGAGCGGCTGGAGCGGCTGCAAAAAGCCTTTCCGGGTGCTGAAATTTTCTATGCCATGAAGGCCAACCCCCGCCTGGGCCTGCTACGGCGGCTGCTGGAGCGGGGGGCTTTTGTGGAGGCCGTAAGCCTGGGCGAGGTCTACCGGGCGTACAAGGCCGGCTTCCAGCGCAACGAGGTGTTGCTGAATGGGCCGGTCAAGACCCCGGCCATGCTCGAGGAGCTCAACCGAATCGGCATCCCCATTCTGGGCCTCGATTCTCTGGCTGACCTGCGACGGGCCATCAAGATGCTGCCCAAGGCCAAGGTTCTCTTGCGGGTCAACCCCGACCTGCCCATCGCCACCCACGACCATCTGGCCACCGGGCGCGGCGAGAGCAAGTTCGGCATCCTGCCCGAAGAGGTAGGGGCTGCCCTAGAGCAAGCCCGCCACAGCCACCTGGAAGTGCTGGGCCTGCACATTCACCTGGGGTCGGCCCTCGAGCACCCCGAAGACTACTCGGCGGGCTACCGGGTGATGGATGAGCTTTACCGTACCCACGGCCCTTTTCAAGTGATGAACCTAGGGGGTGGTTTTGGGCTGGGCCTCGACCTGGGCAAGGTAGGAACACAGGCTATCTCACTGGCCCGCAAGCATAGCGCCGAGCTATGGCTGGAGCCGGGCCGTTACCTGGTTGCCGAGGCTGGGGTGCTGGTCACGCGCTGCTGGGGCGTCAAGCGCACCCGGCGCAACTATCTGCTCATTGACGCGGGCATGAGTCAGTTGATCCGGCCCATGCTTTATGGTGCCATTCACCCGGTGGAACCGCTCTACAAAAACCCCCTCAAAGAAACCTACGACCTGGCAGGCCCGGCCTGCGAGTCGGGGGATGTGCTGGCGCGGGATATCACCCTGCCCGAACCCCAGGAGGGCGACTTGCTGGCCATCCTGCAAGGGGGGGCCTACGCCAGCAGCATGAGCAGCAACTACCTCGACACCCCGCGCCCCGCCGAGTTGCTGTGGACCGGTCAAAACTGGGAAGTTATCCGCCGTCAGCAAACCTGGGAAGCGCTCTTGGAAGACGAGCTGTAATACTAAGCACGACCACACGAGCAGGTTCTTCTTTTTTCCTGGATAAAGCCATCACCCCCAAAGCTTTCTGCAAGAACGCCCAGGAAGAGGTGACGCGCCCGGCATCGCATCTTTGCTCTGCCCCGCTTTTTTCTGACATTTCATAGCTATGATAGGGGTCATGAGCAAAATCACCATCTGGCACCACACTTCCTGTGGTTCCTCCAGGGGCGCCCTCGAGTATCTCAAGTCCAAAGGCCTCGAGCCCGAAATTTACCTCTACATAAAAGAAAAACCCGGCAGGACTGAACTCGAGTCCATACTGAAACAGTTGAACATGAAGCCCTCGGAATTGCTGCGTCCAGGCGAGAAAAAGGGCGAGGAGCTAGGCCTTTACGAAGGGGCCTCGGAAGAGGCCATTCTGCAAGCCATGAGCGAGCACCCCATCCTGATTCAGCGTCCCATCGTGATTACCGAAAAAGGTGCAGTGCTGGCGCGGCCCAAAAACAAGATTGACGCTATTCTCTAGCTTGGAACCCCGCACTTTTGGGCTCTACAACTCAAGGTCGATGCTCTTAGTTCTGTCTGGCAGCAGTAGGGCTCCGGGCCTGCTCGAGCCGCCCCAAAAGCACAATGGCATGCGGTACCGGTCGGCTGGGCACCCCGTCCCATTGCCGACCCACCGCCACCAACCGGTCCTGGTACACCAGCGAGGTCGAGTAACCCGAATCCAACAAGACAGCCTCTTCGACTCCCGCCGCTGCGGCCGTCCGGGCCAGCAGGGCTGTGCTCACCGGCTGCAAGGAGGCGCCCAGCACCGGCTCACCCTGGGCATAGCCAAAAAACACCCTGGGCCGGGGTTCCCAGTGGTCGGCGGGTGGGTTCTTGAGCGGCCAGACCGCCTTGCCCCCCCGCACCATCCAGACCCCGCCCACAAAAAGGTCGGTGTAGTCCGGCATGAAGCGCCGGATGGAGTCGGGCCGGTTCATGTCTAGCTTGAGTGGCACAAAAATCATGCGTTCGCGGTTCCAGGCCACCAGGGGGCGCTCCACTATGCGGTACATCACATAGGGGTTGCGCTCCGGAACGAAAAACCGCTTGGGCGCCGCCACAATGGGCCCCACCATGGTGTTGTCCTGGGCTTTGAGGTAAGGGTCGGCAAAAAAGGTACCGTTGATGCCGGCCACCGCTCCAGCCTGCTGTACAAAGTCGCGCACACTCTCGCGGTAGCTCGAGAGCCGGCTTTCGGCCCGCCCCCCCCGAATCATGGCCCAGCGCACGCCCAGGTCGCGGCGGTACTCCAGGCGCACGGGCGTTTCTTTCAGGCGGCGCTCCACAAGGCCGATGCGGGGCTGGGGTTTGTCCTGCGGGTTGAGGGTGTACCAGGCCCGGGGCATCTGGGTCTGGATGTAGCGACCAATGGCCAGCATATCCGGCGAGTCGCCCGGCAGGCGCCAGTCTATGGTGAAGCCCATGACATAGCCCGCCTCGCGGGCCAGTTTGAGGGTCAGGGCATCGGCCTTGCCTTCGGGATAGGCAACGTAGACCACCGGGCGGCCTAATTCGCGTTCCAGCGCCCACTTCGACTCCAAAAGCTCAAGGCGCTGCTCTGCCTGCGTGAGCTGGGTCAGGTCGCGGTGCGAGGCGGTATGGGAACCAATCGTCACCAACCCTTCTCGATCGAGTTTACGCAGTGTAGCCCAGTCCATGCGGGCTCGAGGCCCTCCGCGCCCCACGAAATCGGTGTGGACAAACATGGCCGCCGGGATTTTTTCACGTTTGAGGATGGGATAGATATGCTCGTAGAAACCCTGGTGGTTGTCGTCGAAAGTGAGGGCTACAGGATTTTTTGGCAAAGGTGCGTTCAGGGTCAAGTGTCGGCGAAGTTGATCGAGGGTAATAAAACGAGCGCCCCTGGCCTTGAGCCAGGCGATCTGCTGCTCGAACTCCTGGGGGGTTATGTCCCACCAGACATTATCCGCAGTGCGCCTGGGGAACACATCGTGGTAATTGAGCACGATGGCCTCGCCCGCAGCACGAGGGTTGAGCGGGCGGTAGACCGCTTCCAAAAGCTGAGCTTTCAATCGCCTGGTAGCAGCGTCCAACCGGGCTTTCGGAGGCCGGATTTTTCGTTCGCACAAGACACTAAGCGGCACAATCCCGATACTCTGCAAGTCCATAAAGTCCTGCCCAGGTCGAAGAAATCCGTACCATTGCCAGACCGACCAACCCATCCCCCCAAGCAAGCCCAGCACTCCCAATACAAGCAAGAATCGTCTCATAGCCCCCATCTACAACTACAGTCTTTCACAGTCCTTTGCACAGCCTGTGCAAAAGCACCATGATGGTAGTTTTATACCCCACCCCCGTCAGCGGAGCGTGGCAGAGGCCAAAAGCCTAAAGCTCGAGCAGAAACTTGCCATTTACATCGCGGCCTTTGACTGCCGCGCTTTACCCACTAATACCAGATTCGGTTAGTTCGTCACCAAAGGGTGACGAACTAACCCGACCGAAGTTATCCGCGTAGCGGAGGGCGATACCGCCCCTTGGAAGTTATCCGCGTAGCGGAGGGCGATACCGCCCCTTGGAAGGGAGACGCTTTCTTCGCCGACCGACAGTGAAGGGCCATCGGCCCCCGGCTAGCGCCGGTACTCAAGGGAGGTGTGTGCTCTAGGATTCAAAAAGACAGCCTCTGGTGTTTTTGGTTTTGTGAACTGTCTTTTTGAATCCGGTATAACCCCAGCTTTTTTTGCCCGACGACCCAGAACCGCCATCAGCGTGCAGCTTCCGCCTTGCGCTGGGCTTCTTCCAGGGCTTGCCGGGCAGGCACATTGCCCTTGAGGGCTTTTTCCAGGGCTTCTTCCAGGAAGTTACGCCAGATGGCAAACTGCGGTACCCGTGGGCGGGGCTGGGCCACCGCCACCTGCTCAAAGGCCACCTTGCGGTAGGGGTTCTCGCGGTAGAAGGCTTCCAGCAAGGGCGCAGCCGACTTGCGCAAGGGCACGTAGTAGCTGGCCTCCACCCAGGTCTTGATGTTCTGGGGTTCCATCAGGAATCGCCAGAACTCGAAGGCCCCGCGCTGCTGCTCCGGGCTGGCCCCGCGCAGCACCACCAGTTGTGCTCCGCCCAGCGGAACCTTGCCGCCCGGTTCGCGGGGGATGGGGGCCACCCCCAGCTTGAAGGCGAAGGAAGCATTCTCGGCAGCCGGCCAGTTGGCAATCGAGGCCATGACCATCATGCCCTTGGTGCGGATAAAATCGGTTTGGGCAAAGAAACTCTCGGAGAGGTTGCGCACATTGGTGCTGCCTTCGCGTCCCAGGCGCTGCAGGAACTCGAGGGCCTCCACCACTTCTTTGGAGGTAAAGTTGGGCCGCCCATCCGCAGTGACCAGATTACCCCCCCGGCTGGTCACCTGGGCCTCAAAGGTCCACGACTCCGACAGGGCAATAAAGCCCTTGGAAGTACGGCTCGTGAGCCCCTTGGCCGCCTGCTCAAACTCCCGCCAGTTGCTGGGCACTTTGAGCCCCCTGGCCCGCAGCTGGTTTTCGTTAAAGAAGAGTACCGGGGTCGAGGTGTTGAAGGGCAGTCCAAAGCGGCGATTGTTGATGAGCCCATAATCCCAGGCGGCCTCGAACAAATCGTCCGTGAAGGCTTTGGGTAGAGCATTCGCCAGCTCATCCAGCGGCAGCACCACCCCTTCGGCCACCAGGCGGGGGAACAGCAGAATCTCGGCCTGGAACATGACCGGCGCTCCCCCGGCCCGTAGGGCTGCCAGGAGCCGGGCCTCACCCTCGCGGTAGTCGCCAATCAGGCGCGGCGTCACCCGGTAGTTGCGCTGCGAGGCATTGAAGGCACTTGCAAACTGCGCGATCACCCGCTCGGCGGGGCCATCCATGCTGTGCCAGAAGGAAATTTCGGTCTGAGCCGAGGCCAATCCGGTTAGCAAAACCAACGAAGCTAGCAAATGCTTCACACGTTCCTCCTGTGAGTAGCTCTATTCTACGCACAAACAGAAAACCATCCAGCCATCAGCAGGGGGTCAGGGGCATGGAAGGGATAACCATCAGACGTACGATCTCCTGGTCATACGCAAGCAAAAACCCCGGCTTTCACCGGGGTCTGTCTACTAGCGCCGCTCCACGGCGTTGGCTCTTCGTTGGGCCTCTTCCAGCACCTGCCGGGGGTTGGCATTGCCTTTGAGGGCACGCTCGAGGGCGTCCTCCAAAAAGCTATACCAGACCGTAAACTCGGGGTCTTGCAGCCATACTTCGGCATACTCCACCTGGCTAAAGGCCACCCGGCGGCGGGGGTCTTCGCGGTAGAAGTCCTCCAGCAGGGGCTGCGCTGCCCGGCGCATGGGCATGTAGTAGGTAGCCCGCACCCACTTGGCAATGTTGGCCGGCTCCATCAGGAAGCGCCAGAAAGCCACCGCACCCCGCGCCTGCTGCTCACTGGCCCCCCGCAGCACCACCAGCGTACCCCCGGCCAGCGGCACTTTACCGCCCTCTGAGCGCGGCACCGCGGCCACACCCAACTTAAAGGGGATGGGCGCACGGTTCTCGATGAGGGGCCACATGGTGATGGGCGCAATGCCCATGAAGGTTTTGGTACGCAAGAAGTCCGCGACCGAGAACTGGGCTTCGGCAATGTTGCGGCTTTGGGCGATGTTGCGCTTTACCAGGTCTTGCAGGTACTGAAGGCTTTCTACCGCCTTGGCGTTGGTGAAGTCGGGGCGACCCTGCCCGTTGACGATTGCTCCCCCCCGGCTCATCACCAGTACATTGAAACTGTAAATGTCGCTCGAGACCGTGTACCCTTTGGCGGCGCGGGTGGTGAGGCGTTGGGCCGCCGTGGCCACATCGTCCCAGGTGCGCGGTGCCCCCAGTCCACGGGCGGCAAACTGGTCGGCGTTGTAGAAAAATACTGGGATGGACAGGCCAATCGGCAAGCCATAGCTACGGCCCCGTAACTTACCGGCCTCCAAAAAGCTCGGATAAAAATCGCTCGGCAGGTTGCCCAGATACTCGTCCAGGGGCAGGGCCACATTATCCTGCACCATCCGGCCCAAAAAAGAGATTTCGGCATGGAAAAGCGCTGGCGCACCACCCGAACGCAAGGCAGCCAGCAGCTTCAGGCCCCCCTCGCGGTAGTCGCCCACAAAGCTTGGTACGATGCGGTACTCCCGCTGCGAAGCGTTGAATTCGCGGATCATACCCTCCAGCACCTCCTGGCCGGGCGGCCCCGCCGTGTGCCAGAAGGGAACCTCTACCGGGCGTTGGGCCCAGGCCAGCCCCAACCCCATCACAAGCAACATCAACAGACGCATGGACTTAATCATCCTCCACGGTTTGCCTTTGCAAACCCTTACCAGTTTGCCATACCGAGGATGAGAAAGGCGTTCAAGGGGCTAAAGCAAGATACAAGGGTCAGGGTGAGGAAAAGACCAGGGCTGGATGCTGCCAAGACGTGCAGCGAGCGGAGGCCTCTATAGATTATGCAGCATCTCAGCCCTTGAGCCCTTCTTCAAAGGTCTCTACAATGCGCCGCTCGTAGAGCAGGTAGATGATGACCAAAGGCAAAGTTGCAGCCAGGGCGGCTGCCGAGAGCGGCCCCCAGTCGGCAGGGTTCTGGCGCTGTAAATCGGTAATCCAGGTTTGCACGGTTTTGAGTTCCTTGCTACCCGCTACGATGCGCGGGTAGAGCACCAGGTTCCAGTGGGCGGCAAAAGCCAGCACCCCCGCTGCAATCAGTTGGGGGCGCAACAGCGGTAACAGAATGCGCGTCAGCAGGACACGATGACCCGCCCCGTCCAGCCGGGCGGCCTCCAGCAGTTCCTCCGGTACGGTACGCATCCCCTGGAAGAGCAGATACACGATAAAAGGACTCGCCGCAAAGGGAAGTACCAGAGCCCAAAGGGTGTCCAGAATCTTCAGGCCCACCAGCAGTCCGTACAAGGGAACCAGCAGCAGTTCCACTGGAATGGCCAGCAACACCAGAAAGAACGGCAAAATTTTTGTGCCTTCCTTGATGGCATAGGCCGCTAGAAAGCCGGTGGTGAGCTGAAGCAAAGTCACGCCGCCGGTCAGGAGCACCGAAAACAGCAAACGCCCCCAGAAGCCCTCCCAGAAACCGCCCCGGCCCAGCACCTCGAAGTTGGCCAGGCTAAAGCCTAGCTGTCCGAAGATATCGCCACTGAACACCGCTTCAGGTGGGATGAAGGCCGCATAGGCCATCCAGACAAAGGGCAGGGCCACCAGCAGGGCCACCGTTGCCACCAACAAATGCCCTAACCAGCGCATGCGCGAACCTCCAGATTGGCATAAGGACATAAGGGCGCTAGGGCAGGGAAAAGCAGTCGAACACGCCCAACCCTCCGCAGCTCGAGCCCATCGGCACCACACACCCCAGTCCGTGCGGAGCATACGGTCTTACAGTTCATTTCTCCTCCCGCAAGAGCCGGGCCTGCGCCAGGGCAAAGGCCAGGGTGAGCAGCAAGATGATGACCGTGAGGGCGGCGGCGTAGCCCAGGCGGCCCACTTCAAAGCCGGTTTTGTAGAGGTAGTAGCCCAGCACCTCGGTGCCGCCAAAAGGGCCGCCCCGGGTCAGCAGGAACACCGCCGTGTAGCCCTGTAAGGTGAGCACCGTACCAATGACCACCAGAAACGTAATGGCCGGGCGCAGCAGGGGCAGGGTGATGTAGCGGAAAGCCTGGGAAGCGGTGGCCCCGTCCACGGCGGCGGCCTCGAGCAGCGTTTTGGGAATGGCCTTGAGGCGGGCCGAAACCACCAGCACCCCATAGCCAATGTGCCGCCAGATGGTGAAGAGCATAATCAGAACCAGCGCCCAAAAAGGACTCTGATCCCAGCGCGGCACCGGCAGTACCGAAGCCAGCGCGCCGTACTCGGGCGAAAACAGGGTATACCAGGCCACCGTCGCTCCGCCCAACGTGACCAGCCCCGGCAAAAAGAGCAGGGCTTTGATGGGGCGTTCGTAGGGCTGGCCGTCCAGGGCCAGGGCCAGCAGTATCGAGAGAATCACAAAGGGAATCAGGGTCATGACCCCAAAGATCAGGGTGATACGCAGGCTGTTGTAAAAATCGGGGTCGCGCAGAATGTTGCGGTAGTTCTCGAGGCCAATCACCTTAGGCTCCGACAACCCCGACCAGTCCCAGGTCGAGAAACGCAGCACATCTAGAAAGGGGTACAACAAAAACAGGCCCAGCAGCGCCACCGCCGGGAGTGCAAACCAGTAAGCATTGTTGCGACCCATGCACCACCCACGTCGGCCCCGGAGGGCCAAACAGCATCAGGGTACTATACCAAAGCCCCAGGGTTTGTTTGCGCCACAGTTTTTTTAGAGCGGTGGGGTGAAGCGCCCGTCAATAGCCGTCCAGCCGCCATCCACAAACAAAATGGTGCCGGTAATGTAGGAGGCCGCCGGTGAGGCCAGGAAAGCCACCGCTGCAGCCACTTCCTCGGGGCGGCCCCAGCGACGCAAGATGTTGCGCTCTGCGTAGGCGTTGTACCAGTCGGGCTTGCTCTTGATGGGCGCGGTGAGGGGGGTATCAATCACACCGGGCCCAATGGCATTGGCCCGCACCCCTTTGGGGCCTAGCTCTACCGCCAAACCCCGGACGAGTTGCACGGTTCCGGCCTTGGTCATGGCGTAGACCGACTGCCCCGGCTCCACCACCAGCGAGCGGATGGAAGAAAAGGCCACGAGCGAGCCTGAGCCTTGTTGGGCCATGACCCGGCCTGCTTCGGTCAGTACGTTAAAAGTGCCCTTGAGATTAACGTTCACCACCCGGTCGAACTCTTCACCGGTGTAGCTCAGGATGGGCTTACGGACGTTGATGCTGGGGGTCGTGACCGCCACGTCCAGCCGACCGTGGCGCTCCACAATACCCGCAATGAGCCCCTTGACCCCCTCGGCATCGGTAATGTTGACCTCGAGGGCCTCGGCTTGCCCACCGCTGGCCTTAATTTTTTCCACAGTTTCGGCGGCGAGCTCGGCCTTCATATCTGCGACCACCACAGCTGCCCCCTGGGCCGCCAGGGCTTCGCAGGAAGCCTGTCCAATCCCCGAACCCCCACCCACCACCAACGCCACCTGGCCGTCCAGTCGAAACATGTCTTTGTAGTTCATGTGTACCTCGCTTACAGCCTATAGCCCATAACCAAGAGCAACTGGCTATCGGCCATTAGCTTCTCTTCCTGGGGTCAAGGTAATCCCGCAGCCCATCGCCCAGCAGATTGAAGCCCAGTACCGCCAGGCCGATGGCCAGCCCCGGAAAAATGACCGGATAAGGCGTGAGCTCCTGGTAACTCTGGGCCTCGCGTAGCATCCGGCCCCAACTGGGGTTGGGGGGCTGAGTACCCAGGCCCAGGTACGAAAGCGCGGCCTCGGCCAGAATGGCCACCGCAAAAGCCAGGCTGGCCTGCACCACCAGCGGCCCCATGATGTTGGGCAACACGTGCCGCAGCATGATGCGCCCCTGGCCCATGCCCAGGGCGCGGGCCGCCTCGATGTAGGGCAGGGCCTTGACCGAGAGCACGCTGGCTCGAGCCACCCGGGCAAAAGCGGGCACCGCTGCCAGGCCGATGGCCACCATGGAAGTCGTCACACCCGGGTTGAAGATGGCCGCCAGAAGCAACGCCAGCAGCAGGGCGGGCAGCGCGTAAAGGGTTTCTAGCAGCACCGATAAAATCTGGTCGAGCCAGCCACCCAAATATCCGGCCAGCACCCCCAGCAAAAGCCCTACCGAAAGCCCAATGCCCACCGCAATCAGCCCCACATAGAGGGCGTTCTGGGCCCCGGCCAGCACCCGGGCCAGGGTATCGCGCCCCAGGATGTCGGTGCCCAGGGGATGCCCCTCGGAAAAGATAGGAGCCAGGCGGTTGGGGGTAGTGGCGTTGGGGTTGGTGGGATTCAGCGCGCTGAGGAACACCATCAGAAGGATGAGGGAAATCAGAAAAGCCCCCACCTTGAGCGAGATGGGCAGCCCACCCCACCAGGAACGCCGCCGGGCTCCTGGGCGAAGAGCAGCCTGGCTAGCCACCGTCTACCCCTTGCATTCCGCTGGGCATGGGGATCCACCTACGCATAGCTCACCCTCGGATCCAACAACGCGTATAGGAAGTCTACCAGCAGGTTCATAAGCACGATAAAAGCCGCGATCACCAGCACCACCCCTTGCACCAG
Source organism: Meiothermus hypogaeus (assembly GCF_003574035.1). Taxonomy (GTDB): domain Bacteria; phylum Deinococcota; class Deinococci; order Deinococcales; family Thermaceae; genus Meiothermus; species Meiothermus hypogaeus. Next base: position 4,626 of record NZ_QWKY01000023.1, on the reverse strand, counting down.
GGGGTAGTCGCGGGCGCTGATGGCGGTGAGCGAGAGCGAGCCCAGGCCAGGAATGCCAAAAACCGTCTCTACCACCACGGTAGCAATGAGCAGGCTGGCGAACTCGAGCCCCAGCACCGTCACCACCGGTAAAGCGGCGTTCCTGAGAGCATGCTTGTACAACACCACCCGTTCGCCCAGCCCTTTGGCGAAAGCAGTACGGATATAGTCCTGGTGCAAGACCTCGAGCACACTTCCCCGTACCAGCCGCACCAGAAACGAAGCGCTGGCCAGCCCCACGGTGAGCACCGGCAGCACCAGAGCAGCCAGGGCCCGCTGGGGGTTCTCCCAGCCGCCAATGGGAAAGCTGGTCGGCAAGGGCAGTTTCAGCCAGACGATGAAGATGTAGATAAACATCAGGCCCACCCAGAACGAGGGCAGCACAATGCCCACCAGCGAGCCCGTAGAGACCGCTACATCCACCCAGGTTCCGGCCTTGCGCGCAGCCAGAATGCCCAGTGGCACGGCCAGCAGGGTCGCCAGGAGCAAGGAGGCCACCACGATGGGCAGAGTGATGCCCAGCCGGGCCACGATGAGTTCGGAGATGGGCCGCTCGTAGCGAATGGACTGCCCCAGGTCGCCCCGCAACACACCTCCCAGCCAGTTCAAGTAGCGCTCGAGGGGGGGTTTATCCAGCCCTAGGCGGGCCTCGAGGGCTTCCAGGTCGGCAGGGGTGGCATCAATGCCCAAAATGGCCTGGGCCGGATTACCTGGAATGAGGAGGAGCGCCCCAAACACCAGCAAGGTCGCCAACCACAAGGTCACGAGGGCAAAGCCGAGGCGGCGAACGGTATAGGCAAACATGGTCAAGCGTAGAGGGCCGAGGGCCTAGAGCGGGTAGTGCCCTGGACACTCGACCCCGGCGCAAACGTTAGCGAACTATTGACGCACCCACACCTCCGCCACGCTGATGGCGGGGGTCAGGAAACCATCCGGCCAGTTCTGGATGCGGGCGCGATACGCGCCCAGCGCCGGCAAACTCATGGTCCAAACCCCAGCCGCATCCTCGGCCAGCAAACGTTGCGCAGCAGCTAAGGCTTCACAGGCTTTGGTCTGGTTGGGAGCCCGCAGGTACTGGGTGTACAACTGCTGGAAACGCGGACTGTTGTAACGCCAGTAGTAGCGGGGGTTGGCGTAGTTGGAAGTATCATTGGCCTCCACGTGCCCGATGATGGTCATGGCGTAGTCGGCCTGGCTGAAGACCCGCTGAATCCAGGTGTTGAAGTCGGTCACCTGGATAGTCACCTGCAGCGGACCCAGCTTGTTGAGCTGGGCCACCATGGCCTCGCCAATGCGGCGCTCGTAGGGGAACTCGGCGGCCAGGTTGAAGGTAAAGCGCAGGGGGTTCTGGTTGGTAAAGCCGGCCTCGGCCAGCAGGCGGCGGGCCTCGTCGGGGTTATAGGCGTTGAAGTTGCTCAGGTCCACGTAGCAGGCTTCGCCCGGCGAACGCATGGAGCCGATCTTGGTGCCATAACCCAGCATAGCCCCCTGAATCAGTTCGTCCTTGTTGGTCGCCAGGGTAATGGCCCGACGCACCCGCACGTCGTTGAAGGGGGGGCGGCTGTTGTTGAAACCGGCCACTGCTTCAGCCGTAGCAGAACCAGAGAACACCTTGAAGTTGCTGTCGCGCGAGAGCACCACCGCGTTCTCGGGCAGCAAGCTATAGGCAATCACATCCAGGTCACCGGCCCGCAGACCGGCCAGTTGGGCGTCCCCATCCCCCAGGAAGCGGAAGTTGACCCGATCCAGGTAGGGCAGGCCCTGCACGTAGTAGTTGGGGTTGCGCTCCAGGCGCACCGCTACACCCCGCTCCCACCCAGCAAAACGGAAGGGGCCCGTACCGATGGGCTGCACCCGCTGTTCGGCCAGGGGGCGCTGGCGTGGGCCAATCAGGGACTCCGGGCGCGAGAGGATAAAGAGAAAATCGTTGTTGGGCTGGCGCAGGCTGAACACCACCGTGCTGGGGTTGGGGCTGGTGATGTTGGCGATGTCGCGGTAGAGATCGGGGCGCAGGTGGCCCGAGGCCCGGGTATCGGGGTTGCGGGCCCGGTTGAACTTGGCCAGCACATCCTGGGCGGTGAAGTCGGAGCCATCGTGGAACTTCACCCCCTGGCGCAGGGTGAAGGTGTAGGTCAGGCCGGAATTCGAGACCGTCCAGCGCGAGGCCAGCGAGGGCACAATCTCGCCTTTGGGGTTGCGCTTCACGAGCCCTTGCAGCACGTTGTCGTAGACCACCCGGGAGATATCGGCGCCGGCTACCTGGGTAGGATCCCAGGCCGCGGGTTCGGTCTGGATGGCGATGGTAATCGCACCCCCTCGTTGCTGGGCCATCCCCAAACCCAGACCAAGCACCAAGAACGCCAGCAGTCCAACCAGATATTTCTTCATTGCTCTGCCTCCTTGACGCTGAGTTCGCCGGAAAAGACGCTGCGAACCACCCCAACGCTGGGCAAATCCGAGCAAGAACCCGTTTCCAGCAACTGCCAACTCAGCTTTGCTAACAATCTAACGCGATTGTCAGATTTTAGCTAGGTGAGCATCAGCACACTGGTAGCCGCATACAGCCGGGCGGCCGCAATGAGTTCCTCGACTTCGATGTATTCGTCGGCCTGGTGGGGAACCGTCTTGCCACCGGGCCCTATCGTCACAATGGGTAGCCCTGCCCAGGCCCACAGAAAAGTACCGTCGGTAGCCCCCGGCACACCCCCGTACCGAAGGGGCATCTGGAGTAGCTGTAAGCCCTGCTCCACCGCCTGTACCAGCGTGGTGTTGCGCGAGGTCTCGGTGGCGGGGCGGTCTTCAAAGACTTCCAGGGACGCGCTTACACCGGCCTCGAGGCTTCCCTCCATGGCTTGCCTGAGCCTGGTTTCCAGCGCACTGTGATCCTGGCCGGGGTTGGTGCGGATGTCCAGGCCCACCCACACCTGGTCTGGCATCACGTTGAACTGCCCTTCCCCTGCCCCTGCCTGAAACACCGTGGGGGTAACCCAGGGCAGCCCCAGGTACTCGTGCTGGCTTTCGGCCTGCAAGGCGGCTTGAAGTGTTTGGAGGGCCACCACAAAGCGGGAGGCCGAGGGAATGGGGTTGGCCCCGGCGTAGGGCATGGCCCCGTGGGCCATCTTGCCCTGAAAGCGCACCCAGACCCGCATCGCCCCCTTCTGCCACAAGCACACCTGGTTTTCTTCCGGCTCACAGATAATAGCCCCAGCAAAGCCCTCGGCATGGCCGGCCCGAATAAAGGCCTTGATGCCAATCATCAAGCCTTCTTCGTCGCAAGGAATGCACAGGCGCAGGGTTTTCTGGGGCTCTCCCAGCACTTTCTTTACCGCCACCGCCGCGCAGATGGCCGCCGCCAGCCCTCCTTTCATATCGCAAGCCCCGCGCCCATAGATGCGGCCATCCACCAGTCGGGCCTCGTAGGGGGGGACGGTCCAGCGCTCGAGGTTCCCATGCGTAACCACATCGGTGTGCCCCTCCAGAATCAGCCCGCCGGGGCCTTCCCCCAGGTCGGCGATCAGGTTGGGGCGGCCCGGCTCTACCTCTTGCACGGTGGTCTTGAAGCCGCGCTCGCGCAGGTAGGGTTCCAGAAAATCCACCACCGGCTGCTCGCCGGGCCCCGGGTAGTAGCTCTCGATACGAACCAGGGCCTGGGTCAGGCGAACGACTTCGTTCACATCCACTTCCTGGGCCGCTCTTTGGGCTAGTTGATGTTTGTCCATTGCAGCAGATCCTTTCGATTCTGATGGGCAGCGGTTCAAGATTCCTGGCGTCGAACAACGGGGTATCGAGTTATCGGAATGCAAGCGATGCAGATGCAGGCGTTTGCAGCTTTGCGCCTTGGGTTTTCATACCGGATTCAAAAAGACAGTTTACAAAACCAAAAACACTAGAGGCTGTCTTTTTGAATCCTAGAGCACACCCCTCCCTTGAGTACCGGCGCTAGCCGGGGGCCGATGGCCCTTCACTGTCGGTCGGCGAAGAAAGCGTCTCCCTTCCAAGGGGCGGTATCGCCCTCCGCTACGCGGATAACTTCGGTCGGGTTAGTTCGTCACCAAAGGGTGACGAACTAACCGAATCTGGTATCAGGTATCGTACAACTCGCGGTAGGAAAAAAGCCCCCCCACCGAGTAGGCATGCAGCACCCCGTGCACCAGGGCCCGAGCGAACACATCGGCGGCCACCGCTCCAAGTCGGCTGAGTTCGGCGGGGCCCTCTATTTCCACCTCGCCAGTGGCCAGACAAAAGATCGTGTCGCCATCAAACATGGTATGGGCCGGAAAGACCGCCCGAGCTATGCCGTCGTGGGCCATCTGGGCCACCTTTTGGGCCTGGGTTTTGCTTAGTTTGGCGTTGGTGGCCACACAGCCGATAACGGTATTGCTGCGAACGAACGAGTCGGCGAAGACATCGGTATAATCCGGGGTCGCCGGAGATTTGGGCGGGTGCTTGAGCTGGAACTCACCGTTTTGTTCCAGGTAGCGTGCATAAATTTCACCCGTGACCGGGTCGTGGGCCCGGCCATGGGCGTTGGCCGCCACGATGGCCCCCACCACCACCCCACCCCGCATGGCCAGGCTGGCCGTACCC
>NZ_QWKY01000022.1 GCF_003574035.1 Meiothermus hypogaeus | reverse complement strand
AAGAAGTCCTTGCCGCCTGGAAAGCTCGTTGGGATCTGGAGCGGGTGCATCGCCTGCTCAAACAGAACCTGGGTTTATCCAAATGCCTCTCTCGTTCCTATGCTACTCAACTCAAACATGCTGACCTGGCCATCGAGGCCCTACACCTTATTCGACAGCAAAAACAACTACATCCAGATCTTTCTTGGCGGACAGCACAGCACAATGCCGCAAAAACCCTCAAATCCCAGCTACTGACCGTACTCCCTGCCCTTTCAGTCTGACTTTATGCCCTTTTTTTACTACTTTTCACTACAGTTCAATCTCTTGGTTTATAAAAACAAACACACTGTCTTTTTGAATCCTAGAGCACACCCCTCCCGAACGGTCGGCGAAGAAAGCGTCTCCCTTCCAAGGGGCAGTATCGCCCTCCGCTACGCGGATAACTTCGGCCCTGTTGATTCGTTACCGTTCGGTAACGAATCAACCGAATCTGATATAAATCTGCCAAATGGCCTTTCGTAACCATTGCGTGCTGGGCAAAATCCCTGAGTGAGGAATGGTTGGCCGTAACCTACAATAGCTGCGGGAATCACTTAGAATCGGCTGGCATGCAAGGGCTCGAGGCCACCTACCATATCGAATCTACCCCTGACCAGATTGGGGCCAGGGCCGAAGCCCTGGCCATCGAACAAAGCATCGAGATGCCCCCCTCTGCCGTGCGTCAGCCGGAGGTTCTGCGCGAGGTGCTGGCCCAGGTAGTCTCCATCCAGGAAGCTGAAAAAGGCTATTACCGGGTCGTTTTGCGCTTTGCGGGCCAGACCACGGCTTTTGAAACCGCAGGCTTGCTTAACGTGTTGTTTGGCAACTGTGCGTTGCAAGAAGACGTAGAGCTGGTAGACCTGAACCTGCCCTCCGAACTTCTTTCGGCGTTTGCTGGGCCTCGCTTTGGGATTGTCGGGTTGCGCCAGCTTACCCAGGTACATGACCGGCCCCTTACCTGCACCGCCCTCAAGCCGCAGGGACTCTCCCCTACCCAACTGGCCGAACTGGCCCGTACCTTTGCACTGGGGGGCATAGACATCGTCAAGGACGACCACGGCCTTACCAACCAGCCCTACGCGCCCTTTGCCGAGCGGGTTCCCATCATTCAAAAAGCCATTGCAGAGGCCAACGCACAAACCGGAGGCCACACCCTGTATGCCCCCATGCTGACAGGTGGCCCCAAAACCCTGCTCGAGCGCCTGCAAACCGCCAAGCAGGCAGGGGTTCAGGTGGTGCTGGTAGCCCCAATGCTCCTCGGGCTTCCGGCCTTTGCCGAGCTGGTGCAAGACCTGAAGATGGCCGTGCTGGCCCACCCCGCCTTTGCGGGCCATCGGATAGCCCCGCCCCTGATGCTGGGTAAGCTGTTCAGGTTGCTGGGGGCCGATGCCACCATTTTCCCCAACTACGGCGGGCGATTTGCCTACAGCACCGAGACCTGCATGAACCTGGCCCAGGCTGCCCGGGTTCCTTGGGGACATCTCCGCCCCACCCTGCCGGTTCCGGCTGGGGGTATGACGGTGGAGCGAGTGGAAGAGATGGTGGGTTTTTATGGGACTGACTCCATGTTGCTGATCGGGGGCAATCTGCTGGCAGCAGGGGACAGTTTGCTGGAACGTACCCAGGCTTTCGTACAGAAAGTGGCGGCCAGCGTGGGCAAAATATAGCGGTAGAATGGGACCATGGCGGTCACTCGAGCCAAAACCAAGCGGGCTTTCCAGAACTACACCTGGGAGGATGTGGAGGTGCTGGCCTACAAATCCGAGGAAGCAGCGCCTTTCAAAAACGTAACCCGCCAGGTGCTGTTTGACGACCCCCACCTGGCCGCCCAGTGGCGCTACTTTGAGGTTGCACCGGGGGGACACACCACCCTCGAGCGCCACCAACACGTGCACGCCGTGATGGTCATCCGGGGGCGGGGGGCTTGCCTGGTGGGGGACGAGGTGCATCCGATTGGTCTGCACGACCTGATTACCGTGCCGCCCCTTACCTGGCATCAATTCCGCGCTACCGAGCATGAGCCCCTGGGCTTCTTGTGCCTGGTAAATGCCGAGCGCGACCGGCCTCAGTTGCCGGGCCCCGAAGACCTGCAAACTTTACGACAAAACCCCCAGGTAGCCACTTTTATTCGGATATGAACGAAGCTTGTCTAACTGGGAAAGGCTTGAGAAAAGCTTGTGATAAGGTGATGGCATGTCGAAAAGAGGTGTATTTGAAGAAACTAAGGGGGCTGAGAACCCCGATGCCCACCTCGAGCAAATTCGCTCGATTTTGTTTGGGCAGCAGATGCAGGAGTTTGAGCGCAAGCTTCAGGGACTGGAACAGCGTGTTCAGGAGAATGCAGGGCAGATGAACCAGAGCCTGCTGGATCGAATCGCGACGCTGGAAAACCGCTTGGTGGGACTTTTGCAGCAGGAGGCTGAGGAACGGCAGATCGCCGACCATTCATTGCAGGGCAGCCTGGATACTGCGGTGGACAACCTGGAGGGCAAACTGGCCTCACAGATGAAAGAAATGCGGGCCGACCTGAAGGATCAAGGCAAGGAGCTACATAAGAAGCTCGACCACCTGGCCGCAAGTCTTCAGGCCGCTATAGACGAGTTGCGCCTGCACAAAACCGACCGCGCTACTTTGGCCAACTTGCTGGTTGGCCTGGCCGAAAAGTTGCGGAAGGAGTAAAGCGCTTAGGGCTTTGGAGATGTAGGTTTCTCCCTCTCTACCCTGCCCCGCTCCAGTCATGGCCCACCCCACTCCCCCCTCCCCCCAAGACGACCTCGAGGCGCTGCGAAGATTGTTGCTCGAGCCCGAGCAGCAAGCCCTGGAGGAGTTGCAAAACCCCAGGCTCTGGGAGGAGCAGGTCGCTAAGGTGCTCCCCGAGGCCCTGGTTCGGCGGGCCCACGCAGATAAATCGGTACAGTACGCCCTGAACCCGATTCTGGAAGAAACCTTTGTGCGGCTGGTGCGGCGCAACCCCAAGCTGCTGGTGGAAATTTTATTTCCTGTCTTGCTGCCGGCCATTCGCCGGGCGGTGGCCAGCCTGTTTGCCTCGCTGACCCAGAGCCTTAACCAGACCCTCGACCAGGTTTTTAGTATTCAGGGGTTGCGTTGGCGGCTCGAGGCCCTCTCTACCGGCAAGAGTTTTGCCGAGGTGGTGCTCTCGCACACCCTCTTGTACCGGGTGGAGCAGGTGCTGCTCATCCAGCGGGACAGCGGGCTGTTGCTGGCCCATCAGGTAGCCGAAGGGGTCAATGTCCAGGACGGCGCTCTGGTCTCGGGCATGCTCACGGCCATCGGCGATTTTGTGCGGGACTCCTTCGACCCCGAGGCCGGGCTCAACACGGTGAACTTTGGTGAGCGGGTGCTGGTGGTCGAGCAGAGCGCTCAGGCCATCCTGGCAGCGGTAGTTCGCGGTAATCCACCCCCGGAGCTACAGGGGCGCTTACAGGACACCCTTTCGGAAATTCACACCCGTTTTGCCGAGGAACTGCGGCGCTATTCAGGTGATAATCAGGTTTTTGCCGATGTTCACCCAATGCTGGAAGCCTTGCTGGAAACCCGGTACAAGCGCCCGGAGAGCCGCCGCCCTTATGCGGTTTTGCTCATTGTGGGCGTATTTTTGGCTGGGCTGGGCTGGTGGAGTTGGAACAATTTCCAGGCTCAGCGAGCCTGGCAGAGCTACCTCGAGCGCCTTTCCCAAACCCCTGGCCTTGTGGTCACCGAGGCACCTCGCCGCTACGAAGTGCGCGGCCTGCGTGACCCCCTGGCCGCCGACCCCCAGACCCTGCTAAAGGGCCTTCCCCTTCGCCCCGAGCAGCTCCGGGCTACCTGGCAGCCCTACCAGTCCCTCGAGCCCGAGATGGTGCTCAGGCGGGTGCAGGAGCGCCTGGACACCCCCAGCACGGTGCGGCTGGCCTGGCGCGATGAGGTGCTGGTGGTCTCGGGCCGCAGCACCTGGGCCTGGCTCAGCCGTCTGCGCAACCTGGCCCCTTTGCTGGGGGTGGAGCAGCTCGATGCCAGCCAGCTTGTGCTCGAGCCGCTCCGCAGATGATGGCAATATTCTGCCAGGCCCGCCCCTTGCGCCCATTGCACCTGCAACCGTAGACTGCACTCACCATTGTGAAGCCTCTATTCAAATGCATTTGCTGTTCAGCTTCAATCGATGAAGGACAGGGGGCCAACTGGTGATTCAGAAAAAAATCTGCATGCTGGGCGCATTCGCCGTGGGCAAAACCAGCCTGGTCGCACGGTATGTGCACGGCATTTTTTCAGAAAAATATCAGACCACCGTGGGGGTCAAAATAGATAAGAAAGTGGTCACGGTAGGACATCAGGAAGTCAGCCTGGTGCTATGGGATCTCTATGGTGAAGACCAGTTCCAGCGGGTGCAACCGTTTTACTTACGCGGTAGTTCGGGCTACTTGCTGGTTGCCGATGGCACCCGCTCCGAGACCCTCGAGGTCGCCCAGAGCATTCAGCAGCGCGCCCAGGAGGTGCTGGGGCCGGTTCCCTTCATCCTGATGCTCAATAAACGCGACCTGCCCTGGGCCGTGAGCGAAGCCCAGCTAAACGATCTTCGAGCCAGCGGCTGGGATATCCGCTACACCAGCGCCAAAACGGGTGAGGGAGTGGAGGAAAGCTTCGAGTCCCTTGCCAAACGAATGCTGGAGCAATCTTGAGAGCCCGGGGGTATGAAAGACCAACATACCCTGGAGGCGCTTAGCGGATGCCCATGACCTCGAGGGCTTTCTCCAGCATGGCATCGCGCCCGGTACGGGCAATGGCTTCGGGTTCGTAGGCCATCTCAACATCGGGGGTGACAAACGCCGGCAAGGCCTCGCCATTGGCCTTGAAAGTACGGATATAGGTAATGGCAATCGCCGAGCCATCCGCCAGCGGCCAGAACTCCGTAGCGGTGTTCATCACACCTGCTGTGCGCTGACCAATCACCTTGATGCCGCCAAACTGCTGGAGTACATAGGCCATAATCTCGCCACAAGAGGCTGTTCCGGGGCTTACCAGGACCGCTACCTGCCCGGTGAAACGAGCAGCTTGGTTCAGACGATAGGGTGGGTTGGGGTCTTTGGGGTCGTTGCCCAGCACTGCTCCGTCGGCATATCCAAAAGGTACTGCAACGCTTTTAGTACGCATTTCCAGAGCAAAATTGCCCACAAAAGCACCCGGGGCACTCGAGCATTCAGTCTCTTCCCCACCCGAGTTGTCCCGTAAATCTACAATGAGCGCTCTGGCACCCCTGGCCTGGGCTTCCAATACAAGCTGGTGCACCCTGGGGCCAATCTGCTGGTAGACCGCAAAGTCGGGGATGCGCAGCACCAGCACCCCCTCTGGCAATCCCCCGGGGGCGTACAGGGTAGGCAGCACCGGCAAGCTATAGGGTTGGCGGCTCAGGGTAAGTTGCAAACGCTCTTCCCCACGCAAAAGCGTCAGGCGCACGGGCTGGTCGGTATTGATGCGGGCTCTGAAATCTTCCAGGCCGGTAAGCGGCATTCCATTGACTGCCTCCACACGGTCATAAGGGCGCACCCCCGCCAGGTCGGCGGCACTCTGAGGAAGCACCTCACTAATCAGCACCCGCCCATCGGCATAAGCCGGGATGGTGATGCCGTATACGGGTCTGGAGTCGGGCTTTCCTGCAAACCTTGCCAGAATTTGCTGGTAGCGCTCCCGGCTCAGATAGAAGGTGTGCCCATCGCCAATATTACGCACCAGACGAGCAATAATCCGGGCCGCTTCCTCAACCCCACACTGCGGCTGACCCGTGCAGGCCTGCGCCAACTCGCGCCCAGACTGCTCGGCCAGAGCATCCCAATCCACCACGCTGTAGCCATAGTAGTGGGTTCGCAACTCACCTATTGCCTGTTGCAGCAAATCGCTGGCCGGCGAGGCCCGGACCAGCTGAATCAACAGCACAAAAGCCAGAACCACCGGGCGCATACACATGGCAGTAATGTAGCAAGACTCTACATGGAAACGGTGAACACACCTCAGGGTTGGCGGTTCAGCAGCAAATACACCACCACAATCACCAGCAGCCAGAGCCACCAGCGGTTGCCAAAGCTGCCCAGGAAGGGGCGGCGTTCGGGCTGGGGCAGCGGAGCTGAAGCACCCGGGATTATGGAGCGAGGCGGGCGGGCCGCAGGCTGCATCTGCAAGCGCTGGCCGCGTTTAATGTGGTAAACCGATTTGTCAATCTGGCCTTTTTTGCGGTAGGCCGCGCCCAGGTTGTGATGCGCCAGGGCATACTCGGGATTGAGTTTCAGCACCTCTTCATACATGCGAATGGCTTCGTCGGTCTGGCCGGCCTCGAGGGTCAGGTTGGCCAGGTTGGTCTTGACCCGGTAGTGGCCGGGGTCGGCCAGCAGGGCCCTATCAAAAGCCTGTCTGGCCTCTTCCCGATTGCCGCTGCGAATGCGCAATAGCCCCAGCGCAGCCCAGGCCTCTGCGCCCAGGTGGGGGTGGTCGAGGTAGGCAGCAATTTTGTTTTCATCTTCCAGGTCAAATGCTTCTATGGCCGCCTTAGCCTGAGAAACATCCAGGTAGCCTGCGATCAGATCGCCATCCTGTTCCAGGAGCTTCTGGGCCTTGTCATACTCCTTTAGCCGTAGCCAGTCACGCAACTCCAGCAGCACCGCTAGCCCATCGGCATTTCCCTCTTCCCCAGCTAGAATTCGGCCTCGAGCTTCCTCATAGCGCCCCAAACGGATAACCTGGTCAAGTTCTTCCATCTTATTGATTCAACAGCCTATTGCACGCAGGCGGGTGAGAAAAGAGCCCACTGCCGAAATCACCGTTCCCACGACCCGGCACGGCAAAAACCGCACTACTGGTGCAAGCACTACTGGTGCAAGCACCTGGCATCTGGAGTAAGTTCTCGAAGAAACCGCTCTCAGTGCGAAGGTGCTTTTGGAATAGCGGCCTGGTTCAACGCCAACAATTCCGGCACGGTCACAAACCGATACCCCTGGGCTTGCAAGGCTGGCAGAATGGTGTGCAAGGCCTCCACCGTTTTACGGCGATCCCCCCCACCATCGTGCAACAAGACAATGCTGCCGGGCTGGACGTTGTGAAGTACGTTTTCCACAATGGACTCTGCCTCGAGAACCTCGGTATCCTTGCCCAATACCGACCACTGCACCACCGTATATCCCTGCTGCAAGGCATAATCGGCCAGACCATTGTGCAGGCGGCCCCCAGGAGGCCGGAATAAGGAGGTGGTGAGGCCCGTGGTATGCGCGATAAGAGCTGCTGTGCGCTCTATTTCCTCTCCGGCTTCCTCTGGGGTCATGGGGGTGTTGCGGTGGCTCCAGGTATGGTTGCCGATGGCGTGGCCTTCCACCACTACCTGCTGGGCAATCTCAGGACGCCTTTGCAGGTGCAGCCCCACCCAGAAAAAGGTGGCCTTCGCACCATACTGCCGCAACACCTCCAACACCGCCACGGTGTCGGGCCAGGGGCCATCGTCAAAGGTAAGGGCAACCAGTTTTTCTTCCCCCACGGGCACAACCCGGCGCACCACCCCGGTATAAGGCGAGGCAGATTGATGGGATTTCTTTGCCATCAAAGGCTGGGGTTGAGGGTTGGGGGCAGGCCTCGAGACGGGCGCCGGAGGCTGTCCTGACTGCTCCAAGGCTTCTGGAAGGGGGTCCTGGCCTGGTGGGGCAATCGGCGTTTCCTCCAGTACCCTGCTTGAAGGCTTTTGGACAGGAGGGCTGGGGTTGGGTTTCGGCTCCACCGCAGGCGTTGGTTGGGCTTCAGCCGGGGTAGATGGAACCAGAGGGCTCTGAGCAGTCCCGGACGCTGCTGCCTCTGTCGGTTGGAGAACCGGAATAGCCCCGCTAAAATAACCCATTTGCAACACCACCACCACCGCAAGAAACAGGGCCAGCCACGGCTTGTAGTGGGCCTTGGGCTTGGTTTTGCGTTTACGAGCCACCCGAATTAATTATTGCACGCATTTGCCATTAGAACGGTGCGGTTGTCATTTTTACTGTTTTGCCACCCCAGCGGTTCCACAGTTCGCTGCTCGGCGTGTTGCAGTTATCGGCTTTTGGAGCCGTGAGCTTGACATGGCCAGGTGCCTTTTTTAGAGTCGGTCCAGTTATTGCAAAGCTAGCAAGTACGAATGACACCAAAATGCATTGGTAAGATACAAACGCTATGGCAGACAATACGCGGGCTTGGATGGAAGAGCTGCTGGCCGAGATGGAAGAGCGACGCAAACATATCGAGGCGGGCGGTGGGCCAGAGCGAATCAAAAAGCAGCACGAGGCGGGCAAAATGACCGCCCGTGAGCGCATTCAGTATTTGCTCGACGAGGGTACCTTCGTCGAACTGCAACCTTTTGCCGAACCCACCGAGACCGAGCTGATGCACGGTATACAAGCACCTGCCGACGGCGTCATTACGGGATACGGCAAGATAGGCGGACGCACAGTTTTCGTCTTTAGTCAGGATTTTACCGTGCTGGGCGGGAGCCTGGGCAAGACCCACGGACGGAAGATTGCCCACGCGATGGATATGGCCGTAAAGGTGGGCGCTCCGGTGATCGGCCTCAACGACTCGGCGGGAGCCCGCATCCAGGAAGGCGTGGACAGTCTTTCGGGCTATGGCGAGGTGTTTTACCGTAATGCCATCTACTCGGGCGTGGTGCCGCAAATCTCGGCGATTCTGGGGCCCTGTGCGGGCGGGGCGGTGTACAGCCCGGCCATCACCGACTTCGTGCTGATGAGCAAGGGCAATAGCTACATGTTTATTACCGGGCCGGAGGTCATCAAGAGCGTGACCCGCGAGGAAGTTACCTTCGAGCAACTGGGGGGTTCGGAGGTTCACACCGCCAAGTCAGGGGTGGCTCACCTCGAGTGCGAGGGTGACCAGGGGGTGCTGGACACCATCAAACAACTGCTGGTTTACCTCCCGCAAAATGCCAGGGAAAAGCCACCCATTATCGAGAATGGCGATCCCAAGAACCGCAAAACCCCCGAACTATTGGATCAAGTACACCCCGACCCCCGACGCCCCTACAACATGCACCAGGTGATCGAAACCATTGTGGATGAAGGCAAGTTTCTGGAGCTCCACACCAACTTTGCCAAGAACATTATCGTGGGCTTTGCCCACCTGGGCGGCCAGAGCATCGGGATTGTGGCCAACAACCCGCGCTACATGGCTGGTGCGCTGGATATCAACGCCTCGGACAAGGCCGCCCGCTTTATTCGCACCTGCGACAGCTTCAACATTCCCATCCTGACCCTGGTAGATGTAACCGGCTTCTTGCCCGGCGTGGCCCAGGAACATCAGGGCATCATCCGCCACGGGGCCAAAATGCTCTACGCCTATGCCGAAGCCACCGTCCCCAAGATTACCCTGATCACCCGCAAGAGCTATGGCGGGGCCTACCTGGCCATGAACTCCCGCGACATGGGCGCGGATGTGGTGCTGGCCTGGCCTACCTCAGCAGTGGCCGTGATGGGCGCTGAGGGGGCCGCCAACATCATCTACCGAAAGGAAATTCAGTCCTCGCCTGACCCCGCCGCTACCCGCCAGGCCAAAATTAATGAATACAAAAAAGCCTTCGACAACCCCTACGTAGCGGCTGGACGGGGCTATATTGACGATGTAATTGACCCTGCCGAGACCCGGCGGCTTTTGATCCAGCACCTCGAGATGCTCTCTACCAAACAAGAAGAACGGCCTTATAAGAAGCACGGGAATATCCCGCTGTAGAAGCTGCTATCTCGAGCGCTGCATTCGCCCCTGGGGACGGGCCGACAAAACCCAATCAAAGCTGCTGCGGGCGCGGGTTTTCATGGTTTCGATGGCACTCCAGTTGGGCTGGCGTTGTGTAAGCACCGCCGAGGCCAGCAGGTCGGGGTCGCCGGGCATGTCCACATACACCGCTCCAGCATCGCGGCAAAAACCGGCCACCTTGGGGTCGTAGGCGATGCCGGCAAAGGGGGTTCCGGCAGCCGCCGCCAGAATGGCCCCATGCAGGCGCACCGAGACCACGTAGCCTGCCTGGGCCAGCAGGTAGCTCACCCGGCGCGGATCCCAGGCCAGCTCGCGGGTGAAGCTGCTGAATTTTTCCAGCACCGGCTCGTCGAAGCCCGGTTGCAGGGCCAGGACAACCACCTCCAGGCCTTCCACCCGTAGCCGATCGGCCAGCTTGTGCAGGCTGGCGTTGGCCTCCTCGGTGCCGTATTTGGGTACCAACACCACCATATTGGGCTCGCGCTCTACCGGTGGAGGGGCCAGCAGGAGGGCCGGGTCGGCCCCCAGGTGAACCTCGAGCCCTAGTCTGCGCCCATACTCGAGCGAGCCTTCATCGCGGAAGAAGCACGTCACCCCACGTAAGGCCCGCCTTACCCGCTGCTCACCCCGCTTGCTGAGGGGCCCCAGGGACTGGTTGAACACATACACCGGATTGCCCCGGCGGCGGGCCAGGCCCATTATGGACAGGTAGTACCACAGGCTCAGGCTCGAGGTCTTGTCCTGTAGCAAGCCCCCCCCGCCCGACAAGAGCAAATCCAGCGTGCCCAGGGCCTTCCAGACTTCCAGCGGCTGGGTGCGCTTGACGGCCTCAACCCCGTAGCGCTGGGCGGTTTCGTCGGGGTTGTTGGAGAACACCACGGCCTCGTGACCACGGGCTTTGACCTCATGCACGATGGCCTCGAGGATGGCCTCGTCGCCCGCATTCTGAAAACCGTAATACCCGCTGACCCCCACCCGCATGAATACCCTCCAGGCTTTTTATATCTTGGCACGCCCCGGGATTAAATGCTTCTATTTGAACCACCATTCACGCACCCGCCGGATAACCCAGACCCCCACCAGGCCAACCGCCAGGCCAATCAGAAGGCCGTTCAGCACCCGGAAAAAAGAAATGCTAAGGGGCGTGTGGTAGTGCGAAAAGGTGTTCAGGATGGAGCCCATCCCCACCGCTACCAGCACCAGCAGGACGTTTTTGAGCCAGGTCGGCCAGGGCAGCAGCAGCGCCACCGGGGCCAGGGCGTGGGCGAAAATCTCCTTGAAGCGGGGCCGCACCATCACGTCCTGCAGGAAGGCCCGAAGCTGCAACTCCCACTCGGGCACGATGGAGGGGGCCGCGTCGTTGCCCCGGCGCAGCACCGCGAGCCCAACCACCGCCAACCCCAGGAGCGCCACCGCCACCTCGCCTAACTTCAGGGGATGGTTGTACAGCGCGTTGAGGGCAGGCTTGTAAGCAGCAGGCAGGAACGATAACGCCACCAGCAGGGGCGGTACCACCAGGGTCAGCGAGACCCCCCGGAAGGGCTCGAGGCCCAGCACGCTCTGGGGGGTGCTGCCCAGGGCCGCCAGGAACACCACCCCGGCCAGCGAGTAGAGCACCGCCGCCAACCACAAACGCAAACCCGGCAGATGGCGCTCGAGGAAGCCCAGCGCCGGGAACACCATCGCGGCCAACAAGGGCCCTGCGTCTCCACGGGCTACCCCCAGGGCAAACAGGGTGAGCAGTACCGCCACTGGAATGCCCCAGGGCTGCGGCAGCCCCACAGCCAGCAAGGCCAGACCTGCCAGAATGCCCACCAGGGCCACAAAGCGCAGCGGCGAAGGGCTGAAGTCGCGAGCGGTGGGCGTGCCGATGGGGATGCTCGAGCGCTCGAGGTCGCGCCGCAGGATGGTTAGAAAAGCCTCGGTATCGCTCGGTTGTTTGTAGGGCCGCAGGTAGAGCAACTGGTGCCCGCGCTCTCGGGCAGCCAGCACAAACTTATCGGCGGTTTCGGCGGGGGTCAGCTTGTCCTGCCACTCGGGCCGAATGCTGAAGAGCCGCTTGACCGGCAGGGTCTGGCTGAGCTGCGCAAACCCCCGCTGGGGGGTGCCCTCAATCCAGGCCATGGGCTTGCCTTGCAGGCCGGCTGCCACGACCTCGAGGTTGTCCTTGTAGCCCAGCACGTCCAGCCCCGCAAAAACCACCGCATCGGCCTCGGGCGGAACCAACTCCACGTCGTATTTGCGATAGGGGTGGTCAAAAGGCCGGGCCACCAGGTAAAAACCCTGGGCCTTGAGCTCGCGGGCCAGGGCCAGGTCGTAGCCCGCCGGGAAAAAGTCCACGTTGACCGGCGTGGCCAGCCAGGTCTGGGTGCCAATCAACACCCGCTCGGTGGGGATATTCCACCGCGCCACCATGGCCTCCAGGAGACTTACCGGGCCGGTCAAGTAGAACCAGCCAGGCTTGATCTGGGCGTTGGGATAAAGCAGCTGCAGGGTATTGGAGGGATGATAGGTTAGAAGCCCTCGGCTCACCCAGTTCCGCACCGATTGTTCATACAGCGCGACCCCCTGCACCCCCAGGGCCTGGTATTCCCGTATCACCTGCAAAAAAGTTTTGCCGGTGAAGCGGGCCTGGTCGGCCACCTCCTCGCCGTCCATAATAAGCACCACCGGCCCCGGACGTTCGGCCTGCATCCGCGGCAGCAACGCGGGCAAGCTCAGCACCACCGAGAGCAACACCGCCAGCCGCAAAAGACTGCGTAGGTTCACGAACGCCCCCCATGATTCACCTTCGAGGGAACCAGGCTTCGTACCCGTGCTGTGAGCATTGCCAGGGCTTCTTCGTTATGCCCCCCATGGGGAATGATCACATCGGCGTAGCGCTTGGAGGGCTCCACAAAGGACAGGTGCATGGGACGAACCTGCTCCAGGTATTGTTGAATCACGCTCTCTACGGTACGCCCACGCTCGACGATGTCGCGTTGCAAGCGCCGGATAAAACGCACGTCGGCGTCGGTGTCCACAAACACCTTGAGGTTCATCTGGGCCCGCAGGGTGGCATCCACCAGCAGCAGGATGCCCTCGAGCACCACCACCGGAGCGGGCTTCACCAGAATGGTCTCCTGGGAGCGGGTGTATTCTCTGAAGGAGTACACCGGAATCTCCACCGGTAGCCCCGCCACGAGCTGGCGGATATGGCTCAGGTAGAGCTCGAGGTCAAACGCATCGGGGTGGTCGTAGCTTTGCTTGAGGCGCTCCTCAAAGGGCAGGTGGGCGTTGTCTTTGTAGTAGTTGTCCATCGGCAACAAGGCTACGTGCTCTGGCCCTGCCGCATTAATCACCGCCTCGGTCACGGTGGTTTTGCCGCTGCCGGTGCCCCCGGCAATTCCAATCACAAAAGCCCGACTCACAAAGCCAATCATACGCTGCGTGGTTTAGCCTGGGTAGGCTCTAACATCAGCAAAGGCTTCGCTAAAGGTGGTTTATCGCGCCCTTCACAGATGTTGCCGCCCGCGAAAACGAGAATGTGTCTGCACCCAGACGCATGTTATGCACCCAAGCGTGGGCCGGGCCCGGCCCACGCTTGGGTTTCGAGTTTCCGGGTGGCAACTGTTCTGTCTGGGATAGAGGATTCTTGATTCTCGAGAGGCTCCTTCTATGTGAAGAGCGCTCTACAGTATAACCTGAAGCCAAAAAGCTGAAGGCCGAAGGCCAGCTCAATGCTTCCGGAGCCCTGATGTACCAGGTGCCCTGCGCTCGAAACGAATCATACCGGATTCAAAAAGACAGTTTACAAAACCAAAAACACTAGAGGCTGTCTTTTTGAATCCTAGAGCACACCCCTCCCTTGAGTACCGGCGCTAGCCGGGGGCCGATGGCCCTTCACTGTCGGTCGGCGAAGAAAGCGTCTCCTTTCCAAGGGGCGGTATCGCCCTCCGCTACGCGGATAACTTCCAAGGGGCGGTATCGCCCTCCGCTACGCGGATAACTTCGGTCGGGTTAGTTCGTCACCAAAGGGTGACGAACTAACCGAATCTGGTATCAAAAATCCAGATCCATGCATAAAGCGTCCGATGAGGACTGAACCGACCCCGCAAGGACGTTGGGCACCACCGAGTCTGTTAGAGTATTGGGCGAAGATGATCGTCCTGACCGGCGAAGTACTGGTTGACCTCATTGGCCGCAATGCGGACTCGCGCGCAAGCCTAGCCTATACCGGCAGGCTGGGCGGCTCGGCTTTGAACACAGCCTCCACCCTGGCTCGATTGGGCGCACCGACCCGCTTTGTGAGCGAGGTTGGGCAGGATTTTCTGGGTGAATGGGCCATCGCCCGCATTGCCGAGCGAAAAATTGAAACCCGTTTTATCCAGCAGCTTCCCGGCGTACCCACCCCCCTGAGCGTGGCTGAGGTAGACCCGGAAGGCAACGCCCGGTTCAGCTTCTATCGGGCTTTTGGCAGTACCCAGTTCAGCCCCGATAGTGCGGCCATGGCCCGGGCCAAGTGGTTTCACTTTGGCTCCTTATCGGCTTTTGAACCCCGCAACATTGCTGGCATCGAAAACCTGCTGGAAATTGCCCGTGAATACGATGTGCTGGTGAGCTTCGACCCCAACCTACACGCCCGACCCAATGAAACCTATTGGGAGCAGCTTCGGCGCTACATGCCCTATGTTTCGGTGCTAAAGGCCAGCCTGAGCGACGCTCAGCTCCTCTTTCCGCACGCCCCCAACGATCCGCAGGTCTTGCTCGAGCACCTGGTTGAGCTTGGGGCCCCGGTCACGGTGCTGACCCTGGGTGCCACCGGGGCCATGGCCGCTTTTCGTACCCGGATGATACGGGTTCCCGGAGTCAAGGTCGCGGTAGCAGATACCATTGGGGCGGGGGATGCCTTCATGGCAGGGCTTATTTACGGCATGATGAAGCAGGAAATCGGCTCCAGAATGGAGCTTTTATCCTGGGATGGAACCCAGCTCCCGGTAATCCTTTCCTCTAGCAATCACCTCGCGGCCATTACCTGCACCGTGGAAGGCGCCAGCCCGCCCGAGCAGCCCTTGCATGCCTGGTGGGAACGTTTTGGCTAAAGACACCCAGAAGATACATCACCGGAATCACACCTCGAGTTGACCGAAAGCCCAAAGCCGAAGGCTGAAAGCCCTACAGCAACTCGTGCAAGCCCTTCTGGGGTCATTGCAAGGAGGCCCCTGGGCCGACTAATACCGGATTCAAAAAGACAGTTTACAAAACCAAAAAAACTGTAGGTTGTCATTTTTGAATCCTAGAGCACACACCTCCCTGTCGGTCGGCGAAGAAAGCGTCTCGCTTTCCAAGGGGCGGTATCGCCCTCCGCTACGCGGATAACTTCCAAGGGGCGGTATCGCCCTCCGCTACGCGGATAACTTCGGCCCTGTTGATTCGTTACCATTCGGTAACGAATCAATCGAATCTGGTATAAGCAATCCAGCGGGTCGCTAAGCCCGGCCAATGAGATGCTCTGAATGGCTTCCCCATCGGCTTGGCCTCAGGGTTGCAATGACGTGAAAAACATAACGATCCACGCCAATTCCATGAGCAACTATCGCAAAATGTACCCGGCACAGCAAAAGCCGCTGTACCGGGTATTCTCGTGTAGCGCTAGACTCGAGCCGCTGAACGGGTGTCCTGGGCCATGGCGTGACCGATGGCCTTTTCGTGCCCATCCACTTCAAAGGCGTGGAGTTTGCTGGTGTCTACCAGCAGTTCAACGGTGTCGCTGGGCAGTACCATGGCGTGGCCGTCTACCTTGGCGGTCAGCATGTGGCCCCCCACTTCTACATGCACTTCGGTATCGGCTCCCAGAGGTTCAACGATTTCGACCCTGCCCTTAACCACATTGTCGCTCTCGGGAATGCTGGTCCAGCCCTTGAGACCGATGTGTTCGGGGCGAATGCCCATCCAGACTTCCTTGCCGTTGTAAGGCATCAGGCTGGCCCCCAGGGTACCGTTGGCCTTGACCTTGAACCCCTCACCCACAAAGTAGGCGCTACCGCCTTCGGTCTGCACCCTCGAGCGAATGAAGTTCATCGAGGGGGAGCCGATAAAGCCGGCCACAAACTTGGTTTCGGGGAAGTCGTAGAGGTTCAGGGGGCTATCGACTTGCAAGACCTCGCCGTCCTTCATCACCACAATGCGCTGGCCCAGGGTCATGGCCTCGACCTGGTCGTGGGTCACGTAGACGGTGGTGACCCCCAAGCGGCGCTGGAGCTTGGAAATTTCGGCCCGCATCTCCACCCGCAGCTTGGCGTCGAGGTTGGAGAGGGGCTCGTCGAACAAGAACACCTTGGGTTCGCGCACGATGGCCCGGCCCATGGCCACCCGCTGACGCTGACCCCCCGAAAGTTCGCGGGGCTTGCGCTGCAAGAGGTGGTCAATCTTGATGATGCGGGCGGCTTCCTTCACCCGGCGGTCAATCTCGTCTTTGGGCACCCTGCGCAGCCGCAACCCAAAGGCCATGTTCTCGTAGACGTTCATGTGGGGGTACAAGGCGTAGTTCTGGAAGACCATGGCAATGTCCCGGTCTTTGGGGGGCACATCGTTCACCAGCCGGTCGCCGATGAAGAGCTTGCCCTCGGTGATGTCCTCCAGACCCGCAATCATGCGCAGGGTGGTGGTCTTGCCGCAGCCTGAGGGGCCTACAAAGACCACAAACTCGCCGTCTTCGGTCTCGAGGTTGAAATCCTTGACCGCCGTAACCTTGCCGCCATACTTCTTGTAGACGTGCTCCAACCGAATTTTTGCCATTATGGCCTCCTACCTTGAAGCTGTGCTGCTCAGAGCGCCAGCCTGTACCCAGTTCCCGCGCTGTGAGACCTCGCCCTGGCGAGCCCATCGGGGATTGCTGCTGGTACGTCGGTAGTTTACCTGGCTACAGGAGCAAACTTCAAGCGCCGACCCGCTGTGGGCTATCCAACCGGTACTCCACGGTAAAGCTCATCGAGGCTCAGAGCAACATTGACACAGGGCAGCCTTACGGCTCCGTCCTCTATGAGCTCGTAGCGCCAGCCACCGTCCTCCATCCGCCAAAAGACTTCCAGCCTTTTATACCGGATTCAAAAAGACAGTTTACAAAACCAAAAACACCAGAGGCTGTCTTTTGAATCATAGAGCACTCCCTTCGGTCGGGTTAGTTCGTCACCCTTTGGTGACGAACTAACCGAATCTGGTATAAAAACCGGGTGACCAGACGGTTGCGATAATCGGTTGTACCTGCCAAGGCAAGCATAAGCCCGTCCACAAACTCGTGCCGGGTCTGGGACTTTGTCTCCTGCTCGAGGAACTCTTCAAAGGTCGCCTAGCGAACCGGATTCTGCCTGGGCATGGCTTCAGTGTAGCAAAACCCACCTATAGCCTAATCGGTGGCCTCACCAGCTTTGGCGGGCTGGCGTTTAAGGTTCTGTACCACCAGCTCGGAGATGTCCAGCACCCGGGGGGCCTGGCCTTCGGGTTCCTGGGTGGCTTCCAGGTTCATCATCTGCATGCAGAAGGGGCAGCCCACCGCAATGGTGTGGGCGCCCGTGCCCTTGAGTTCGCGGTAGCGGTTCGTAGAAACCCGCTCGTTTCCAGGCTCTTCTTCTTTCCAGAACTGCGCCCCGCCGGCCCCACAGCAGAAGCTCTCCTTACCGTGACGTCCTGGCTCATGCAGCTTGAGGCCCGTGGCCTGGATTACCTGCCGGGGTTCGGCAATCACCCCATTGTGCCGCCCCAGGTAGCAGGGGTCGTGGTAGGTGACTTCACCCGCCATCGGGATCATTTCCAGCTTCTTCGCATCGATCAATTCGGCAATGTAATCGGAGTGGTGCTTGACGGTGTATTGACCGCCAAAGTCTTTGTATTCGTTGGCGAGGGTGTGGAAGCAGTGAGGACAGGTGGTCACAATGGTCTTGGGTTTGGCCTCCATCGCGGCGTTCAGGGTCTCCACGTTCTCGGTAGCGAGCTGCATGAACAAGAACTCGTTGCCGGCCCGGCGAGCGGCGTCGCCGGTACACTTTTCCTCCTTGCCCAGCACCGCCCAGCTAACCCCGGACTCGTGCAGGATTTCGGCAAAGGCCCGGGCGGTTTTCTGGGCCCGGGGGTCGTAGGACGGTGCACAGCCCACCCAGTAGAGCACCTCGGCCTCGGGGTTCTGGGCCACGGTTTGCACCTCGAATGGGAGCCCCTCGGTCCAGCCCATGCGCTTATCGGCCCCCAGGTTCCAGGGGTTGCCGTTGCGCTCCATGCCCTTGAAGGCATTGTTCAGCTGGGCCGGAAACTCGCCCTGCATCATCACCCGCTCGCGCCGCACGTCCAGGATGTGCAGCATCTGCTCGTTGCCCACCGGGCACACCTCGATGCAGGCATTACAGGTGGTACAGGCCCAGATGGACTCTTCGTTCATGGCAAAGTCCATCAGGGGACGGGGGCTCTCCTTGCCTGCGGCAAAATCAGGCAAAATCTGGTTCAGCTCGTAGCGCTCGCTAATCAGGATGGCTGCCGGGGAGAGGGCTTTACCGGTGGTATAGGCCGGGCAGACCTCCTGGCAGCGGTTGCACATGATGCAGCTATAAGCGTCCAGTAAGCGCGGCCAGCTAAAATCTTCCAGCCTAGCCACCCCGAACTTTTCCAGCTTTTCCAGCTCTTCAAAGTCTTTGGCGATGGGCAAGAGGGCCCCTGGTTTTTCCTTCTTGAAGGCCAGGTTGAGGGGAGCCAGAAAGAGGTGAATGTGCTTGGAGCGGGCGAAGTAAGGGATGAAGAGCAGGATGGAGCCAATGGCAAACCACCAGAAAACGTGCTCAAAAATCACGATGCGGTCCACGTCCACCCAGAGGAAGATGGCCGAGGCCAGGCTGGCCACCGGCTGGAAGGGGTCGGGGCCGTAGTCCAGGTTGGCGGCCTGGGCGGCTTTGTGCAGCAAGCGGCTTCCCACATGGAATAAGATGAAACTCCCCACAATGGCGCTATCGGTGGGGATGCCCTGGCGCACCTTCTCGTGCAGGGGGGTTTTCTCGTTCCACTGAAAGGTCTTGCGCCCGGCCCCGGAGTAGCGCCTTATTAGCAGGCCCACAATGCCCACCAGGATCAGGGCAGTTAGAAGGTCGGCTATCAGGTTGTAACCGTTCCAGAAGCCCCCCCGGGCCTTGAAGGGAAAGAAGCCCTCGAGCACATCCACCAGGTTCACGGTCAGGTAAAAGACAAAGCCATAGAACACGAAAGCGTGCAGAAGGCTCACCCAGGGCCGCTTCTTGAAGACGGTCTGCATGGTGAGGGTCTGCCAGAGGGCCCTACCGAGCCGAGCGGGCAGATTATCGAAGCGGTCTTCTGGCTGGCCCCGGCGGATGGCCCGGTATACGCGCAGCAGCGCACCACCGCCAAAGTAAAGCGAGGCCAGTACCAGGAGCAAGAAAGCGATTTTTTCGGGGGTGGTCAACATTCTTTGTTCTCCCGTCCAAACTAAATTGAACTTGGTACAAGTTTAGCGTTTCCAACTTCTGGCATCAAGCTTACCTGCTTGTTCAAAATTCCAAGAGATTGACAACGATTATTCAAAGGAATATTATCATTAAAAAGTTTTTGAATGATTGGAGAAAAATAAATGTCTAAATCTGCCAAACAAGCCGAGCCTTCCCCCCCTGAACCCGCCGATCAAATGATCATTCGGGACCTGGAGACGGTCAAGGTGCTCACCGACCCCTTACGACTGGAAATCCTCGAGCTCATGCGCCAGCCCATCACTGTGAAAGCCGTCGCCCGGTCGCTCAAAATGCCCCCCACCAAGCTCTACTACCACATCGGTCAGATGGAGGCGCACGGTCTAATCCGGGTGGTCGCAACGCGGGTGGTTTCGGGCATCATTGAAAAGCAGTATCAGGTTACAGCCAGGCACTACAGCATCGACCGCAAGCTGCTTGGGGTAGACAAGAACAACCACCACAGCCTGACCCAAATCCTGCACAACGTGCTGGACGGGGTTAGCGCTGACATCCAGAAGGGGTTGGAAAGCGGCCTGATTCGGGTTGGCGACGAACACCCTGTACACCAGCGCTTGGTGCTGGGGCGCACCCTGGTCAGGATAACCCCCCAGCAAGCGCAGGAATTCATCGAAAAAATCAACCAGTTGCTCAAACAATTCAGCGAAGACCCATCGGAGGAAGCCCAGCCCTACAGTTTTCTCATCGCCTTCCACCCGCATTCCCAGGCCAAGGTCATGGAAGGCGACGATGGCTAGGCCTGCCTTGGCCAATCCCTTGCAATACAAGGGCTTTCGCAACCTCTGGCTGGCCCAGAGCATCTCCGACTTTGGGGACGGCCTGACCGGGTTGGCCTTGCTGATCATGGTTAATCAGCTCACCGGCTCCACGGCGGCTCTGGCTACCATGGCCATCGTGCTGGCTATTCCCCAGGTCACCCTGGGGCTGGTGGCAGGGGTTTATGTAGACCGCCTCGAGCGCAAAAAAATCATGCTGGTTTCCGACTCCGTGCGGGCCTTATTGGTACTGGGTTTTGTGCTGGTAGACAGCGTGGAGCATATGTGGGTACTCTATGTGCTGGCTTTTTTACAATCGGCGGCGGGCACTTTCTTTGGGCCGGCACGGGGCGCGGTAATTGCCCAGCTTCTGCCTAAAGAGGCCCTGCTGGCTGCCAACTCCATCACCCAGACCAGCCGCATCATCGCCGGGATGTTGGGGGCCTCGGCGGCAGGGGTTTTGATTGGGTCGTTCAAGGTCTACTGGCCGGCTTTTGTCATAGATGCTGCCACATTTGCTTTTTCCTTTTTGCTGGTGCTGCTGGTACAGGTACCCAGGCTGGAGGGTGGCGGACAAGCACAAGCCAGGCGTGTACTCGAGTTGCTTTGGGAAGGTTTGCGAACGATTGGGCATTCCCGCATATTGCGCGGAACCCTGACCGGCGCGGGGGTGATGATGCTGGGGCTGGGCGCGGTGAACATCTTGTTTATCCCCTTGCTCACCAACGACCTTAATGTACCTACCACTCTGTTTGGTCTGGTGCAGGCAGCGCAAACCGCCGGAATGATTCTGGCCGGTGGAGTGGTGGCCCTGCTCGCGTTGCGGCTCAAGCCCACCCACATGGTCAGCATAGGCCTGATGGGGATGGGCTTGATGGTCGGGTTGATCGCGGGGGTGGAGCAGCTGTGGCATGTGCTGGTGCTGTTGTTCTTCATTGGGTTGCTGGGGGCTCCGGTGCAAGCCGGAATCGGCACCCTGGTGCAGACCTCGGTAGACGACCATTCCAGGGGCCGCGTGGGGGCCGCACTGGGCGCGGTGATTGGTAGTGCCAACCTGACCTCGATGGCTCTTGCGGGGGTACTGGCAGGCTGGATTGGGGTGCGGGAAGTGTTTGTAGTAGCTGGCATCCTGGCCGTGGTGGCTGGGGCAGCGGCGTTCTGGGTGTTTAGGGACAGAGCCACCCAAACAGTGGTAGGAGGTAGCAAATGAAAACAGCCTGGGAACTGAGGATTCGGCAATTAGACATCCGACTCGCCAGCCATGCGGATTATGTGGCCCTCAACAACTTCACCAACCTGATCCGTGCAGAGCGCACCCCCGACGACCCCCCTCGCTCGCTGGAAGAAACCATTCAACAAGCCCGGAACATTCCGCCGGTGGTGGATCTGCGGATGTGGGGGATGGAACAACCCGAAGGAACCGAGTTTGTTGCAGTTGGAAGTATAGAGATTGTGCAGCTCGAGCAAAATCGCCATGCGGCCCAGTTCAACCTCGATGTACTGCCAGAGTTTCGCGAGCGGGGCCTCGAGGTTTCACTCCTGCGCCACATTACCGAGGTCGCCGAACAGGCGGGGCGCAGCCTGCTTATCACCTCTACCAATAGCCGGGTACCCTGGGGCGAGGCCCTGATGCAAAAGCTGGGAGCGGAGAAAGCCCTGGAAAGCCACACCAACCAGCTCGTCTTACGGGAGCTAGACCAGCACCTGGTCAAAAGCTGGCTCGAGCAAGGCCAGGAAAAGGCCGTGGAGTTCGAACTCTTGTTCTGGGAAGGGGCCTACCCCCAGGAACATCTGACCGCTTTTGCTGCACTGATGGACGTGATGAATACCGCCCCCAGGGGCAGCCTTCAGGTAGAAGACTTTCAGCTCACCCCAGAACTTTTGCGGCAGATTGAACAGATGCTCTTTGCTGCTGGCAATGAGCGCTGGACGCTGGTCGTGCGCGAAAAAGCTAGCGGCCAGTTGGCAGGCTACACCGAGATTACCTGGCACAAGGGCCGACCCCAAATTATCAATCAGCAGGGCACTGGCGTGCTGACTGAGTTCCGCAACAAGGGACTGGGGCGCTGGTTGAAGGCAGCCATGCTGGACAAACTTCTGCACGAGCGGCCAGAAGCTCGCTTCGTCCGCACCGGCAATGCCGACGCCAACGCCCCCATGCTCAAAATCAACCAGGCTTTGGGCTTCCAGCCCTACATTGCTCAGGCCACCTGGCAGATCGAGACCACACGGGTGCGGGCCTGGCTGGAGGGTGAACCCAAGTAATACCAGATTCGGTTGATTCGGTACCGAATGGTAACGAATCAACCCGGTTCGGGAGGGGTGTGCTCCAGGATTCAAAAAGACAACCTATGGTTTTTTTGGTTTTCTAATTTTACGCGGTGGCCCAAAAGCCTGTCCTAAGCAAAGAAATAACATCGGGTAGAGATAAAAGTGTGTTTCTAAAGGACTATGTAGGGTTGCTTGGCGCATTGTGCCTGAAATGCTGTATTGAAGCCCAATCTCGTCATTGCAGGAATTCCCCAACGCCCTGTTTTGAGAACCTCGAGCCAGGTTTGAAGCGCAAACTCTCACCCAAATATCTACAGATTGTTCGATTGACATGGCGACAAAGTTGAATTGATTCGATAAACACACAGTTCTAGTAAGCTAGATCAAGATTTTACTGTGCGGGACTGACCAAACACAACCGCGCAAAATCTGTTTTTGAATCCGGTATAAAATGCGGGGCGATGAATACCTTTGTGCTGGCCTGGGTTTTGCTCCTGGTGTTTGCTGCTTTCAACAACTATATCATTTATCGCCTGCTGCGGGAGCGCAACCGCATCGACCTGATGTGGATCGGGGTGGTGGCAACGGTAGTCCCCGTGGGGCTTTTTGCGCTGTGGCCGGGGGCCATTACCCTGATGTCCTTCCCGCTCCTGCAAAGCGTGGGGATGCTGGTCATTATGCGCCTAGCACAGCAACGCTAGTGGGGCTGGGCCAACACCACCGCCCAGGCGTTTCCCACCCTCGAGAGCCCCGCCCCAAACTCGGTGTAGTAGGGGTTCATGATGGCCCGGCAGTGGGGCGGCGAACGCAGCCACCAGCGTACTGCCCTGGCCGGGTCGCTGCTGCGGCCCTTGAAGATAATCTCCGACATGCGCAGGTAGCCATAGCCCGCCCGGGCCACCCGCACCCGGGGCCCTACGCCCTGGAAATAGTGCGACATAAAACCGTAGCGCCCCATGTTAAGGGCGTGGCCCCTGGCGGCCTGAGCCAGAGTGGCATCGTAGCGTAAGGGCGGCAAAGGAACCCCACCCCCACCCCCGCGACAGGCCACACCGCTGGCCCGGGCCTCGTTGATGAGGGAAAGAACCTGGGATTCCAGCTGGACGGTAGGCTGGGCCATGGCAGCGGAAAAGCCCAAAACCATTAGCACCCACCAAGCCCGCTTCATAGGGATATCAAGAAACTACCACACACTCGCCCGACCAGGACAGGCAAAATCCTTAACGTAACGGCCAGGGCGATGGGCGCAAATGGGTTACAACAGGGCGAAACTGACAACCGCGAAGATGATTCCCAGGGTCGCTCCTACCGCAACCTCGAGGTAGGTGTGGCCCAGCAGCTCTTTCAAAGGCTCGGGCCGGGGGCCGTGCTCGAACACGGCCCGAAACTCCTCAAACAGGTCGTTCAAACGCTCGGCGTGCAGCCCCGCGGCCCGGCGAATGCCGGTAGCATCGTACATGACGATGATGGCCAGCACCACGGCAATTGCAAAAAAGGCGCTATCCAAACCCTCGGTAATTCCCACCCCGGTCGCCAGCGCCGCTACTGTGGCCGAGTGGGAGGAGGGCATGCCACCGGTTTCGGCCAGGCGTTCCCACTCCCAGCGGCGCTCGACCAGGTAGTAAATGAAGAGCTTGAGGAGCTGCGCAAATACACTGGCCAGAATGGCCGTCCATAACACCTGGTTAGCAAGAAGCTCGGTCACTGCTTTTCATTCTACCTTCATTGTGCAGGGCTGGCCTCTGGCCCTGGGTAGACAATCAGCCTCCGCCTAAGGGTGAACCCCGGCGACGGATGGCTGCCTTAACTGTGTTATGGAGCAGCATGGCCACCGTCATTGGGCCCACACCCCCCGGCACCGGCGTCAGGGCCGAGGCTACTTCGGATACATCGGGCGCCACATCCCCCACCAGGATGTCGCGGCCTTTTTCGTTCTGGCCCACCCGGTTGATGCCCACATCCACCACCACCGCGCCGGGGCGCACCATATCTCGCGTAATTAGCCCCACCTTGCCCACCGCCGCTACCAGCACGTCCGCCCGGCGGCAGACGTCGGGCAAGTCCCGGGTGCGGGAGTGGGCCAGCGTTACGGTAGCATTCTCTCGCAGCATCAAGGCTGCAAGTGGCTTACCCACCAGGTTACTGCGGCCCACAATCACCACTTCCTTGCCCGCCAGAGGAATCTGGTAGTGCTTCAATATGCGCATCACCCCGGCAGGGGTACAGGACTCCAGGGCTTCCAGGCCCATCCACAAGCGCCCTGCGTTGGTAGGGGTCAGGCCGTCCACGTCCTTCAGGGGGCTGATGGCTTCCAGCACGGTATTGAAATCTACCTGCTTGGGCACCGGCGACTGTACCAGGATGCCGTCCACCTCGAGGTCGGCGTTGAGCCGGGCGATATGGGCCAGCAGCTCGTCCTGAGGAGTGCTTTCGGGAAACACATCCACCTGGCTGGACAAGCCCAGTTTCTTGGCCTGCCGGTCTTTGAGGCGCACATACGAAACCGAGGCCGGGTCTTCCCCCAGCCGAACCACCCGCAGATGGGGCACATAGGGCAGCTTCGACAACTGGACTTGCAATTCCTGATAGACCGCTTCGGCCACCGGGGGGCCGGAAAGTTCTAGCATAGCGAACCTCGAGAGAAACAATAAACCAGCAACTGCCGACTAATCGTCCTTAGAAACCGCTTGCAGCTCCCCGGCCTCGATGCGCTTGAGCAACCGGGCCAATACGCCGTTTACAAAGCGCCCCGAGTCCTCGCCGCCGTAGCGCTTGGCGATCTTGACGGCCACCTCGATCAGGGGGGCGTGGGGGGTGGGCTCAAAGAGCATCTCGTAGGCGGCCAGCCGCAAAACCGCCAGGTCGGTCTTGGCCATCTGGGCAAAGCTCCAGCCCTCGATGGTGGCAGCCAGGATTTTGTCAATGGTTTCCTGCTGGCTCTGGTAGCCCTGCACCAACTGGCGGGCAAACAGAAGCCCTTCGGCATCGAGCACGTCGGCATCCTGGTCGGACTCATCGGGCTCGAGTTCCTGGGTAGCGTGTTGCCAGGCGGCCTCGAGCGGAACCCCGCCGACCGCGTGCTCAAAGAGCACCTTAAAGGCCAGTTCACGGGCCTTACGCCGCATAAACACTCCACATGGGGATGGCGAGGTGGGGGTCGGGGCCGAGGCGGGTTGCGTACTCGAGGGAAGCGCTAGTATCTCCCTTGTACCCTGTTCTCTCGACCCTAAGCTGCATTGGGCTCCTTGTATTCGACCGAAACCACCGTCACGTTGACGGCCTTTACCTTGAGACCGGTAGAAGCCGTAATGGCTTCAGCCACGGTTCGCTGGGCTTCCTTGGCCGCCTCCATCACGGGCTTCCCGTAGTCGACGCTCACGTTGAGGTCTATCGTGAGGCTATCACCTTCGCGCTCGAGGCGCACCGGGCGCGAACGACGCCCAGAAAGCACATCCCCCACACTTCGGGTGCCTGCCTGGGCCAGCCTGAGCCCCTTTTGCCCTTCCAGTGCCAGCACCACCAGGCTGATCAGGGCCGATTCGGAAAGGTCGTAGTCCACCATGTACTTAGTTTACCTGCTAAACATATAGAGCACAAAAAAGCGGTAAGACACAAGGGCCTCCATTGACTCTTTCCTGACCTCTGCATCCGTTTCTCTATCCCTATTCAATAGGGTAGTGGCCAGGTTCTAAAGTAGTCCCGGATGCGGCCCCACAGACCCACCAGCCCACGGGGTTCCAGAATCAGAAAGAGCAGAATCAGTACTCCGAAGGCTACGCTGCGCCAGGCCGAAAGCTGCGCCACGTACTGCGGCCCAAAGGCCCCGGCAATCACGCTCAGGGTCTCGGGGATAAGCACGATGAAGAAAGCACCCAGCACTGCCCCCAGCACGGTGCCGGCTCCACCCACAATCACGATGGCCAGGTACTGAATGCTAAAGGACAGGACAAAGTTTTCCGGGGTGACGGCGCCAATCAGGTGCATCAAGATGCCCCCGGCAATGCCGCCATAAAAAGCCGAGAGGGCAAAGGCGGTGAGCTTGGAGCGCACCAGATCTACGCCGGAAAGCTGGGCCGAGAGGTCGTTGTCGCGCACGGCAAACCAGGCCCGGCCAGCCCGGGTGGAAAGCAGGCGTTTGGCATAGAAAAACATCGGAATAGCAAAGACCAGCCCCAGGTAGAAGACCACCCGGTCGTCGGCCAGGGGCAGCCCCAGAAAGGTACCTTCGGCGGGAAGCTTGCGACCGGCCACCCCACCGGTAAAGTCGGTCCAGCGCTTGAAAATATAATCGGCCAGGAACTGGAAGGCCAGGGTAGCAATGGCCAAATAAGCGCCTTTGATACGCAGTGAGGGAATCCCCAGTACGATCCCAATCAGCGCAGCGATCAATCCCCCCGCGAGAATGCCCAGGGGCGCCAAATCACCTGTGAGGTGGCTGGAGGTGTAGGCGCCGATTCCCACAAAAGCCGCCTGACCCAACGAAATCTGGCCTGCACCGCCAACCAGCAAGTGCAAGCCCAGCCCGGCCAGAGCGGCCACCAGAATCTGAGTAGCAACAAACATCGGGTACTGCGGCAACAGCAAGGGCATCACGAGCAGGCTGATTATCGCTATCACCAGCCAGAAGCGGCCCTGTGGGGTGCTGGCATAGGCTTCGTCCTGGCGGTAGTCTTCGCGCACCGTACGGGAAAAACGACGGCTAAAGGCATCGGTAAGGGATTGGCTTAGGCGGTACATGCTTGGGTCTCCTCCAGCCTGAGCGACATCATAGAGACAATAGACGGGTTGGGCACAATGATACTGAAGTGGGCGCACACTTTTCCCTGTCCTTCAGCGTCTGTAGTGAATGGCGGGACACACAATCCCGGGCCGCTACACCACCCCCTGGGCCCTCGCTTTTTACCCCACTCCATCACGTCCCCACCTTCTGCCCCGGGCCTACCGGCTCGCCCACATCGGCGATTTGAACTTCGGCCTCGAGGGTTCCCTGGCCCTCCAGGTAGCGGATGGGCAGGCTGAGCTTGACTTGTTTGGAGCCATCGTAGAGAGCCGCCAGCAAGCCCGCATAGCGAGACTCCACCGTACCGCGCTTGACCTTGCGGGTGCGGGTAATTTCCTCGTCGTCAGCGTGGAGTTCCTTGGGCAGGATAGCAAAGCGGCGCACCTTGAGTTCGTCCGGCAAACTCTCACAGGCCATTTTGAGTTCTTGGGCGATCAGAGCATAGACCTGCGGGTTGGAGGTCAGGCTTTGATAGGTCGAAAAGACGATGCCGCGTTTACGTGCCCAGTTCTGGGTATTCTCGGGGTCGAGCTCGATCAGAGCAGTTACAAAGGGCTTTCCGTGGCCGATCACGACCGCCTCGCGGATATAGGGCGAGTATTTGAGACGATTCTCCAGGAACTGCGGGGCAAAACGGGTTCCATCGGCCAGGGCCCCCACTTCCTTGAGCCGGCCCAGGAGCACAAGGTGGCCGTTTTCGTTGAAGAAGCCGGCATCGCCCGTGCGAAACCAGCCGTCCTCGGTAAAGGTTTCCTTGGTAGCGGCTTCGTTTTTGAAGTAACCCGTAAAGACCTGCCCACCCTTGACCTGAATTTCGCCGTCCTCGGCGATACGCACCTGGGTGTTGCGCAGGGGCTTGCCCACCGTCTCGGGCGGGGTATCGCCGGGCAGATGGGCCACGCTGGTGGCGGCGGTCTCGGACTGGCCATAGACCTGGCGAATATCCACGCCCAGGGCGCGGAAAAAGGTGAAGACCTCCGGGCCCAAAGGCGCACCCCCAGTAGCAGCAATGCGGCAGGCGGCCAAGCCCATACGGGCACGGATTGGGCGGGCTATCAACGGATACGCCAGGGCCCGGGCCAGGTTCAGGCCAAAGCCAATGGGCTCTTTGCGGAACTCGCGTTGGGCGCACTCGAGCAAAACCCCCATGCCCCAGCGGTAAACCGCTTTCTTCAGTCCATCGGCATCTTCCATGCGGCTGCGCACGAGGGCCGCTGTGTCCTCCCAAAGCCGCGCCGGGGCCAGGTAGAAGTCGGGCTGGACTTCTTTAACATCCTCGCGCACGGTAATCATGTCTTCAGGGAAATGAACCACCGTACCATCGGTAAGGTTACGCACCACCGTGAGCATCTGCTCACCAATCCAGGGGAGCGGCAAATAGGAAAAGACCCATTCCCCACCCCGGATGCTGATGGTCTCGCGGCCTGCTTCAGCGCCCGCAATCAACTGGGCATGGGTCAGCATGGCCAGTTTGCTTCGGGCCGTAGTGCCGGAGGTCGGGGCCAGAAGGGCGATGGTATCGGGCCCCACCCCAGACTTAGCAGCCCCCACGGCCTGTTGGCTTTGGGCGGTCTGCCCCAGGGCTACGGCACTGCTAAAGGGCCGCACGCGCTCGTTCCAGTACTTACTCATACCGGCCTCTTCCCAGACCAGCACGAACTTTAGTTTTTCCAGGTGCGGCAGCACTTTATCGAGCTGTTCTTCGTCCGAAACCACGATGCCCTGGCACTCGGAAAACTCGATAAAGTAGCCCACTTCCTCGGGCATGGCGTCGGCATAGATGCCCATGGGCATGGCCCCAACGGTCTGCGCAGCCATCTCGGCAATAACCCACTCCGGGGCGTTCTGGCCCAGGATGGCCAGCACCCGGCCCGGCTCCAACCCCAGTTGCAACAGCCCACCGGCAAGCTGCTCCACGGTCTGTTTCAAGTGGGCCCAGGAGGTGGTTTCCCACACCCCCAGGCGCTTGACCCGCAAGGCAGGGGCATTGGGTTTGGTTTCGGCGTAATGGGCCAAGAATTCAACCAGGGTTCGGTTCATGCGCTCCTCCCCAGATAGGCCTCGGCCACACGCGGGTTCTCCCGCACCCCCGCCGGAGCGCCCTGGTACAGCACCTCGCCGTAGGACATGACCAGCACACCGGTAGAGAGCTCCAGTACAGCTTTTAAGTCGTGCTCAACCAGCACCAGCGTTACCCCCCACTCACGCCTTGCATCCAGCAAAAAGCGGGCCAGATCCTGCTTTTCTTCCAGGCTAAGGCCGGCCATGGGCTCGTCCAGGAGCAGCAGTTTGGGCCGACCCGCCAAAGCCCGCGCCACCTCCACCCGCTTTTGCAGGCCGTAGGGCAGGGCCCCGGCGGGGGCGTGGCGGTAGGGAGAGAGGTGCAGGTAGTCCAGCACCTCTTCGGCATGGCGGCGAATTTTCCACTCGAGCCTTGCTTTGGGGGCCAGGTCGGTGTAGCCCCCCACGGCCAGTTCGGCCCCCAGCTTAACGTTGTCCAGCACGGTCATACCCCGAAAGAGCTCGAGGTTCTGAAACGTCCGGCCCAGCCCCTTGCGCACCCGGGCCTGGGGGCTCTGCCCGGCCAGGTCTTCGCCCAGGAACACCACCCGGCCCTGCTGTGGCCTGTATAACCCCGACAGTACGTTGAGCAGGCTGGTCTTGCCCGCCCCGTTGGGGCCAATTACGGCAAAGAGATCCCCCTCCGAAACGCTAAAACTCACCCCCACCAACGCCTTGACGCCCCGGAAGGAGAGGTGCAGGTCCTGGGCTTCCAGCAGCACCTTAGACATAACGTCCTCCCGCAAGCCCCGTGAAGTAAGGGGTAAGACGACCGGCTTCCCCTAAACTCATACCCATCGCTTCCTCCTGCGGTAGCGCTTGGCCTCGGAGAACCCCCCCGCCACCGCGCCGCCCAAGTAGAACTCCATCACGTCGGCATCGGCCTGGGCCTCCTGGGCTGTGCCCTCGAAGACCACCCGGCCCTGCTCCATCACATACACCCGCTCTACGATGGAAAAAGCCGCCCGAGCATTCTGTTCGACCAGCACCAGGGTAAGGCCCTTGTCGCGACGCAGTTCGTCAAGTACCCGCATGACTTCCTCGGTCAGCTTGGGCGAAAGGCCCAGGCTGGGCTCGTCCACCACCAGAATTTTGGGTTCGGTGAGGAGGGCCATGCCCAGCAGAAGCATCTGCTGCTCGCCCCCCGAAAGGTAACCCCCCTGCTCAAAGCGGCGCTCGTAGATGCGTGGAAACCGGGTGAAGATTTCGTCGGTAATTTCCTTTTGACGTTGAGGCGACAGCTTGTGGGCAGCAGCCCGCAGGTTTTCGGTGACGGTCAGGTAGCGAAAGATGGGGCGACCCTCGAGGATCGCAGTCAGGCCCAGTTCGGCTACCTTGAGGGCGGGCAGGTGGTTGGCTTCCTGGCCGTTGATGACAATTTTGCCGTCCAGGACACGGCCATCGTATTGT
This sequence comes from Meiothermus hypogaeus, assembly GCF_003574035.1. Classification (GTDB taxonomy): domain Bacteria; phylum Deinococcota; class Deinococci; order Deinococcales; family Thermaceae; genus Meiothermus; species Meiothermus hypogaeus. The sequence goes on along the minus strand of NZ_QWKY01000022.1, from coordinate 16,782 downwards.
GGCAGCAAACCTGCCATGGCCCGCACCAGGGTGCTTTTCCCGGCCCCATTGGGGCCCAAAAGCGCGATGGCCTCCCCGGTTCCAGCCCGCATACTCACGCCCTGCAAGGCCAGGATGACCCCCCGGTAGACCACCTTCAGATTTTCGACGTTAATTTCAGCCATAGGGCAAACCTTGTCTCAGGTCTCATATCGCACGAAACACGACATCTTTCAAACCCGCTCGATGCGGTGCTGTCCAAACAGCCCATACGGACGAAACAAAAGCACCAGCAGCACGATCAAGAAGGGGATGGCCTGGGTAATGCCGGGAAGGAAGGACTCGAGGTATAGCTGCGAAAAGGCCTCGATGAGGCCAATCAGCAACCCCGCCACCACTGCACCCGGCACCGAGTCAAAACCCCCCAAGATCGCCACCGGAAAGACGATCAGACCCAGCAGCACCAGGTGGTGGCCCGGCCCACCACCCCCGGCAGCCCCCGCCAGGAATGCACCCCCAATGGCCGCCATCATGGCAGAAATGCCCCAGGCCACGGCGACCACCCTGGGCGCATTGATGCCCATGGCCAGGGCAGCCGTCTCGCTTTCCGATACCGCCCGCAACAATATCCCGTAGCGGCTGTACTTGAGCAGCGTGACCAGCAAAATGGCCAGCGGCAGTGCCAGAATCAGACTCCACACCGCTTTTGAAGAGAGAAACACCCCCCCCATATTGAACGCCAGGTTGGGCATTTCCTTGGGGAGTTGAGAGATGTCCGCTGCCCCCATGGCTTTCTGGTCTGGCCCCCAGAGAATGAGGGCCGTACCGTCCAGGGTCGCGGCCAGGCCAATGGTGGCCATAATGACCGCCACCACGTTGCGCCCCAGCAGTGGCCTTACAAACCCCCGCTCCACCAGCACCCCAAAGGCAAAGGCTAGGGGAAGTGCCAGCAATAGCGCCACTAGGAGCGGAAAAAAGAGTGACATGGTGTAGGTCAGGTAGGCCCCAATGAGCATGAACTCGGCAATGGCAAAGTTAACCACGCTGGTAGCACGGTAGACCAGCACGAACCCAGAAGCAATTACCGCGTACAAGGCCCCGTTGGCCAAGCCGTTGAGGATGGTTTGAACGACAAGGGAAAAATCCATTGATGAGCCTTTTACGACAAGCTGGGGGTCGAGCGCCCAAAAATGCCGGCCCCGACCCCCAGCACAAACGAACTGTTCAGAGCTTGGAGCCGTCTACCCAGTCGGTAATGGCATCGAAGCGGACATCCCGCACGTTGGCCCGCCAGAGCTTGGTGAAGGGCAGTCGGCGCTCGACCCAGCGCATGTTGCGCACCTGCCCACCCGCGTTGTAGTCACCCAGGCTATCCAGGGCTTCGATCATGCCGGGGCGGTTGAGCTTGCCCGCTGCATTGGCCCGTCGCATGGCCTCGGCGATCACATCCATGGCCATCCAGGAGCCCATGTAGTAGGTAGTGCGGTAGGAGAGGTCGCGGCCTTTGGCCCGGCGCAGGGCCCGAATTTGCTCCACCGCCGGTACCGTGGTGTCGTAGTAGTAGGCGTTGTGGTAGGCCACAATAAAACCGTCGGCGGCGGCACCAGCCCGCTGCATCAGGGCCAGCTCGGCAGAGTAGTAGGTACCCATGAAGGTGGCCCGGATGCCCTGCTCACGGGCAGCCCGTATCAGCAAGGGCTCCACGGTTAGCACGTAGCCGTGGACAATCACAAAATCGGGCTGGGCCTGGCGCAGCTTGGTTACGATGGGGGTCGCGTCGGCAATGGCCAGGGGGGTTACCTCTTCACCCACAATCTGGAAGCCCAGACGGGCCGACTGCTCTTTGATGAAGGGAATGGGGTCGCGGCCAAACTCGGAGTTGGAGTAGCACAGGAAAATCTTGGCGCCGCGCCCCTTCTGGCGGCGAATCTGCTGCAACAGCGCCCCGGCCATATCGTTGTAGGTGGGGCCGAAGACAAAGATGGTGGGATAGGTTTTGGGGTCGGCCAGTTCGTTAGAGAACGAGGTAGCGGTGTAGGGCAGACGCAACCGGGTAATTTCCGGGGCCAGAGCCTTGGAAAGGCCGGTGGAGTTGCCATACACGAACACCAACTCCTCCGGGCTTTCCCGCTGGACTATGCGGTTAAAAGCAGCGGTGCCGCGGGCTACATCGTAGCCATCGTCCTCGACAACCAGTTCAAAACGTCGCCCGCCGATTCCCCCGGCATCGTTGATGCGGTCGGTTGCGTCGCGGAATGCATCCAGGGCTGCGTTGCCCGCAAAGGCAAAGGCCCCCGTGAGGGGCAGAATAGCCGCGAGCTTGACCGGGCGGGCCTGTGCGCGGGCAATCATCCAGGGGCTATACACCGCTGAAGCTGCCAGACCTGCTTTTAGTACTTGCCGACGGTTCATTTTCATGTACTTCCTCCTATTGGGATTACTTCTCCGATTGTGTTGTGCCCCTAGAATACTATGACGGCTTGCATTTTGTGTACCCGGTTCAAAACCAGCCTGTTTAGGCGAACCCCAGCGGCGAACCACGCTCAATCTGGGCTTCGGACTCCGCCCATCCAACAAACAGTGGAGCTAACATGTCCAGTGGTATGATTCCGCTGCTTACCCAGCCCATTACCCTCGAGGGCCAGAGTCCCATCCAGGGCTTCTGGGATGGCATCACCATCTGGAAGAAACTCAACGCGCCCTACTCCCTGGGGAGCTATGTGAAGGTGGAGGATACCCTGACCCTCCAGCCCGGCGTCCACTTTGTGGCAGACGGGGGCTGGCTTTCCATCGAGCCAGGCGGAACCCTTGTGGCCGTCGGAACCGCCGCCGAGCCCATTGTGTTTACCGGGGTCACACAAACGCCGGGTGCCTGGGATGGTATTTACTTCGCGGTGCACAACCGAGGCCAGGTTCATCGTCTGGAGTACGTCCACATGTCCTACGGCGGCGGGGACTCGAGAGAACTCATCGCCAACGGCCTCATCACCAACTACTCGGCGGGACTATACATCGCCCCCAGCAGCTTCCGGCACAGCTCGAGGTAGGCCATCTCTTGCACCGACGAGGATCGGGCCCTGGTGCGGCTGGGGCCCGGCAACACCTTCTCGAACAACGCCTTTGGCGATATAGATCCCGACTGCAATCCCACCAATGCCCCATGAAACCTGGAGGGTTCCGCCCCTGAAACCCCTTTGTCTGGCCGTGTACAGTAAGCAGAACCACCCATGATACCAGATTCGGTTAGTTCGTCACCAAAGGGTGACGAACTAACCCGACCGAAGTTATCCGCGTAGCGGAGGGCGATACCGCCCCTTGGAAGTTATCCGCGTAGCGGAGGGCGATACCGCCCCTTGGAAGGGAGACGCTTTCTTCGCCGACCGACAGTGAAGGGCCATCGGCCCCCGGCTAGCGCCGGTACTCAAGGGAGGGGTGTGCTCTAGGATTCAAAAAGACAGCCTCTGGTGTTTTTGATTTTGTAAACTGTCTTTTTGAATCCGGTATGAAATGTTGACCTGCTTCACAGAACCCGGCTCGGGATAAGCCACATCGTGGTCATCAACCGCAAATGAGGGGTGCGCGGGGCAAGGATACTCCCGCAGCCCACCGCTTTAAAAAAGCTGTACAGGAGCACCTCAGCCCGCTTCTACGTAAGATGCGATGTACTCCAGCTCCTTCAGGTGGCGCAGGTCGTGCCCGGCCAGCATCTGCACAATAAAGCGGATCGTCTCGGGGCCGCGTTCGGGATGATAGGCCACCTTGTCCCAGTCAGGCGGCTCCAGGTTGCGCAAAAGCTCCAGGTTCCAGCGGCGCAAGGCGCAAAAGGCCTCCAGGGCCAGCCGGGCCGAATAGCTTTCGTAGTTGCGGTAACGGATGCCCCAACGGTCGTGATCAAAAGCCTGGGCTTTATCGGCGCCCGCCAGGGCCTGCCGTATGCGAAAGCCGTAGCCAATTTCTATATCCGCCAGGTGGCAGTAGATCTCCCCTGCCGTCCAGTGGGTCAACTCACAACCCCGGCGCATGTCCAGGCGGGGAAACAAATCGGTAAGCATTTCGGGCGTCTGAGCCAGCACTTCCAGGAGGTCGCGGTCGCCCAGGGCCTCGAGGTTCTTCTGGACGTACTCGAGTTTTTCCATAGAACCATGCTAGGCCCAATGCCCAGGTACAGAATTCCCTTCTGGCTTGAGCCTTGGGTCTTGGTTTTGCAAATATGCTATGGGATCACCAGGGCCGGTGCGTGAACTCACACCACCCCCAACCGCGCCAGCAGTTCGAAAGGTTTAGCGGCAAAGCGCTCTATCGCGGCGCTCAGATTGGACACCTGCCATTGCCGCAAGCAGTTGATGGCAAAACCCCGGAGGTGCGCCAGGCCCATCGCCGCCTGACCTCGCACCAGGCAACGATCTTCAGCAAAAGTCACATCGCGCACCAGAGAGTCATGGTGCTCAATACTCCAGCGGCTGCGAATGAGCCTGGCCAGGCGCGCAGCCTCCCAGTCCAGACTGGTGAGGGCATAGCTGCGGCTTTGCTTGAGGTGACGGGTTCGCTTGTCATACCAAATCCACGTAAACCCCTTGCCTTCTCCCCTGGCTGGAGAAGGTGACGACACCACGACCGCGCTATTTACAATCAGTTACGCAAACGCAATTGACTGCATCTGGGGTGTCGCCGAATGAGGGAGCTTGGAACGACTCTCAAAGCCAGCTCTACAGGTAAAGTTGGTATTAGCTAAGGTTTGCGGGGGTTTACGCACCGACCCTGATGAGGTGGAGATAACGTACATCTTGTGGTTAGGTTGGCTTTAAACTAAGAACCATGCTCCAACTGCACCTGCTGGGTTATCCGTGTTTTGAACTCGAGGGCAAACGGTACGAGCTCGCTTCACAAAAGCCGCTGTATCTGTTGCTGTACCTGGCCTATCAGGGCGATTGGGTCAGCCGGGCGCACTTGGCCACTTTTTTATATCCCGACGAAGACGAGCCCACCGCCCGCCACCGCTTGCGTTTGCTACTCTCGCGCCTCCGAGAACTCCCCTGGATCCAGACTCTCGAGGCCGAGCCCCAGCGCTTACGCTTTAAGGTAGCAACCGATGTGCAGGCATTTCGAGCAGCCATCCAGCAGCGAGACTGGGCCAAAGCTATACAACTCCACCAGCGACCCTTGCTGGATAAGTACCTCATTCGCGAAGCCCCCGCTTTTGACACCTGGCTCGAGGCAGAAAGGGAGGAACTGCGTTCGCTCTGGCGGGAGGCCGTATTGGAAGCGGCCCTTGCTTTGGGCCAGAAAGGCCAAAACAAGGAAGCTGCTGGCCTGCTGCGCCGGGTCTGGGAACAAGACACCTTCGACGAGCAGGTACTGCAAGCCTACCTGCATAGCCTGCATGTGCAAGGCCGTCGAGATGGTGCGCTAGAAGTATTTGAACTATTCAAAAGCCGCTTGCAAAGCGAGTTAGGGCTGGCTCCCCTCCCTGAAACCGAACACCTGGCCGAAGCCATTCGGCAAGGGCGGCCCCTGGATACCCCTCCACCCCGAGCCGGGCTCCCCCTCCCGGACAGCCCTCTGATTGGTCGCCAAATGGAGCTGTCAGAGCTGAGCCTGGGAGCCCCCCGGCTGCGGGTACTCACGGGCCTAGGCGGTGTGGGCAAAACCCGGCTGGCCCTAGAGCTGGCAAGACAACAGGCCGACCAACTGGCCCAAGGAGCCTATTTTGTTTCGCTGGAAGGGGTAGAGAGCCTTGAGCAAATCTCCGTCGCCATTGCCGAAGCGCTGGGGTTTACCTTTTTTGGCCCCAGGGAACCTAAAGCCCAACTGTTGGATTATCTGAAGAGCAAAGAAATACTGCTGGTGCTGGACCACTTTGACCATCTGTTGGAAGAGGCTGGATTGCTGGCAGAGATGCTCGAGCAGGCCCCAAAGCTGCGTTTGCTGGTTACCTCCCGGCAGCACCTGGAACTGCCCGAGGCCTGGAATTACCCCCTTCAGGGTCTACCCCCACCCGACCCCACCCACCTGGAGTCGTCTGAGGCCATCCTTTTTTTTGTGCAAACCGCAAGGCGCAGCCGCCCCGACTTCAAACCAACCCTAGCCGACTTGCAAGCCATCGCAGAACTCTGCTCGAGCGTAGAAGGTCTGCCCCTGGCCTTGGAACTGGCCGCAACATGGGTGCGCGAGCTTTCTTGCGCGGAGATCCTCGAGGAAATCCGCGACCATCAAGGACTACTGGGCCACAAGGCGACCGGGATGGAGGCGGTGTTCGAGCACTCCTGGCATTTACTCTCGCCCGAGCAGCAGCGCTTGATGATGGCGCTTTCGCTCTTTCGGGGAGGGTTTAGCCGCAGGGCTGCGCAGCAGGTTACGGGGGCTTCGCACTACCTTCTCTTAAGCCTGCTGGGCCACTCTCTACTACAAAAAGAGTCCATTGGCCGTTATCGAATGCATTCGCTGCTGCAACAATACGCGCAGCAAAAACTCGCACAACAGCCCGAACTAATGGCTCACCTTCAACACCAACACGCCCTGCACTTTGTGGCCTTCCTCGAGGCGCAAAACAAACCTTTGCAAGAGGGGCGCTGGGATCGGGTGGTGGACGAGGTCGCGGTCGAAGCCGAGAACATCCGGCTAGCCTGGATTTTTTGCTTGCAGCAGCGCCTATGGCCCCAGCTCGAGTCGAGTGTAGCGGCTTGGGGCCACTTTCTCAGCTCGAGGGGCCTGTACCGCGAGGGGCAGGCGACCTTTGCCCAGCTGGCAGAAACTGCCCAAAGCGAAGAACAGCCGCTCCTGTGGGCACAGGCGACCCAGCGACAGGGTTGGTTTGGTCTGCAACTGGGCCAGACCGAGAGCGCCAAGACTTTGCTCGAACACAGCCTGCCCCACTTAGAGCAGCAGCGCCACACCAACGGCCTGCTGTACGGTTACAACGGACTGGGGGTGGCCTGGACGCGGCTGGGCGACTACGCCCAGGCCGAGATGTGGTTCCAGAAGGCCCGCGCCCTTGCGGAAGAGACCCAGAACACCGCCAGTTTAGCCAACACCCTCAACAGCCTGGGCAACACCTGCCGCTGGACTGGAAGGTTTGCCGAGGCCACCGAGTTTTTTCGACAAGGGCTTCGACTCGCCGAGGAGATTGGCAACCAGCAAACCACCGCCTTTTTGTTGGCCAACCTGGGCGGAGCGCTTTGGGAATTGGGCCAGCAGCAGTCGGGTCAACAGACCACCCAACAGGCGGCCCGACTGGCCGAGGAAATCCGCCACTGGCCTTTGCTCTCGGGCTGCTTGTCCAACCTCGCGGAGATGAGTTTTGTGCAAAAGGACTATGCCGCGTCTAACGATTTGCGCCAGCGCAGCCTGAGCTTGCGGCGAGAAATGGGCAACCGTCGGGGTGAAGCCTTCGACACGGTAATGCTGGGCTACAACGCCCTCAGATTAGGCCAACCGACGGAGGCCCGTGAGCACTTCCTGGAAGGACTGCGCATCGCCCAGGAGGTTGCCGCCAGGCCAATTCAACTCGATGCGCTGATCGGTCTGGCCGAACTCGAGCTGAAGGCAGAAAAACCAACCAAGGCCCTCCCTTTGCTGCTGCTGGCCACCCAACACCCTGCTACATCGGCAGAGGCCAAAGGCCGTGCTAATCAGCTCCTGTCTGCACTTCCGCTCGCCAAGGTAAATGCGGCCCGGAAAAAGGCGGCGTCACTCGAGCTGGAGCAGGTGGTGAGGCAGATTCTCGAGTAATTGCTTGCCCGATTCAACCTACTGTTGCAAGTTTTGCTCGAGGCTACTTTACTGTATCGGTATCTTTGATGTTCCCTGAGAACACATTGCCCTCGAGCACCGGCTTGGCCTGCTCACCAATCAAAATCCCTATCTCGCTGCCCGACACCGTGTTGCGCTGGGCGCTGCCACCCGAGCGACCCAAAAAGCCAACGCCATTGCGCTGGTTGCCCACAAAGCGGTTGTTCTGCACTATTGCCTCTGCGCTGCCTTCCAGCAATACCCCGTTAAAGTTCTGGCCGATTTGGTTCTCTACCAGGGTGGCCCGTGCGTTTTTGCTAAGCATTACCCCGGTTTCACGATAGGCCCGAATGGTATTGCCCCGCAGAGTGGCTTGGGCCGCTTCGTCCAGCACCAGTCCGTGGCTTAGGCCGCCCTCCATCTGGTTGCCGGTGAGGGTGGCCTTGCTCTGACCCTTGAGGTAGATATAGCCCGCGCTTCGCAGGATGTGGTTGTTGCTCAGGGTCAGTTCGGCCCGGTCGGCAGCGTAGATGCTCGACCAGGACAAGGTGCGCTCGATCAGGTTGTCCACCAAATCGGCTTTACTGTCGCCCAGGGCTTCCAGCACCCCTGCTGGATGATCTTTAAGAGTGTTGCCCTGTAGCAAAATGCGGCTGCTGTCTTCTAGCAGAATGGCCCCGATGTAGGTATCGTTGGGGTACGCGCCTCCGTTGCGCTCGAGGGTGTTGCGGAGGGCTTCTACGCGGGCTTGATTGTCTATGGACAGAGCAAAACGGGGGTTGTCGCGGATTTGGCTGTTTTCCAGTCGAAACTCGCTTTGATCTACCACCCTTATGGCATCAAACTGCTCCTTGTCATTGAAGCGCCCGTTGCGCTCAATTACGCTATCGAAGAGTTGCACCTTGCTGCGCCCCGCCATTTGCAGGGCCGGGCGGCGGGTGTCTTGTAGCAGAATATTCCGAAGCACAGCCTGGGCGTTGTCGGCGGTATACACCCCAGTGTCGTTTTTGAGCAAACGGCTGTTGCTAAGTTCCAGCACCGCCCCATCAGCAAGCTGTATGCCCGCCAGTTGGTTGGCAGTCCACTCGCTGCCTTCGGCCCGCCCCTGGGCCTTACCGTAGAGGTACAGCCCATTACCGTAGCCAAAGGGACGGGAAGGGTCGGTTGAACGGGCGGCTAAGGCTCCGCGAAAACGGCAGTTGATAATTTCAAAGCGAGCATCCTGAATGTTGAGCAGGTCTCCACCCCTAAACCCCGCCTGCTGAAAGCCTAGGCCCTCGAGGCGCACACTTATGTCTCCTTTGACCAGCATTCCCACCGGTGAAGCGCGCAGGCTCAAGATGCTGCGGTCATGGCCCTCCCCGATGAGGGTCAGGTTTTGGCTGACCACCAGCGGTTCGCTGAGGCTGTAGGTGTTGGCAGCTAAGCGATACGCCCCGCCGCTGGCGGCTGCCTTGACGAGTTCTCCGACCGAAGAGATGGGCGTGGGGGTTTGGGCCAAGCCCCAGCCCAGCCCGGTCACCAACACTGCCAATACCAATGGTTTCATGATTCTCCCTTCAGCAAACTGCTGCGCTGGTTGCGCTGCTGGGCTACCCGTTGCGCCCACCAAAGGCTGGCCATCGCCAACCCAATCAATCCCATCGCGACTAGAGGTCGGTAGATAACCCAAGCTAGGGCTACTGAACTCAGCGATAGCACCAGAGCTAGCACACCGGCAAACAGGTTGGCCCCCAGCCGTGACAAATCGCCCACCAGCGGAATCCACCGGGTAGCTTGAATCAGCAGCGAAACCGCGAGGCGTAGTCCGAATAGCATCAGGGCAAAACCTGCCACACGTAGGGCCAAAGTCAGGCTGTGGTTGTTGCTCAGGGCTTGCTCGAACATCACCGGGGCCGAATGCTGTCCGGGCCGAATCAAGGCCACGGTAGCCCCCGAGGCGCTTTGGGCCTCGAGGCGGTTGCCGTTTTGCTGGGCCACTACGCTCACTAGGGTAGGTGGGATGTACTCAAAGCGCACCCGTACATCCCCCAGTTTGGCCTCGGCAGGGCGGCCCGAGCCATAGGGCAGATAGAGGTAGCCCCCCTCGAGGGCAACCCTGCTGAGGCCCAGCGCCTTCTCCACGGTTGGCAGGACGGCAGGGTCTAGGGGCAGCGGTTGAAAGCCAAACAAGCGCTGGGTCAGGCCCTGATCGAGTTGGAAATCGCCCAGCGCTACCGAGGGGGCGGTGAGGGTAGCGCTTTTGAACGGCAGGGCCTTGGGGTTGTGTTGCTCAACCGGGAAGTTGCTCGAGTCCACCGGGGTTTCCGACCAACGTAAGGCGTGGCTTTGCTCGTCCTCGGTGCTGGTTACGTTTTTCCACTGGTACATCTCGACGGTGCGGCGCAGCCGCAGGGCCTCGACCTCAAGGCCCAGAATGGGGTCGCGCAGGGCTTGAGTGGGGCTGGCTGTCCCACTAAGGTGTACCAGGGCGCGGTTGTGTTTGGGGTCAATAGGTTGGGGCTGTACCGCGATAACCCGACTGGCCCCTTGGTTGAGCGCTCGAGCGATATTCACCGCACGGCCCTCATTCCAAAACAGCAGCGGAAAGGCGGCCACAAACAACAACAAGCCCCCAGCCAAGGCAACAGTCCCTTTGAGCATATACACCTCCAGTTCTTGTCACCTCAGGAAGTTTTGTCGGGGGGGGGCATGTTCCGACAACACCCGCCGGGTGACGCTAAAAATGTTTACTGCGAAGGCCACCAGCCCCAGACCGACCAACACAAAGATCAGATTTACCCAAAACACCCCCTCAATCCTCTCGGAGCCGAGGCTTTGCAGGGGCATCAGGGCGACAAAGGCCCCCATCAGCCCCATCGGCCACGGGGTGTTGCTCCAGGAGGCTCCGCTGGTGTGGTTCTTGTAGGCCATCACCGCGAACCGCCCGAACAGCCCAAACCCGCCCACCACCAGTTGATCGCCCTCGGCAACTGGGGTTTCCCCGTAGGTTTGCAACAGCAGGCGGGTTTGGTGGTCGAGGGTCAGCTCGGTCAGGCGGGCTGCGGTCAGGCTGGGCCGGGGATGTGCTTGGGTGACTCGACCCTTCAGGATACGCATGGAATGCCTCTGTGGGTGGGGCGGTATACACCGCCCCATCTATACGGTCAGGTTTAGCGCTTGCTGGGTGCGGGGATGAACGGCCCGAACTTGTCGCCATAGCGCCCGATCACCGACAGCGCGTCCTCCAGGCTCATGCGGGGCAGCCAGACCTCGGAGTCCGCCGCCAGGCTGCTGCCCTGTACGTTCAGGCCCAGGATGCTGCGCAGTTGGTTGGCCCCGGTGTTGGGGGCGCTGACCTTGGCCTCGGCGACGTTGCGGTCTATCACGTTGCGGGCCATGTAGGCGCTGGCCCAGCGCTGCGAGACCTTGAGGTTGGCCTGTTGCAGCAGGTTGCCCTTGCCATCGGCAATCCCTCGAGCCTCGTCGGCTAGGGCGCTTACCTTCATCTTGGTGTTGAACTCGAGGTAGTCGGCCACCACGTTGCCAAAGAACAGGTTGTCGCGCAGCACGATGCCTTTGGCGTTGGCGGCGTTGTCTATGCCGTAGAAGTCGGAAAGGGCGAAGATGTTATTGGTGAGGGTGTATTTGACATTGGCCTCGAGCTTGATGGCCGAGCCACCTTGGGTCTGGGAGAAGGGGTCGTACTTCTCGGTGAAGGCCGCCATGTTGTTCTCGAAGGTGTAGGTGGGCTGCTCGGCGGCGTTGGTGGAGTTGAAGCTGCGCGAGAGGTGGAAGCCGAAACCGGTGTTGTTGATAGCCGCATTGTTCTTGACCAGCACCTTGCCGCCCCTGCCGGGGAAGAAGGCAAAGGCCCCCTGCGAGGCCGCCGCGTTTATCACGATATTGGCCTGTATCACGACCTCGCCCTGTTGCCCGGTGGTGATGGCCATGGCATTGGTGTCGGGGCTGAACAGCGAGTTTGCGGCGGCCTTGCGCTTAATCCGCAGTTCCTTGTCGTCGGTGTAGGTATTGCGCGGGCCGTGATCAATGATGATGCCTTCCACCACCACCTTGTGGGCCACGGGTTTGACGTTGGTGGAAAACTTATCGGTCTTGATTGAAAGGCGCGGGGTGATGGCAAAGTTTTGCGAGGTACGCGATCCGGTCAGGATGGTCTTGTACTTGCCCCAGGGATCGCGCTCGCTAAAGTCGTCCGACCAGCCGCCGTAGATCTCCACCGGAACCGTGATCTCGTCGCTGCCATTCTCGCCGCGCCCCACATAGCTACCCTCGGCGATGAAGACGCGGTCTCCAGCGGCCAACAAATCCACCACGTTGCCCAAGTCCTTGACTGGGGCTTGGACGGTGCCCTCGCGGCCCGAGCCGCGCTTGGAGCTGACGAACCAGTCTCGAGCCAGGGCCATAGTGCCGATTGCCAAGATCATCCCAATGAGCAAGAGCTGTTTCATGTTTTCCTCCTGGATTAGTTGAGGCCGCTTTGATCGTCTTCCATGTTTTCGATCTCGGTTTTGTCGCGGTTCCAACTCTTCACCTTGTGCAGCAGGTAAGCGAAGACATTGCCTGCGGAGAGGGTGATGGACTGGCTACGGTGAATTCCCCCGCTGGCGGTGATCTCCAGTGCAGCTTGTTGACCGCGTGAGACTTCGACCCGAATGCTGCTGGAAGTGTCAAAGTGCTCGGCCAATTCGGCCTCCATCACCACCCAAACTTCCGAGACGATCCGCGCATCAGTGCCCTCTCGAGCTAAGTAGTTGCGGGCCGCAAGCGCATCGCGGTTGAGCATGGTTTGCAGTGCCCCTTCGTTGATAAAGAGCTTGACCAGTTTGAGCCTTCCGCTGCGGGCTTGCTCAAACGTCATATTGCGAGCCGCGCTTAGGTTGAGGCCATAGACCCGTAGGCTGCCGTTGGCTTCCACCTCAGCCTTGGTGGTGTTGTTCCAAGTTATCTCCACTGGAGACAGTACCCGCACACGGTTGTTTAGGTGCTCGGCACGAATATTGTTTTGAATTGCCAGATAGGCGGCTGATCCGATCGGGTTTTTCTTTTCGCCGTAAGAACCCAGCACCACATTCTCAGCTTTCCCTCGGAAATACTTGACACTGTTGTGCTCCAGATACTGATTGGTGATTTTAGTTTGGGCCAACGCCTGCTGCGCCGAAACCCCGAACAGCATTACCGACACTAGGGTCAAAATAAGTCTCATATAGTTCTCCTTTACTCAAGATTTCTGTAGTAGTTTCCTGCCAACCTGTTGCCAATGGATACCATGTCTACCCTGCCTCACGCATGTCTCCCTCCTTGGTCGCAATACTCTCTGTGGGCCGTTGCAGTGCCGTTGCAGTGGCGTTGCTAGGGCTTGGGGCTGCCAAGCTGCTCATGCTCGGCCTCCCGTCCGGCTACCAGGAGTTGGTCGAGGTAAAACCACACCGCCACCCACGACTCAAACTCGAGCCGTTCCCCGGTTTTTAGGTTGTGCAGGCTGTACTGCGGCTGATGGTTCTTCTCGACAAAGCGAACCAGATAGCTGCCGACCACCTTCTCACGGGACATGGGCTACAGCCTAGGCAGGCCCCGTTGCAGCGCCGTTGCAGTGGGTTATGGCGGGGGCAGACGGCTTGTTTTGGCTTTCGGGATTGAGGTATGAGCCATTCTAGGCCAGCAGTTGTTGCACCAGGGTTTCAAGCGGATCTCTAGCAGGTTCACCCGTAGAGGGCAACTGTTCCAGCAAGGTCTGGCTCTCGCGCCGGGTAGTGCTTTTTGTGGCAGGATGGGCCACAACTTCGGCCAGCAGTTGCTTGGCCCGGAGGGGTTGTTGCACCTTGGCGAAATACTGAGCAAAAGCCGCTAGGTCGGCCAGTAGTTGGGGCCAGGCTTGAGCTTTCCAAGACAGCTCGAGGCTTTGCTGCAAATGGGGCAAGGCTTGGGCTGGGTCGCCGAGTTTGAGCAAGGTTTGGCCTAGCATTCGCAGTACCTCGTTTTTGATGTTGAGTTCTTGCACCTGTTCAGCCAAGGCCAAGCTGGCTTGGTACTGTGCTAGGGCTTTGGGATAGTGCTGTTGTTGGTAAAACACCCCGGCCAAACTCGAGGTCAGTATGGCTTCGGCCCGAAAGGCTTGAAGGCCTTTGATCAAAGCCAAGCCACGCTCAAAAGTGTGTTGAGCGATCTGAAATTGGCCCAGTTCGATGTTTAGTGCCCCGATGTTGTTCAGCGCGATGGCGGCATTGCCCAACTCATTCATGCCCAAGTACAACTCCAAAGCCCGGCTATAGCAGGCTTGGGCTTCAGCCCAGCGGCCTTGCTCGCGCAGAATCAAGCCCAGCCCGTGCTGGATATTGGTTTCTTGGCGCATATCGCCGATGGCCGCAACGGTCTGGGCGGCCCGGTAGAGGTACTGCTCGGCCTGTGCGTACTCCCCCTTTTGCCAGTGCAACCGCGCCATCGAGGTCAGAACATAGCCAAGCTGTTTTTCGACCCCCTCGAGTCCCGTCAGCAGTTCGAGGCTTTGCCCCAATTGCTGCTCGGCTTGACCAAGGTGGCCCATCACCATCGAACGGTCGGCCAAGCCATTAATCACCCCCGCCATCAGCCGGTCGCGCTGCTCAGAGAAGGGTGCGGAAGTCAAAATGTCTACCGTGCTCTCGTACACAAGGTTGCCCTCGCGGTGCCGGCCAGTCATCGAATACAAGTAGTCAATGCTGTTCAGGGCTTTCTCGAGCAGGTCGAGCCGATTCTGCTTGCAAAGCCACAACCAGCCCACCCGGCAATTCTCGGTGTCGGGATAGAGCTGCAAAAAGGTGTGTTTGGCATCGGCAAATCGCTGGGCGATCTGGGTCATGAAGTATTCGGCGTGCCGCTGGTGGGTCGGCACCAGGTCGGCTGTTTCCCCGAGTTTTGCTGCGGTGTATTGCTGGATCAGGGGGTGTAAATCCATTCGGTAGCCGGGCTGCTGTCTGATCAGCGACTCATTAACCAGGGACAACAGAAGGCTGTAATGCGCCCCCGCCACTTGTTCGGCGGCCTCGAGGGTACAGCCGCCCACGAACACCGAGAGCCTAGCCAGGGTCTGCCTTTTTTTTTCTGAAAGATTGGCCCAGGTCTTGTCCAGAATCGCCCGCAGGTTGCGCTGACGCTCGGGCAGGTCGGTGAGGTCGGTTTGCAGCAGGTCGTAGCCTTGTTCCAACTCCTGGGCGATGCGCCCGACGGGCATGATCCGTGCCCAGCTCGAGGCCAGCTCAATCGCCAGCGGGTGTCCCTCCAGCTTCTGGCAAAGCTGGGCGATGGTGTCCAAGTCGCTTTGCTCTAAAACGAGTTGCGGGGCCACCCGCTTAACCCCATTGACGAATAGTTGCACCGCATCATAGCTTTCGGGCGGCAGAGCGCTGCCGGAACCGGGGTAGCTCAAACCCTGTACATCAAACAGCCACTCCCCGCTCAGCTTGAGGCTCTCGCGGGAGGTGACCAGCAGTTTGAGGTTTTGGCTCCGCTGCAAGATTTCCGCCACCAGCCCGCTGGCCGCCATAACCTGCTCGAAGTTGTCCAGCACCAACAGCAGGTGTTTGTTGCTTAGGTAGTCCAGCAGTTGGGCCTTGGGGTCGCGGTTAGGAGCCAGCTTTAGCCCCAGCGATTGAACCAGGCTCGAGACCACCCCCTCGGCTGAGTCCAACGCGGCCAGCGAGACGAACCGCACCCCGTCTGCGAAGCTACCCTGTACCTGCTGGGCCAGCTCGAGGGCCAGTCGGGTCTTGCCCGTACCCCCAATGCCCATCAGGGTCAGCAGGCGACACTCGGGCTGTTGGAGTTGCCCGGTTAGCTCGCGCAACTCCTGCCTGCGCCCGACAAAGCGGGTGGACTGGGCAGGCAGGGGGCTGGGCTGAGCCACCGCCCTTGCGGGACTGTGGGCCAGCAGAGGCTTGGACTCGCGGATGCTTTGGGCCAAGGTTTGGGTTTCGGGCAGCGGCTCGGTTTCAAACTCTTGCCACACCGCCTGCTGAAACCCGTCGTAGGCTTTTAGGGCCTTTTCCCGCTGTCCGGCCAGATAGGTGGTTCGTAGATAGGCTTGCAGCACCGTCTCAGCCAAGGGGTCACAGCCCAGCAGCTTGTGCAGCACCTCAGAGGCCGAAGCGAAATCGCCGCCAGCCTCGAGGGTCTGGGCTTGGCTCAAGAGTGCAGATTCGTAGAGGTTTTGCAGGCTGGCCCGCTCCAGCTCGAGCCAGCTCGAGTAGGTTGGCAGGTCGGGGTCGCTGTAGCCGCCCAGCAAGGGGGCCGCATAGAGGTCTATGGCCTCCTGCCAGCGCTGCCCCTGAACCGCCTGCTTGAAAACCTGCACATCGGTTGACGGGTTGAAGCGCAATTGCTGGGGGGTGGCCTCGAGGGTCTTGGCCCATTCATAGGGTTTGGCCCGGTGCAGCAGCAGACGAAGCTGGGTGAGGGCTGCGGTTTCCTCGTCGTCGGGTCTGAACAAGAAGGCGGCCTCGCTGCGGCTCACCCAGTCGCCCCGGTAGGCCAGATAGAGCAGCAGCAGGGTGGGCTTGTTGAGGGTCAATGCTCGAGTCGCCCTACCATCGCTCAGATGTGGCAAACCCAATAGCTCAACCCGAATGGACATTTGAACAAAGTCTAACAGATCAAATACAAAGGGTTGAGGTTCTCTGTAGCCTAAGACAGCTATAAGACGGCCCATCCACAGACTCTAAATGTGAGTCGTCTTGCCCCGCCCAAAACCAGCCCCCAGATCCTGGCCAGCTACATCCTCAAGCTCGAAGCTCGGGAGGGGGTTTTGCTGTTTGTGCTGCACGATCTGCGCGGTGGGGAGCGGCTGGTCTTCGACTCGGCAGAAGCACTCAAGCGCTTTCTCGAGCGCTCTGCCGCGGTGAGACGGCGGTAAGACGGCCCATCGCCAGACTGGGTACAGGAGGGCAGCATGAAACGAAGGTGGATCGGGATTCTAAGTACACTCACGATAGACTTTTACTATGGGAAACTTTCGGTACATTGAGTTGAGCAGCGAAGAGGATGAGCGGCTGAGGGCCATCGAGCAGAGCCCGCACATGAACAAGAAGGTCAGGCTGCGCA
>NZ_QWKY01000021.1 GCF_003574035.1 Meiothermus hypogaeus | reverse complement strand
AACTCCTGCTCGGCTATACTCTTCCCCTCTCCCAGCCGCTCGTACTCATCCACCAACTGATGCATCCGTTCCCGTATTTCGCTCATTCCAACAGTTTAGGCTGTTTGCCTATTTTCAGGACACACCCGCTGACCCTGCCTGGCACGACCAGTTGGTGCAGGCTGTGCTATAGTTAACTCATACATCCCCCTAGGGGAAGGCCCACCGGGCACCTCGAGGGGGATTTTTCTTTGCTCATTGGTTCCCACAACCCCACCCACCGCATCCCGCTGCAACTGCGGCAGCTGCGCCAGGGCATCGTGCTGGTGCGGGCCAGCAACGACACGGTGGTGGATGAATACGGTACCACCATCACCGTCGAAGCGCTGATGCGCGACTGGCTGCCGGCATTTTTGCAGCACCGCACCATCAGCCTGCAGCACAACCTACCGGATCTGCGGGGCATCCAGGGCAAGCCCTTCGTAGGGTTGGCCCGGCGGGTGGACTTCGCTCCCCAGCTCGAGGTGGAGGTGGAGGTGCTCGACCCCGAGACTCGAGCCCTGGTCGAAGCGGGCCGGATTACCGGGGCCAGCCTGGAGTTTGTGCCGCTCGAGTCCCGCACCCAGGTCGTGGCCGGGACCGAGAGCGAGGTCTACTACCGGCTGGCGTCCGAGCCAGAGCTGGCCGGGCTGACCCTCACCGACCTCTTGGGTTTGGACATAGATGATTCGCGCAACCTGCAGGTCGACACTCCGTCGTGGCTGGGTTGCTGTACCTGCCTGGCAAGAACATCTTGGGGAGCGTTTATGACCCATCGGGCTCCGTTGTTACAAACCTTGCAACAGAGCAAAAAACTTTCTCTAGCCATAGCCCCAAAACAAAAAAGGGCGACCACAGAGCCGCCCTTTTAGTCTTGATCTTATCTGGCCCAGCCTAGCCCAACTTGGCGCGCACGTACTCCACAATCTCGTCAATGGTCTCAGCCACTGGCACGTCAGCATCGGCAAAGGCGGCCAGCTTACTCTCAGGCGTGCCCACGTTGCCCATGATGATGGCCCCAGCATGGCCCATTTTTTTGCCCTTGGGGGCACTGCGCCCGCCGATAAAGCCAACTACTGGCTTCTTCATGTGCTCTTTGATATAGGCGGCGGCGTCTTCCTCGTCCGAGCCACCAATCTCGCCGCAGACCACCACGGCATGGGTTTCGGGGTCGTCGTTGAACATGGGCAGCAGGTCTTTGAAGGTAGTACCGATGATGGGGTCGCCCCCAATGCCGATGCAGGTCGAGATGCCATAACCTGCGTCCGAAAGGGCCTTGGCGGTTTCGTAGGTGACGGTGCCGGAGCGCGAAATGAGGCCCACACGACCCTTCTTGAAGACGCTGGCAGGCATGATGCCCAGCTTGCACTCTTCCGGGGTAATTAGGCCGGGGCAGTTACCCCCAATCAGGCGCACGTTGCCCAGTGCCTTGATTTCGGCCACAGCCTTCACCATGTCCATGGTGGGGATGCCCTCGGTAATGAGCACAACCAGCGGCACCCCGGCGTGGGCGGCCTCGAGGGCAGCATCGGCTGCTCCTGGCGCGGGCACAAAGATAATGGAGGCGTCAATGTGGTGGTGCACGGCAGCTTCCTTGACCGTATCGTAAACCGGCACGCCCAGTGTGGTTTGTCCGCCTTTGCCGGGGGTCACGCCCGCTACTACCCGGGTGCCGGCTTTCATCATGGCCTCGGTGTGAAAGGCTCCTTCGCGCCCAGTGATACCCTGGACGATCACGCTGGTATTTTTATTGACCAGGATGCTCACTTTGCTCCTCCCGTCATGGAGATGATGGCTTTGGCTGCTTCGACTGAGGTGGGATACATATAGACCGGGCGACCTTTCAAAAGCGCTTTGGCTTCTTCCTCGGCGGTGCCAGCAACCCGCATGGCTACCGGCTTGGTCAGGATGCCCTCATCCATGGCCCGGATTACCCCCTTGGCTACCTCATCGGCGCGGGTGATTCCGCCGAAAATGTTGATGAAGACCCCCTTCACATCTGGGTCTTTGAGCACCACCTTAAGAGCGTTGTAGACAGTATCGGCCTTGGCGCCACCCCCAATATCCAGGAAGTTGGCCGCCTTGCCCCCGGTGCGCTGCACCAGGTCGAGGGTATACATCACCAGCCCGGCCCCGTTGCCAATCACCCCCACGTTGCCGTCGAGCTTGACGTAGCTGAAGCCGTAGTTGGAGGCCTCGACCTCGAGGGGATGCTCGGCCTCGAACTCGCGCAGGGGCGTCAGGTCGGGGTGGCGGTACAGGGCGTTGTCGTCCAGCACAATTTTTGCATCGGCAGCGACCACCTCGCCGGTATCGGTGATGACCAGCGGATTGATCTCGGCTGTCGAGGCATCAATGCCCACATAGGCCTGATAGAGCTTGACCAGCACATCGGCCAGCTTATTGAGGTTGCCCTCCATGCCCGCGCGCTTGACGAGTTCGCGGGCTTCGAAAGGGCGCAGGCCCGTGTGGGGGTCGATGGGGTACTTGATAAGGGCGTAAGGCTTGGTAGCGGCTACCTCCTCGATGTCCATGCCCCCCTCCCTGGAGAGCATCAGCACCACCCGCTGGGTAACCCGGTCCAGAATCATACCGGCGTAGTATTCCTTAGCGATATTGATGCCCTTGGCCACCAGTACCTTCTTGGTAATGAAGCCCTTGATGTTCAAGCCCAGAATCTGGGCGGCTTTTTCGCGGGCCTCCTCGGGGTTCCGGGCGAGCTTGACCCCACCTGCTTTGCCGCGTCCGCCGGTGTGAACCTGGGCCTTGATAACCACCAGATCGCCGTACTCGGTGGCGATTTGCTTGGCCTCATCGGCGGTAAATGCAACCTTGCCGGGGGGAACCGGGATGCCGTACTTGGCGAGGATGTCTTTGGCCTGATATTCGTGTAGGTTCACGCTTGCCTCCAGTGGTCTTAGCCTCACTCTTGGGATAGCCTTATCGGCACCCTATTTTGCCGCCCGCTATTATAAGTTCTTTCTGATAGCTCGGAAATGCCACCCACTAAGCAAAAAAATGCCTCGTTGCCGACTGCTTGGGGTATGTGCGGTCCCGTAAACTTGTTTTGCTGTTTTACTATCGTCGTTTTTCTTGAGTCGTACTGGTTCCAATTTATTGCATCAAGGGTGTTGTGGAAATGAAATAGGTACACCAGATGGAGAATGTTACGGTATGGTAATGCTTTGGTAATGCGAGGGTGGAATGCTGGAGCGTAGAAAGGAGTTAAGCCGCGCCTGCGCAAGATATTCGGTGTCTTCAGTGAGTGAGGGCAGGGCGCAATTCCAGAGTGTTCAATCCTCCTATGGCCCACAACCCAAGTGGGAACAAATAAGACTCGAGGACGACATGGAATCCTGCCATGGCTAAAGATGGAAAACCTCGAGTCGGTCTTGATCTGAAAACAGGAGGGATACGTATGAAAACCAACGCACAGACCTGGGGCTGGATCCTTATAGCTCTGGGGGTCTTGTTTTTACTGCAGAACCTGGGGCTTCAGATTGCCGGTTGGATCTGGGGGGGTATTTTCATGGCAGCGGGGGCCGGTTTTATCTGGTATTACCAACAAAACCAGAGCCAGTGGTGGCCGCTCATTCCGGGCTTCGCCCTGTTGGGCCTGGGCACCTTGATCTTGTTTGAACCCATTCTGGGCGGCAACCTCGGAGGCGGTATCTTTTTAGCCGCGATGGGCCTGGGCTTTGCGGCGGTTTACATTGTCCGGCCCGACAACTGGTGGGCCCTGATTCCCGGCGGCACCCTCCTGACGCTGGGGGTGGTGGCGGGCTCGGGTGCACAAGATAATGCGGGTGGGGTGTTGTTCTTCCTGGGGCTGGCCATCACCTTTGGGGTGGTTTTTCTGGTGGGGCAGCGCTGGGCCCTGTTCCCGGCTTTGGCCTGTTTGGCCCTCTCTTTGATAACGGCTACCGCCTTGCAGGGGCTGGCGGCCTACATTTTCCCGCTGGCCTTGTTGGCAGCAGGGGTCTATTTGCTGATGCGGCGGAGACCGAGTGCGGGGGCTGAGCAGTCGGAGGCTCAGTTCAAGGTGAAGGAGGGTGGGCAATGAACGCGCCCAAGCGTTTGTATCGCAGTCAAAGCCAGAAAATGATCTGGGGCATCTGCGGCGGCATTGCCGAATACCTCAACCTCGATCCCACCGTGGTACGGCTGTTGTTTGTGCTGGCCGCGGTGCTCTGGGGCGGTGGGGTGCTGGCTTATGTGGTGCTGTATTTTGTGATACCGGAAGCCCCTGCCGCCAATGAACCGGGGTTGAGCCAGGGTGGATAAGATGAGCCAACCGCGCAGGTTGTACCGTAGCCGTAGCGATGAGCAGATCAGTGGGGTCTGTGCGGGTTTGGCCCAGTATCTGGGGGTCGAGCCGGTCTGGGTGCGCATTGCTTTTGTGCTGCTGACGCTAATTAATGGGGCTGGTATTCTGCTCTACATTATTCTGGCTCTGGTGATTCCCAAAGAACCCCTGGAAGAAGGCCAGGACAGCCCAAAACCCGATATGGAGCAAACCCTGCGCGAAGGAGCCCAGAACTTACAAGAACGGGCTCGAGAGGTTTCCGAGCGGATGCAAGGAGGGCAGGGCTCACAACTGCTGGGTTGGGCTTTGGTCGTGGTGGGGGCCTGGTTTTTGCTCCGACAACTGGGCTGGATTCGGGTGGATGAAGACCTGATTTTCCCCTTGCTGCTGATTGGGATTGGGGTGCTGGTATTGTTGCGCAGGGCCGGAAGGTAGGTGGGGTCATGGTGCAGAAAACCGCTCCGGGCGGACGTGGGGTGTGGTGGGGTATTGCCCTGATTGCGATCGGGCTGCTGTGGCTTTTTACCAGTTTGGGCTGGTTTTCCTGGGACTTCTGGGCCGATTTGTGGTTGCTGTGGCCGCTGGTGCTGATCCTGTTTGGGCTTAATTTCCTGTTGCGCGAGCATCCCCAGCGCATCCCGGTGCTGATTGCCGTCGGGCTGCTGGGTGGGGGGTTGCTCTGGATATGGAATGCACGCTCAGGGGTGCAGGGCGCATTGGAACAAATCTCCATTCCGCTGGGCCCGGTGAGCCAGGCGCAAATTCGGCTTGCTCCGGGGGTGGGTCGGCTCGAGGTTTCCTCGCTGGAAGAGGGCTCTGCTAGCCTGGTGGAAGGTCCGGTTCGACTGTTGCCAGGTGAGCGCCTGGAACGCCGCAGTGACGTGCGGGGGAGCGAGGCCGTGGTGGTCCTGGAGGCTAGGGGCCGTACCAGTGGCGCTGCCCGCAGCCGCGAAGGCTGGGAACTCAAGCTCTCGCCCAGGGTTAACTTGCGCCTGGATGTGAACACGGGGGTAGGGGAGACGATACTGAACCTGCGCAGCTTGCAGGTAAGCAGCCTGGAGGTGAACAGCGGGGTGGGGCGGGTGCAGATCGAGCTGCCCGAGCAGGGTAACTACCGGGCCAGGATTGATGGCGGGGTGGGGGAACTGGACATTCGCATCCCGCAAAATGTGGCCGTGCGACTGGAAGCTAAAACCGGCCTGGGCGGCCTGGAAGTGCCCAACGGTCTGCTCAAGCAGGGCGATAACCGCTATGAAAGCCCCGATTATGCCAGCACTGCAAATAAAGCCGACCTCGAGGTGAAGGGTGGCGTGGGCCGGGTGGTGATCCGGCGATAAGAGCATATAACCAAAAACAGTACAAGGACTTCCAGATGCGTAAGAGCGCTCTTCACATAGAATGAGCCTCCCGAGAATCAAGAATCCTCTATCCCAGATAGAACCGTTGCCGCCTGGAAACTCGGAACTCAAGCACTCGGGCGCAGCCGCATTCTCGTTTTCGTGGGCGGCAACGTCTGTGAAGGGCGCGATAAGACGCTCGCGCTGAGCGCATTGGTGAGCCCAAGAATCCCCTCATTTAGGGGTAGGAGTGTCAACGCTCGGCTTTGGAGGTCGGGCGGTTGGTTTCTTCGCTCAGGAGCTTTCCAAAGAGCAAGCGGCCAATTTGGGTCTGAATGGACTGGGTAATCACCACCCCAACTTCCTTGCCCTTGAAGGAAATGGCGTCGTCGACTACCACCATGGTGCCGTCCTCCAGATAGCCCACCCCCTGGCCGGGCTCCTTACCCTCCTTGACGATGGTAATGCTGAGGGTATCGCCTTGCTGAAGCGGGGCCCGCAGGGCCGAGGCCAGGGCCTGTACCGAGAGGGTCTTGACCCCATAGATGCGGGAAAGCTGGGCTAAGGCGTGGTCGTTGGTGACCAATGCCGCGCCCATCCTTTTGGCTTCGGCCAGAATCTGGTCGTCTACCGGGTCGTCGGACTCGTCGCCATCGAGCACCTCGAGGCCCACGCTCAGTTTGAGGCGCTCGAGGGTGTCCAGGCCCCGGCGGCCCTTGGCCCTTTTCTGGGCATCCGAGGCGTCGGCAAACTGTTGCAGCTCGCGCAAGACCTGCCGAGGTACAAACAGGGGGCCCTCCAGAAAGCCCATTTCGGCCACATCCCCGATGCGGCCATCAATCAGAACCGAGGTATCGAGCACCTTGCCGCCCCGGGTCTTGGGAGCATGCGCTGGCGGGCGGGCCAGCCGAAAATAATCTCGATTGGCGATGGCAAAGGCCGATAGGGAGCTGACCAGTACGGCGGCGATGATGAGCGAGTGAATGGCGGAAAACCCCGGAATCTGACTCAGCAGGTTGGTAAGCAGGACGGCCAGCAAGAGACCCAGGCCAGAGGCTGCCGTGATGGCGACGGGGATTTCAGGTGGCAGACGCTTGAGCCAGACCTGACCGTTCTCCCAACGGCGCTCCATCCAGTAGGTCAGGCGTGGCACCAGCAAAAAGCCCACCAGCAGGCCCACCACGCCCAAGTAGAGCCGGTTGAGGCTGGTCAGGTTGCCCAGGGGGCTGATGCTGATAAGATTGCTGACCTCGAGCCACACCCCTACCCGGTAGCCCAGATAGGCAAACAAGGTATATAAAACCCAACGCGTCACGCTCATAAAAACTTGCTCACGGCTGCTTCCAGGCTCTTGAATTGGGGGGGGTGTACCAGGCGCTTGAAGCCTGCCCGTTGCCCTTCGCGCAGGCGGCGCTCGAGGCCCTCCACGCTGCGCAACTCACCGGCCAGCCCCACCTCTCCCACCACCGCGACCTCTTCCGGAAGGGGACGGCCTACCACAGCAGAATACACTGCCAGCCCCACCGCCAGGTCCAACCCTGGATCGAAGACCCGCAGCCCCCCCGCCAGGTTAACGTAAATGTCCAGGTTGCCCAGGGGCAGGTTGAGCCTGCGTTCCAATACCGCCAGCACCACATCCACCCGCCGGCTGTCCAGCCCCTGCGAGACCCGGCGGGGGGCCGGGAAAGGTGTACGAGCGGCCAGGGCTTGCACCTCCAGGGCCAGCGCCCGCTCGCCGGAAAGGCAGAGGGCCACCACCGAACCCGGCGCCCCCACCGGACGCTCGGCCAGAAAGGCTGCCGAGGGGTTGGCGACCTCCTCCAGGCCCTCGTGAACCATGCTGAAAACGCCCAGCTCGCCCACCGGCCCGAAGCGGTTTTTGCTGGAGCGCAAGACCCGGAAGTGGCCGGCGGTTTCCAGGTACAAGGTGGCATCCACCACGTGCTCGATCACCTTGGGCCCGGCCACGATGCCCTCCTTGGTGACGTGCCCGACCAGCACGGTGGTCACCTGGTGATGTTTGGCAAAGCGGGTCAGGGCGGCGGTGGCGTCGCGCACGGCCACCAGCGAACCCGGCGCGGCGGTGGTCTCTAGGGTCTGGATGGAGTCCACCACCAGGAAATCGGGTGGGCTGGCCTCGAGGGTGGCGAGCATTGCATCTAGCTCGGTTTCGCGCAGCAGCTCGAGTTCCCCCGAGATGCCCAGGCGCTGGGCCCGCAGGCGAATCTGCCCGGGCGATTCCTCGCCCGCCAGATACACCACCCGCTTGCCTAGCTCTAGCATCTTTTGGGCCACCTGCAACAACATGGTGCTCTTGCCCACCCCAGGCTCACCGCCCAAAAGAAGCACCTCGCCCGGCACAAAACCGCCCCCCAGCACCCGGTCAAGCTCCCCTATCTGGCTCGAGAAGCGTGCCTCTCCCCCCTCGGGCACATCCCCCAGACGGGTCAGGGCGGCAGGGTTGGGCAGCGGACGAGCGCGCGATAGCCCGCCCCTGCCTGCTACTGAGCCTGGCTTGAGCGCAGGTGCTTCCTCTTTGAAGCTGTCCCAGGCCCCACAGTTGGGACAGCGACCCAGCTCCTTCACCGATTTATAGCCGCATTCGATACAGCGATATTGAATAGAAGCCTTTGCCATCTAACCGCAAGTGTAGCCCGCTGATAGCTGGAATCAAAGGCTTTGGTGCACCTTCCGTAGTGCTCTTCCCGGTCACAGCTGCCCTCGAGGCAGGAGGGTGTTTAGAGTTACACTCCTCGAACCCGGTCTCAGCGCTGGCTACGCTTGGTCTGAAGGGCATGCTCGAGCCGCTCCAGCCAGGCTGCCATGCCGGTGCCACGCTTGGCGGAGACCTCCAGGATCTCGATGCCTGGACGCACCTCGCGCAGGTTCCGGTACATGGCCTGGCGGTCGAACTCCACCGCTTCGGCCAGGTCAATTTTAGTGATCAGGGCGATGTCGGCCGTGTTGATGAGGGTGGGGTACTTGAGGGGTTTGTCCTCGCCCTCGGTGGTGGAGAACAGCGCTACCCGCAGGTCTTCACCCAGATCCCAGCTCGAGGGGCAGACCAGGTTGCCCACGTTCTCGATAAAGAGCAGGTCAATCTGGCTCAAGTCCCAGCCCTGCAGGTGTTCCTCAATCATGCGGGCCTCGAGGTGGCACAGGGTCTTGGTCTCGATCTGCCGCACCGGCGCACCGCTCTCGGCCAGGCGCCGGGCATCGTTGTCGGTAGCCAGGTCGCCTACCA
This sequence comes from Meiothermus hypogaeus, assembly GCF_003574035.1. GTDB lineage: Bacteria > Deinococcota > Deinococci > Deinococcales > Thermaceae > Meiothermus > Meiothermus hypogaeus. Next base: position 39,521 of record NZ_QWKY01000021.1, on the reverse strand, counting down.
GGGCTGCTACCCGGTAGCGCGGGCTCAGCTCCAGCAGTGTCTGGCGCAGCAGGGTGGTTTTGCCCGAGCCGGGGCTGCTGACCAGGTTCAACACCAGTGTCCCAGCCTGGGCAAAGCGAAGGCGCATCGAGCGGGCCAGCCGGTCGTTGTCTTTGAGCACATTGGCCCGCACCTCGAGGATTCGCGGCGTTTTGGTCATGGCTGCTCCTTTACTTCCAGGGCCACAATTTCCAGCTCCTTGCCGCGCCGGATATCGCCGGAGAGTTCCTGACACTTCGGGCAGCGCAGGCTCTGGATGCCCGCCAGTTCAAACTCGGCCTGACAGTTGGGGCAGTAGATGGTAAGAGGTACCTCTTCAATCAGGAGGCGGCTTCCCTCCAGGGGCGTGCCCTGGCTGGCGACCTGGTAGCCAAACAAGAGCGAATCTACTTCCACCCCCGCGAGCGCTCCCAAACGCAGGTGGACGGCCTCTACCTCTACTCCGCGTGCCGCTGCTTCCTCCTGGGCAACCGAAACGATGTTGGTGGCGATCGAGAGCTCGTGCATGGGGTGCACCTGGAGGATGTCTAAACAATGTCCAGTACCGGAAACCCTCTCAAGTCTGACCGAAATGCATGGGTACAGGTGTCCTGGTCTAGCTCATATAATCTAGGTAGCGTCGCCTATTTTTGAAAGGAGTCCAGAATGTGCCTTGCCATTCCGGGTCAGATCGTACAGTTTGACAGCCCCGCCAAGCACATGGCGACCATTGATGTCTCGGGGGTCAAGCGGCAGGTCAACGTGGACTTGCTGCGCGGTACGCCCCTCGAGGTGGGCGACTGGGTGCTGATTCATGTGGGCTTTGCCATGAGCAAGATCAGCGAGGCCCAGGCCCAGGAGCAGCTTCGGCTCCTGACCATGCTGGGCGAGGCTGAGCAGGCCATGGAGGAGCTCGAGGGCTACCAGTTTGCCGAGGAGGAGCGAAGTTCCCATGCTTGACCTGGAATTCTACGGCAGTTGCACCCTTGAGCAAGATGGCTGCACCACCTGCGGCGACGTGGCAGTGCCGGTTCGGGTGATCCAGCTTGAAGGCCGCGATGCGTTGGTGGAAGATCGCCTGGGCCAGCAGGCCAGGGTTGCGGTGGATTTTTTGACCGACCTTAAGGTGGGCGACGCGCTCCTGGTGCACATGGGCGTGGCCATCGCAAAACTTTCCGACCCAGGAAGGGAGTCGCAGTGAAATACGTGGACGAGTTCCGCGATCCCAAGCTCATCGAGAAAGCCGCCGAGGAAATCCGTCGCCTGGCCGACCCCAAACGGCACTACCGCATTATGGAGGTCTGCGGGGGGCACACCCACTCCATCTACCGCTTTGGCCTGCAAGACCTGCTGCCGGAGAACCTCGAGCTCGTCCACGGCCCCGGCTGCCCGGTGTGTGTGCTGCCCATGGGCCGGGTAGACGATGGCCTCAAGCTGGCCCAAGACCCCCAGATAACCCTGACTGCCTTCGGCGACATGATGCGCGTACCGGGCCAGATGGGCACCCCCCTGGAGATGAAGGCCAAAGGCGCGGACATCCGCATGGTCTACTCTCCGCTGGACGCGCTCAAACTGGCCCAAAAGAACCCCGAGCGACAGGTGGTCTTCTTCGCCATCGGCTTCGAGACCACCGCCCCCTCCACTGCCCTCACCCTCAAGCGGGCCCGGCAGATGGGCATCCCCAACTTCAGCGTGTTTTGCAACCATGTCACCATCATCCCGGCCATGCGGGCCATCCTGGACTCGCCCGACATGCGCCTGGACGGTTTCGTGGGGCCGGGGCACGTTTCTACCGTGATCGGTTGTCGCCCCTACGAATTTGTGGCCAGGGAGTATGGTCGGCCGGTGGTGGTCTCGGGCTTTGAGCCCCTAGATTTGCTGCAAAGCCTGCTGATGCTACTGCGCCAGATCAACCAGGGCCAGGCCCGGGTAGAGAACCAGTACGAGCGGGTGGTGCCTTGGGAGGGCAACCCGGCGGCCCTGGCCGCCCTGGCCGAGGTCTTCGAGTTGCGCCCTTACTTCGAGTGGCGCGGGCTGGGTTTCATCTCCCAGTCTGCGCTTAAACTGCGTCCCGAGTATGCCCCCTGGGATGCCGAGGCCCGCTTCGAGGTGGCCGGGGTGCGTGTGACCGACCCCAAGGCCGCGCAGTGTGGCGAGGTCTTGAAGGGGGTGCTCAAGCCCCCGCAGTGCAAGCTATTCGGCAAGGAGTGCACGCCCGAAAAGCCCGTAGGTGCGTTGATGGTCTCCTCTGAAGGGGCCTGCGCCGCCTACTACAACTACGTCCACTGCGCCGAGCTGGTCTCGGGGGATTGATACGGCCATGACCAAATCCCCAGTCCCTATCCGCTTCAAAGATACCCAAATTGAGCTGGCCCATGGCTCTGGCGGCAAGGCCAGCCGCCGCCTGGTGGAGGGCCTGATTGCGCCCATCCTGGGCAACCCCAGCCTGGACGATGCGGCGCTGCTAAGCCTGGGGGGTGCCTCGCTGGCTTTGACTGCTGATAGCTTCGTGGTCAAGCCGCTGCGGTTCCCCGGCGGCTCGATTGGGGAGCTGGCGGTTAACGGTACGGTCAACGACCTGGCGGTCTCGGGGGCCAGGCCCATCGCGCTGCTGTCCACGCTGATTCTGGAAGCAGGTCTCTCGGCTCAGGTTTTGCAAGCCGAGCTACAGGCCATCGGGCAGGCTGCCCGGCGGGCCGGGGTGCAGGTCGTGGGGGGCGACACCAAGGTGGTGGAGCACGGCAAGGCCGATGGGCTTTTCATCAGTACCAGCGGGATCGGGCTGGTGGATGCCCGGGTCAATCTGGCGGCCTCCTCGGTACGCCCCGGCGACAAGGTGCTGCTTTCGGGCCCTATTGGCGACCACGGCATCACCATTCTGCTGGCTCGAGGCGAGCTCGACCTCGAGGCAAGTCTGAAGTCCGACACCCGCTCGGTCTGGCCTTTCGTGGAAGCGCTGATCGAGACCGTAGCTCCCGGCCTGCGCTGGATGCGCGACCCCACCCGGGGCGGAGTGGCGACCGCGCTGAACGAGCTGGCCAGGGAGGCCCAGCTTGCCCTCAGGCTCTACGAAGAGCACATCCCTGTCCGCGACGAGGTGCGGGGGGCTTGCGAGATTCTGGGGCTCGACCCCCTGCACATCGCCAACGAAGGTCAGTTCATCGCTATAGTAGGCCCCGAGTATGCCGAGGCCGCGCTGGAGGCGGTGCGGCGCGTAGCAGGTGGCCAGGAAGCCAGGCTAATTGGGGAGGTGGTGGAAACCCCCGCCGGCGTGGTGTACACCGTTAGCAGCTACGGCTCGAGCCGGGTGGTGGACATGTTGGTCGGCGATCCCTTGCCGCGCATTTGCTGATCCTTAGCCCATCCCATCCGCTATGCGTCAAACCCAGGTGATTGACCAAATCCAGGCCACCCTGCACGAGCGCAATGTGCTATCCAGGGCTTTTTTTGACCAGGAGGCGCACCGTCTGGCCGAGGCGTGCCGCGAGATGTCCGAACGGTTTCTGGCCCGGGGCCGTCTGCTGGCTTTCGGGCAAGGGGCTTACGCCACCGATGCACAGCACGTTTCGGTCGAGTTCGTACATCCGGTGATTGTGGGCAAGAGGGCGCTGCCGGCGCTCGACCTCTCGCTCCATTTCGGGCCCTGGCTTCAAGCGCTGCTGCAGCCCGAGGATATGGTGATGGGCTTTGCGCCGCCATCGGGCGATGTAGAGGTCGAGCGAGCCCTGGCGTTCGCCCGGCAAAAAGGGGCCCTGACCTTTGCCCTTACGGGCCAGGAGGCCGATTACGCCGTGGAAATCGCCACGTCCGACCCCTTCATTCACCAGGAAATTGTGGAAATTCTGTATCACGTGCTCTGGGAGACCGTTCACGTATTTTTTGAGCACCGCGAGAGCCGTCATGAACTGGGGGCGACCTCGTTTTTATACCCCTTTTTGAGCCGCGAAAAACAAGACACCAGCGCCTTGCTGGTTGAAGCCGCTCACTCCATCCGGATGAAGGTTGCCGAAGACGTCCGGCTAAGGCAGGCCGTGGCCGAACAGCAGTCCGAGGTCATCGCCCGCATGATAGACATGACAGCTGAGCGACTGAAGCAAGGGGGCAAGCTGATCCTCTTTGGCAACGGGGGCTCGGCTACCGATGCTAACGATCTGGCCCTGGACTGCGTAGCACCGCCCCAAGGCTGGAAGCCGGTTCCAGCAGTTTCGCTCTCGCTCGAGCCCGCCAGCATCTCGGCCATCGCTAACGATATAGGCCCCGAAGTCATCTTTCTGCGCCAGCTGATTGCCCAGGCCCGTCCCGAGGACGTTGCACTTGGCATCTCCACCAGCGGCGGCTCCAAAAACATTCTGCTGGCCCTGGAGGAAGCCCGCAAACGAGGGCTCTTGACCCTGGCGCTGCTCGGTTACGATGGGGGTGAGGTGCGCCGGCAAAACCTGGCCGACCTGACAATTGTGGTGCCTTCCGAGCATATCCCGCGCATCCAGGAAGTACAGGCTTCGGTCTATCACACCATTCGTGAACAGGTGGGGGCTTTATGGCGCTAGAGCTTTTTGGTACCCAGGGCTGTCCTTATACTGCCGAGCTGCGGGAAGACCTCGAGTGGCGTGGGGTAGCGTTTATCGAGTACGACGTGGAGGCCGACTTGGAGGCCCTTCAACGGATGCTCACCCTGACCCATGGGGGGCGCACCGTACCTGTACTGGTCGAAGATGGGCAGGTCAAGCAAATCGGCTGGCAGGGGCGGGGGTGTGTGGTGGGCGACATCCCTTCCTGAACAGCGCTTGCTGACGGAACTGGTGCGACAGGCTGTCGTGTCTGTCAGCTTTCTGGGTCTGCAAACAGCGGTGTCGAGAGATACTTCATCCCCGAGTCGCAGGCGATGGTTAGTACGCGTTTGCCCGGCCCCAGTTCGCGGGCTACCTGGAGGGCGGCCCAGATCATCCCGCAGGCACTCATCCCCACGAAAAGCCCTTCCTCTCGAGCCAGTGGCTTGGCCAGTGGGAAGGCGTCTTCTTCCAGCACTTGAATCACCCGATCCAGCATCTTCACATCCAGGTTGGGCGGTATAAAACCGGGCCCCATGCCCTGAAACTGATGCGAACCCATCTGGCCCCCGGACAGCACATTGCTGCGCCGGGGTTCGCAGGCGATAATCTGCACCTTGGGCAGCCGCTCCCGCAGGTACTTTCCGACGCCCATAATCGTCCCGCCGGTGCCCGACCCGTATACAAAGGCATCCAGCCGGCCCTGCATCTGCTCGAAAATCTCGGGGCCGGTGGTCTCGTAGTGGGCCCTGGGGTTGGCGGGGTTGTCGAACTGGTTGGGCATAAAGGCCCCCCGCTCGGCCACGATGCGCTGGGCCTCCTCGATAGCGGCCAGCATCCGGCGGCTGGGGTCGGTGAGTATTAACTCGGCCCCGTAGGCCCTGAGGATGCGCTTGCGTTCCTCCGACATCTGGGCCGGCATGGTCAGAATCAGTTTGTAGCCCCGGCTGGCCGCTACCATGGCCAGGCCGATGCCGGTGTTGCCGCTGGTGGGCTCCACAATCAGTTGCCCCGAGCCTGGTTTCAGGATGCCGCGTTCCTCGGCATCCTTGATCAGATACCAGGCCGTGCGGTCCTTGATGGAGCCGCCGGGGTTATCGCCTTCCAGCTTGACCCAGACTTCGGCCATGCCCGGCTCCACCACGCGCTTGAGCTTAACCACAGGGGTCTTGCCAATGACCTCTTCCACAAACATGGGTACAGCATAGGGCATGGACTGGATTTCGTATCCCGATCGGTTTACGATTATTTAATCTGAATGCTTTATACTCGGCTGTCTCGCGGAAACGAAGTATGGTTTCTGTGAATGGAGAGGAGTCTTTATGACCGCAAGCAAAGGCCAGGTTGTGACCATTCGCTATACGCTGCACGTTGAAGATGAGCTCATCGACCAGGGTGAGCTGGAGTATCTGCATGGGCATCGCAATATTGTGGTGGGGCTGGAAGAAGCGCTGGAAGGCAGGGCCGCTGGAGAACGGGTCGTGGTCTCGGTGTCTCCCGAAAAGGGTTATGGCCTCTACGATCCCGAAGGGGTTCAGGTCGTCGAGCGCGAGGCTTTTCCCGCCGACGCCGAGCTGGTGGAAGGGGCTATGTTTTATGCAGAAGATCCACAAGGCAACCCCATGCCCTTCACGGTATTGAGCGTGGACGGTAAAGATGTGACCATCGACTTCAACCATGCCCTGGCGGGCGAGACGCTGAACTTTGATGTCACCCTTGTGGCCATCCGGCCGGCAACAGCGGAAGAACTCGAGCACGGCCATGCCCACGGGGTACATGGACACAGCCACTAAAAAAGGCAGACAGCTGACGGCAGGGGAGATTTTCCCCTGCTTTCGATTTGCTTGCCTCGAGGGTGGTGGAGGGCCTGCTAGAATTCAACTATGCGGCAACTAGCCACCAGCCAGCCGGGTCGGCTCGAGGACGATTTTGTTATCAGCCTGTACCACAAATCCAAGCGGAACTTCTGGAATCCGCAAGACCTCGATTTCACCCAGGATCGCCACGACTGGGCCTCTTTGAGCGAAGCCCAACAAAAAGTCCTGCTGCATCTTTCGGCGCTTTTTGTCGGTGGTGAAGAGGCGGTCACGCTGGATCTGGCCCCCTATTTGCTCCATGTAAGCCAGCAGAGCCGCTACGACGACGCCCTGTATGTGGCGACCTGGACCTTTGAGGAGGCTAAGCATGCCGAGTTCTTTGACCGCTTTCACCGCGAGGTGGTGGGGGGCGCACCTGAACTGGCACTGTTCCACGTCGAATCCTGGCAGCAAATCTTTTACCAGGCACTGCCGCAAGCCATGAACGCGCTCCAGACCGACCCCTCTCCTACAGCAGAGGTTCGGGCGCTCGGCACCTACAACCTGATTGTGGAAGGGGTGCTGGCCGAGACGGGCTATCGCGCTTATAAAGAGGTGCTGGAAAAGGAAAACCTGATGCCGGGTTTGCGCAAGGGACTGGGCCATGTGCAGGCCGACGAGGGACGCCACATTGCGTTTGGTCTGCATAACCTGAGCAAGCTATTGCACCGCCATCCGCAAACTAAAGAGGTGCTGGAAGATGTGCTGGCCGAGCTGATTCCGGCTGCGGTTGGAACTGTACAGGAGGTTTTTGCTGCCCACCAACCCATGCCCTTCGACATTTCCGAACAGGATTTTGTGGACTACGCGCTACGGCAGATTCAGCACCGTACCGAGGTTTTAGAGCGGCCATTCAGTTCGGCCTGAATGGTGGTTTATCAGGAATAATACCGGATTCAAAAAGACAGTTTACAAAACCAAAAACACCAGAGGCTGTCTTTTTGAATCCTAGAGCACACACCTCCCTTGAGTACCGGCGCTAGCCGGGGACCGATGGCCCTTCACTGTCGGTCGGCGAAGAAAGCGTCTCCCTTCCAAGGGGCGGTATCGCCCTCCGCTACGCGGATAACTTCCAAGGGGCGGTATCGCCCTCCGCTACGCGGATAACTTCGGTTGGGTTAGTTCGTCACCCCTTGGTGACGAACTAACCGAATCTGGTATTACACCTGATCCGCCAGCGCGCTCTCTCGAGCCTATTGCGAAAAGCCACAGACGGACAAAGCAATTCATCAGGACTCGTTCAAGCAAAGAGTCCTTGCAACACCGGCTGACCTTTGGGAACTTTGAAAGCCAGGTATTCGTCTTTTAAGCGGAATAAAACCAGCAGATGTTGGGGCGTTTGCAAACGCATAAACAAGGGCAGGGCATAGCGGGCCTCGCCCCGTTCGATACGGGTGTGGCCCAGCGTGTAGGCCATGAAAAAGTCCTGGTTGCTTTGCATCAGGTTGGCCGTATAGAAAAGGGTTAAGTCGGCCTGATCCTTTTCCGCTCGAGCCAGGGCTTCCCAGACCAGTTCCTGAGCCTGGTGGGTGGTCAGGTATTCGCCCTGCACCAGGCCCAACCGTCCATAAAAGGCAGCGGGAAACCGCTTAAACTCGTAGTAAAACCCTTCTGGACTATGCCACCAGCGAACAATTTCGTTCTCGCCGGGATTGCCCTGGGCGCTCTCGAGGGCATACTCGCGGGCCAGCGCCAGGGGCTTCAGGTCGGGAAACTCACCGGACTCCATACCCTCTAGCAGTAGCCGCTGGGGGTCTATTTCAAATCCTGTCATGGCTGTTTACCTGAATGAAACTCCCCGCTACGGGTGATTAGCGAAGGTGAGGTCAAAACGGGCTTGTCTCCAGTATGCAGCGCAGTGATGCCCCCGGTGAAAAGCTGATAGCGGGTGCTAAAGCCTGCTTTGCTCATCATATTTGCAAGGGTCGAGGGATCTGGGAAGCGCTCCACCGATTCCGGCAGGTAGCGGTAGGCCGAGGCGCTGCCGGAAATTAACCCACCGATCAGAGGCAGGATGCGGGTGAAGTAGAACCGGTACAGGACCCCAAGGCCACTTTTAGGCGGTGGCGGAAACTCCAGAATGCACAGCCTTCCACCGGGCGTAATCACCCGGTACAGTTCGGCCAGCGCTCTGGGGTAGTCGGCAAAGTTGCGAAAGCCGAACGCGATGGTCACTGCATCGAAGTGCTGGTCGGGGAAGGGCAGCTTAAGAGCATCGGCTTCAACAAAAGGAATCGAAAGTCCGGCTTTTTGGGCTTTTTGTCGAGCCAGCTCGAGCATCGGGGGCGCAAAATCGCCGCCAATCACCTCGGCCTGAGGTGCAACTTTCTTTAATAGCAAAGCAATATCACCGGTACCGGTAGCCAGGTCGAGGATGCGTCCCGGGTTTTTCTCCAGGGCGGCCTTAACTGCGGCTACACGCCAGACCCGATCCACCCCTGCAGAAAGTATCCGGTTGAGCAGGTCGTAGCGCGGGGCAATCTCGGAAAACATCTTTTGAATGGCCTGGGCTTTGGCCTCGGTAGCGTTTTGCACTCACAAAGTTTAGCACTGTGGAAGGTTGATGGATTGGAGTGGACTGCAAAGTCGGCAGGTTTAACCGTGGCCCGAATTTGATAACCAATGCAAATGGGAATGACAATTGCCTGGGCTGCGAACTACTACCCAAATGGTGTGCGCGGTGTAGAATCCGCTCTGAGGAACTTATGAGTCGGTATTGGTTTTTGATGGTGGGGGGGCTGGTGCTGTTGATCATGATCCTGGCTCCCTGGGCAGTTCCGCTACGGGAGTTTGATGGTACGGGCTACCTGCTCAATCCGCTGGGGGTCATGAATCCCAAGGGTCTAACCCTGCCGCAAGGTCTGACCTTCAACTGGCTTGGGGTCGCTTTTGGTTTGTGGATCCTGCTGCTGTTGGCAGCCAGCGCGGCGCTGTTTGTGCCCAATGCAGAAACCAGGGCTCGAGTGCTTTATATCCTGGGTGGCGTTGGTATCGCCATTTTTGCCATTGAGGCGCTTCTTTTTTACCAGGCTATCAGTGCTGTAAACGATGCGGCGGTTGCTGCTGGGGCACGTCGCCCACCCCTACGGCGATTTGCGCTATCGCTGGGTATCTATGCTGGATTTTTCTACTCCCTGGGGCTACTGTTATTGGCCCGAATGCAGCTACCGGGCGGCCTGGCCTTCCTGGTGCGTTTTCGGGGCGTGGTGGTGCCCATCGTTTCGCTGTTGCTGGCGGTGGTGCTAGGGGCAGTGGTAGTGGCCATTCTGCGGCCCGGCCTGGGTACCCAAGGGGTAGAAGGGCTGGGGCTGCGCGAGCTGATCGCAGGGAAACTTGATCTGGTGACCTATACTTTCCAGATTTTGTTCAGCCCTATCCTGAACGTGACCGGCATCTTTACCAGCCTGGGCTTTGCCACCCCCCTTATTTTTACAGGCCTTGCAGTAGCCTTTGGATTCCGTGCGGGGATGTTTAATATCGGCGCACCCGGCCAGCTTACGATGGGTGCGCTCTTTGCTATGTTGGTGGGTGTGTATCTGCCGCTGCCGGGCTGGTTGTTGCTACCTGCGGCCATCGCAGCAGCAGCGTTGGGAGGGGCCTTGTGGGGGGGTATTGTGGGCTGGCTCAAGGCCCGCTTTGGTGCCAACGAGGTCATCAATACCATCATGATGAACTACATTGCGGCCTCGGTGTTGCTGTTCATGATTGCTGCCAACGAGTACCGCTTTTTTGGACAAACCGTACGCCTGCCCTTCAAAGCCGAGGGTTTCGAAGGGCGCAGTGAGGAAATGCAAGAAGGAGCCCGAATCCCCTTGATGATCAATATCATCGCACCCAATGGCACTTTTTCTTGGGCCCTGCCGCTTGCAGTTATAGCCAGCCTGGGGGTTTATTACGCTCTAAGGCGATTAGAACTGGGAAGGCGTTTGCTGTTTTCGCTGGGTGCGCTGGTGCTGGGGTTCGTGGTGGGGGGCTTTTTGCCCGGTTTCCCGGTCACCATCAGTTCGGCGCTGGCCTCGCAGTTGCTCAACGGCTCGTTCCTGATTGCCATTCTGGCTCTGCTGTTTTACAACTTCTACCTGTTCCGCACCTCGGCCGGTTACGAGCTACGGGCTACCGGTCTGGCGCCTAAAGCCGCCGAATATGCAGGGGTTAACCTGAGGCGAAAAATGATTCTGGCCATGGTGATTTCCGGTGCGCTGGCCGGCCTGGCCGCCACGCACTATGTGCTGGGGGCCGGTATGGATGGCACCTATCGGCTCAAGACCGCCATTCCCTCGAGCGTAGGTTTCGACGGCATCGCGGTGGCCCTGATGGGCCAGAACATGCCCCTGGGAATCTTTCTCTCGGCCACCCTGTTTGGGGTACTGCTGGCCGGCGGGGTCTCGCTGAACGCGCAACTCGGCATTAGTAACCAGATTATCCAGGTCTTGCAGGCCCTGATTATCCTCTTTATCGCGGTAGGAGGGTTGCTGCCCCGCTACTTCACCGACCCCCTGCGGGCAGCCCAGATCGAAACCGAGGCCCGTGCCGAGCAGGAGACCCGCCAAGCCAAGTCCGCACCGGCGGCAGGAGACTAACCGTATGGAAATCGTCATTGCGCTTTTCTTCTCAACCCTGCGGCAGGCCGCCCCACTTTTGCTGACCTCGCTGGGCGGACTATTCTCCGAGCGTAGTGGGGTAGTGAATATCGCCCTCGAGGGCATGATTCTGTTCGGCGCGGCGGCAGCGGCCATTACAGTCAACCGCATCGAGGTGGCCACAGGGGGCCTCGAGGCTTTCTGGATTCCCTGGGTGGGGTTGCTGGCCGGGGCCACAGTAGGCGGCCTGGTGGGTCTGGTTCATGCCATTGCCTCCATCAAGTACCGCGCCGACCAGATTGTCTCCGGTACCGCCATCAACATCGCGGCCCTGGGGGCCCCCTCGATTGTCTTGCAGGTGCTCTACAACAACACCTCCACTTCCCAAGAAGTGCAGAACCGTCTGCCCAATGTAGATCTGGGGCCTAGCAGCGTCTCCATCCTGGTTATTTTCGCCTTTTTGCTGGTGCCGGTGGTCTGGTGGGTGTTGTTCAAAACCCCCTGGGGTCTGCGGTTGCGGGCGGTGGGCGAGCACCCCGAAGCAGCCGAGACCATGGGTGTGAATGTGATCCGTATGCGCTACACGGCCGTGATTTTGTCGGGGGTGCTGGCCGGGATTGCAGGCGCGTATCTGTCGATCGGGTTCCTCAACCAGTTCATTCGGGCCATGAGCGCGGGGGCCGGTTTTATTGCCCTGGCTGCGCTCATTTTTGGCAAGTGGCATCCGTTTGGCGTGCTGGGGGCAACCTTGTTGTTCGGCTTTGCCCAGGCCCTGGCCATTCAGCTTCAAGGTGGCGATATTCTGCCGGCCACCATCGTGCAAGCCCTGCCCTTCATCCTGACCATGCTGGTGCTGGCGGGCTTTATCGGGCGGAGCCGTCCGCCCGCGGCGGTGGGCAAACCCTACGATAAATAGGGCAGAGCGATCAGGGTTAATGTGCGGCTCTATGGCTCGAAGGCCCGGGTGGGCACCAGTTGCACGTACGCTACCGCCCGGGCAACCGTGGAGAAACCCAGCAAGAGCAGGTACATGGCTACCTGGAAGGGTAGCCAGGTGGACAGGGTCGAGACCAACACGAGCGACTCGAGGATGGCAATCAGCAGGAGGTGGTTCAAAAGCCCTCCCTGTTGCATCAAATCCCAGCCCTTGCGAATCGCTTTGGGCCAGGTCTGGTCGTCGTCGACCATGATCTGGAAGGTATAAAACCACAGCAGGTTGATGGCGGCCAGACCCAAATACCCCAGCAAAGAAGCCAGCAGGGCGTTCGGTACGGCAACGGGGAGGCCCACCACAAACGCCGCCAGGGCGCTGGTCACAAACACGATGCCGGCCACGATGTTGTGCCCGGTGGTGTTGCCCCAAAGGGCCTGGGGATCCCACTGGCCGGTGCGGGCATAGCGCATCAGCACGGTATAGACGCCTACCTGCATGGGCCCGGCCATCAGGCCCAGGGTAAAAATGCTAACCAGCAGGGCTTGCACCAGCAACCACACAATGCCCACGGGGTGCTGGGCCAAAAGCCCAAAGCTACGGGTGAGAGCCCGGCCGATGTCAAGCACCCTACACCTCCAGCCACTCGCTAGGTGATACCAGATTCGGTTGATTCGCTACCGTTCGGTAACGAATCAACCCGAGCGAAGGGAGTGCTCTAGGATTCAAAAAGACAACCTCTGGGGTTTTTGGTTTTGTAAGCTGTCTTTTTGAATCCGGTATCATGGGTTGCGTGAGCCTGTTGTAGCGGGCATGGTCGAACCAAGTCTAGCAGAGCATCGGGATTTCAAGATACGACCTGCTGGGTTGGCGTCTTGGGCTAAGTCTGTCTGTCCAGGTAAATCGGCGGCTGGGCACATTTCCAGCCAGCCTGAAGAAATTGCAGAAGGTTCTATCGCTCCTGCTTTAGTTCACTCTTGTGAACTGTTACCCAGCTGCCTTCCTCGGTAATCAGATCCACGGTTCCGGCCAGGGGGTTGAGTTTGGCGACCTTGCCGCAGGTGCCCTGGATGCTACAGGCTTTGGAATTCTTGCGGGGCAGGTCGGCCAGAAGCTCCTGGTAGTGTTCGTGTTCGTACTGCAAGCAACATAGCAGGCGTCCGCAGGGTCCAGAGATTTTTTCCGGGGAAAGGGGAAGCTGCTGGTCGCGGGCCATCTTGATGGAGACCTGGGCAAAGTCCTGCAGCCAGCTCGAGCAGCATGACTCCATTCCGCAGGCCCCCAGGGTGCCCAGGTAGGCGGTCTGGTCGCGGGGGCCCAGGGCGATGAACTCCACTCGAGCCCCCGCCAGCTTGTTCAGTTCGTTGACCCAGCGCCGCAGGTCTATGCGCTCCTCGGCGGAGTAGTGCACCGAGATGTGGTTGCCGTCCAGGGTGAACTCGCAGCCCAGCACTTTGGCCCGGATGCCCTCGCGGCGCAGGCGGGCTTTGAGCCACCACTGTACCTCTTCGCCGCGGCTTTTCAGGCGGGCGTGGTTATCCAGGTCTTCCGGGGTAGCAACGCGTACCACTTCGCCCACAGCGTTGCCCAGGTGGGGTTCAGTGCGCACCTTGGCAAGTTCCAGCCCCCGTGCGGTTCTTACCACCACCCAGCTACCGACCGGAGGGGGCAGGTCGCTATACTTGTAGTCGTAAATTTTGGGGCCATGCGTGAATCGCACGCCAACACACTCCATGAAAACCTCCCAAAAGGGCCAGATGCCTGTGGCCCGTGAGTCGTCACGAGACGGATTACACAGCGCATGCAATCCGAGTCTAGAGTAAAGCAGATTGACTCTAGAAATCTAGAGCCGCGCCAGCTTGAGGGCCAGCCAGGTCTGGACCAGATCCTCACTTACATAAGCGGAAAGGGCGTCCTGGGCGCGACTTAGAGCCTCGAGGGCCTCTTTGTAGGCCGGGCTTTCCATTTGAAGCTGTCCCAACCGCCGCCCCAGGTAGGGGAGGGCGTCGTCCGTCTCCAGTAGAAGCTTCAGGGCCTCTAAGGTGGGGGCAGGCCCGGCCCGCAAGGCTTCCAGTACCCCCTGGACGCGGCTTTCTAGCCGGGCAAACTCGGCGGGATGCTCCAGAGCCCAGCGCACTCTACCCGGCGACCCCTGAGCAAAGGCCAGTACCTCGGGGTCGGTGGTCAGGGTGCGAAGCTCGGCCTCGGGCAAAGGGGAGAAACCGACCTCGAGGCTCCGGCTGGCCAGGGTGGGCAGCACCAGCTCGCGGCTGGGGGCCACCAGAATCAGCCGAGCAAAAGCCGGGGGCTCTTCCAGCACCTTCAGCAGGGCATTGGCGGCAGACTCCCCCAGCCAGTGCGCCCCATCAATGACCGCGACCTTGGTCTTGAAGCGGGGGTAGGTGGCGATCCAGTCCAGCAAGTTGGTTTCCTCGCTGCCCTCGCGGGGCGCAATTTGCTCGAGGCGGATTTGCAGAAGGCGGGCTTTTCTGCCGGTCTTGGTCTCGGTCTGGGGGGCAATTTCCAGGTAGTCGGCGTGGGGCTCGAGGCGGCAAGAGGCACAGCAACCACAGGGCGGAAACCCCCCTTCGCAGTTGAGCCCCGCGGCAAACCACCTCGCCACCGTCCGGCGCCCCACCCCTTCCGGGCCGGTAAAGAGCAAGGTTTGCGCCTGCAGCCTGGGCAATAGCTCGAGAATTCTTTGATGGCCGAGGATTTGCATGGCTGTTTGTCTAAGAAGATAAAAAGTAGTATCGGTATGCCTGTGGACTGGTCAGACCATCATCTTGCAGTTGCTTTCGGCCTTCGGCTTTGAGCTGGCCTTGTTGCGATAAAGTTTCCGAGGCTCTTTTCCGCTACTTTCCCAGCACCAGCCGCTCGTAGAGCCACATGGGGAACTGCTCGTGGTGCAGGCGTGCAAGCACGTGCTCGAGGTTGTACTTGGCGCGGAAGAACTCCACAGTGTCTTCTTCGGGATCCCAGATGGCGTAGGCCGCTCCGGTCACGCCATCCCGCGGCTGGCCGGTGGAGCCGGGGTTGATGATGGCCCTGGCCTTGGGCGCAACGATCAGTTCGCCGCCGTTGGCGTAGCGCTGGTATCGCACCCAGCGCCCCTGGGGGGTGCTGACATCGGCGGTGGTGGCTTGGCCGCGCACGGTGGTGCTTTCCAGGCTCAGGTAGCTACCGGCCAGGTGGGTGTGCCCGTGGAAAATCCAGCGGTGGCTCACACGGTTGAACACCTCCCGGGCCTGCTCCACCTCTTCCAGGTAGGCCAGCGGGTCCAGCGGACTGCCGTGGACCAGCAGCGCACCCTCGACCTCTGCGGTCCAGGGCAGCCTGGACAGATACTCGCGGTTCTCGGGACTGATGCGCTCGGCTTGCCAGGACAAAATTTCCAGCACCGGCCCTTCAATCTGCATGGATTTGATCTCCAGCAGCCAGATATCGTGGTTGCCCATTACGCCCTTGGCGTTTACCGAGCGCAACCAGTCCAGTACCCGGTTGACATCGGGGTAGTAGCCCACCGCATCGCCCAGAAAGAGTACCTGGTCGTAGCCCCTGGCTTCCTTGAGGACGGCCTCGAGGGCGGGCCAGTTGCCATGAAGGTCAGACACAATCAGGTAGCGCACAACACCCCCATCATACCTGGCCCTTGTGGAAATGCGTTGTGAAACCAGGAGGGAATTACCAGGTCGAACAACCCTTTTCTCAACCTTGCACTTTATGCCGGCAGCCCCTCCCGATTTGGCGGGCCATTTCAAGCATGTACAAGAAAGTGTCCAGCCGGGTTGTTTAGGGGGCTGGTTACCCCCGGAGCTTGAAGCGCTGAATCTTGCCGGTGGTGGTAAGGGGTAGCTCGTCCACGAAGTGAATCTCCCGGGGGTAGGCATGGTGCCCTACTCGCCGGCGCACCTCCTCTTGCAGCGCCTGGGTCAGGGCCGGAGAGCCGGACTGCCCCTCGCAGAGCTTGACATGGGCTACAACACGCTGACCGCGTTCGGCATCGGGCATTCCCACCACCGCCACCATGGCCACCGCCGGGTGGTGCAACAGGGCTTCCTCCACCTCGAAGGGGCTGATGCGATACCCGGCTGCCTTGATCAGGTCGTCGGCGCGGGCCTTGAACCACAGGTAGCCTGCCTCGTCTTTGCTGCCCAGGTCGCCGGTTTTCAGGTAGGGGCCGACGTACTTTTGCTGGGTGGCCTGGGGGTTGTTCCAGTAACCCAGGAAGGCCACCGGGTCGGGTGTCCGCAGGGCAATTTCGCCCACTTCCCCAGGGGGGAGGGGCTGGCCGGCTTCGTCAATGATTTCGACCCGGTGCCCGGGGTAGGGCAGGCCCATCGAACCGGGGCGGATGGGGTCGGTGGTGTAGGAGTTGCCGACCAGCAGGTTGGCCTCGGTCTGGCCGTAGAACTCGTTGACCGGCAGGCCCAGGTTTTCCTGCACCCAGGCCAGAAGCTCGGCGCCCAGGGGTTCGCCCCCGGAGTGGATGCTTTGTAGGGCGGGCGGAGCCTTGACCCGGCCCAGTTGCCGCAGCAGCTTGAGGGCGGTGGGGAAGAGGAAGGTGTGCGTGACCCCCTGATCGTGCAGCAGGTGCAGGGCTTCCTCGGGGTCGAAGCGCCGGGTGCGGTAGGCCACCACGGTGTAGCCGTGGGCCCAGGCACAGAGCAGCACATTCAGCAAACCCCCAATCCAGGCCCAGTCTGCCGCCGACCAGTAGCGAGCTTCCTCACCTGGAAAGTTGCAAAAAAGCCGGAAGCCGGGCAGGTGCCCAATAATCGTGCGGTGGGGCAGGAGCACGCCCTTGGGTTTGCCGGTGGTGCCGGAGGTGTAGATCAGGATGGCCGGATCTTCGGCCTGCGTAGGGTGGGTCTCGAAGCTGGGTTGAGCGGCTTGCAGCAAATCCAGAACTTGATCCTGGTAGATAACACCGATTTCTGCGGGCAGGTTGGTGTTCAGGGCTTGCAGGGTACCCCGGTCGGCAATCAGCAGGCGGGCCCCGGAGTGCTCCAGGCGGTAGAGCAGGGCATCCTCGCCAAACAGCACCGAGAGCGGCAGGGTGATGGCCCCCGTCTTGTAGACGGCCAGGTGGGCCAGGGCGAGCTCGAGCGACTGCCCCATCAAAAGCCCTACCCGGTCGCCCGGCTGCAAACCGTGGGCCTGTAGCACGTTGGCCAGGCGGCTCGAGAGGGTGTGTAGCTCGGCGAAGGTGGTCTGTCGCCCCAGTTGCGGCTCGACGAGGCCGATGCGACCAGGCGTTCGTTGGGCCGCCTTTTTTACGGTGGCGTCTGCAATGTTATACAAAGCCGGAACTTCCCAGCGAAACTGCTGGGCGAGCACCGCCCTGGGGGCTGGATTAAACCTCAGGTTGTCCACCAGCGACAAATATACCTTTGAAGGGGGATATTCTGCTATTGTGCAAACCATCATGCGTCACACCGATTGGCTGGAATCCCTGCTGGCCGAACGCACCCGAACCTTTGTGGATGAGTTTGGCAGCTTTTATGCCTGGCTCGAGGGCTCGTATGGGGGCGATACCCTGCTGCTGTGGATGAGCAACTCCATGGTGGAAGAGGTTGTGCCCCAGCTACCCAGACGCTTCAAGGGAAGAATTGTGCTGGGCCTCGACGTCTCCGAAGACCACATGGTTCCCTTTGCAAGGGCCCTGCACTGGGCCAACCCCCGCCGGGCGCTGGTGGTGTGTTCGGGTGAAGGAATAGGCATCGCCTACCCTGGCCGCAAGGAAGTGGCCGAGGGCGAGTGGGTGCCCTGGGATGACCCGCGCGAGGCCCGGCAGCTCGAGGTGGCGCTCCGCCCCGAGTTTAGCTATTACGAACCAAGGGCCTACGCCCCCTGGGAAGCCCCCGCTCCGGCTCCACTGCCCACCATCGAGGGGCCCCGGGTGGGGGCCGTGGGTTGGGAGCAGGGTATACCCACCTATGGCCTGGGTTTGGTAGGCTTAGATAAGAATCTCGAGGCCCTGCTGCGGGTGTGGCGTATGCGCTAACCCGCAAGGCCCACAGGAGGAGAAAAACGTGCTGTTTGCCATCTTGTTCACCATCGGTTCGATTCTGGTCACCTGGCTTTTGTACCTGGCCCTGCGCCCCCGCACCCTCGAGGTCGAAAGCGAGGGGGCTGACTTGCGCTACATCGGCATGGCCCTGGTGCTGATTATTCTCACCGCCGCCACGGTAGCCTCGATGCTGATTCTGGGTAAGCTCGGACAAGTCAACATCAGTTTTTGAGCTCCAGGCTAGCCCACCCAGACCCCCGGCCTGTGGCCGGGGCGTTCTTGTTTCTGCGTGCGTAAACTGTTAACGCCTCGATCCTGCGCCAGGATCAGGGAAGGCTGCTATCCTGGCCTGGGTTTTTCTGGGCTGCGGTTTTCTAGACATAAAGGTACCGATCCGTTTTGAAACTCGGCTTAACCCCCGAGCATAACGCTCATCTGTATGCAGACCGTCGAGGGCAGATTTACGTTGGGTTACCCTTAGCTCTCCTGCGGTAGCGGCTCAACATTCCGCCCGTCGCGCCCTAATACCCGTACAAAAAACCCCGCAGAATGCGGGGTGATTTGGGCCTTGGCTATGGGCTATCGGCTGTAGGCCTCAGGCTATATACAGCGACAGCACAGCAAAATACATGCCCGCACTGCCCAATAGCACAAACACGTGCCAGAGGCCATGAAAACCCACCAGCCGGGGCAGCAGGTTGGGCCATTTGGCGGCATAGACCACGGCCCCCAAGCTGTAGGCCACCCCGCCCGCAATCAGGAAGCCCAGCGCGAGGGGGTTCAGGGCCAGCTTGGGCAGCAAAAAGACCGAGAGCCAGCCCATGCCCAGGTAGGTCGCGGTATAAAGCCAGCGCGGGGCCTTGAGCGTGACCAGCTTGAGGCCCACCCCCAGCGACGCCAGGCCCCAGACCAGGCCCAGGGCCCAGGGCCGCCAAGCGGGCTCCATGGCTTGCAACAGCACCGGGGTATAGGTTCCGGCGATGAATAAAAAAATGGCCGCGTGGTCGAGCTTGCGCAACCACAACAAGGCCCGCTCCGAGACCCGCAGGGCGTGGTAGAGCGCGGAGGAGGTGTACATCAGGATCATGGTCAGGCCAAATACCAGCGCCCCCACGATTTTGGCGGCGTTGCCCTGGGTGAAAAACAACAAGGCAACCATGCCAACCAGGCCGAGCACTGCACCCGCTGCGTGGGAAAAGGTATTAAACGGCTCACGAACCGTAGTGGTGGAAGAAAGACGAAAGCGGTTTTTCATAACTGGGGAAGATTGTCTTGTTTCATAATTCCAAGACGATTACGCATTTAGTGTAGCAGTGAAAACATGAGATAAATACAATTTTCTCAAATACTCGAGGTCGGCTATTCGGTGGAGTTTGAACCATCATCTGGCGCTAATCGAACCGGCAGCAATTCTGCTAGCCTGAGCTTCAAATGACCCCCTTGCATCGGCTAGGCCTGGCGATAGTACTGGCAGCGGCCTGTGGCGTGTTTTTTGCTGCCAAGCCAGAGCCTGTAACTGACGAAGCAGCCCGGCGCATTCGGCTGTCCCCAGGGTTTGCCATCCAGATTTTTGCCGAAGGCTTTGAGGGTGCCCCCCGCATGATGACGGTGGGGCCCGATGGGCACCTCTACCTGACCCTGATGTACGGAGGCCAGGTGGTACGGTTGCCCGACCGCAACCGCGATGGTCGGGCCGATGGCGTAGAGGTGCTGGCAGAGCACCTCGAGCTACCCCATGGATTGGAGTGGCACCAGGGCTGGCTTTATGTGGCTTTGAGCAACGCGGTCATTCGCATGCAACAAAAAGGAGCTACCTGGCAGCGCGAAACTGTCGTTGCCGATATTCCGGGCCCTTCCGGGCACTTCACCCGCACCCTGCACTTTGGCCCGGATGGCAAGCTGTACGTGTCGGTGGGCTCGGAGACCAACTTTGGCCCCGAGCGCGACCCCCGCCGGGCGGCCATTTTGCGCTACAACCCCGACGGTAGCGTACCCCAGGACAACCCCTTTGCGCGTGACCCCGACCCCCGCCGCCGGGTGGTCTGGGCCGAAGGGCTCAAGAACAGCGTAGACTTTACTTGGACGGGTAGGGGAGCGCTCTGGGCCACCCACAACGGCACCGATCACCTGGGCGACAACCTGCCCCCCGAAGAGGTGATTGTGGCGGTGCAGCCAGGGGGCTTTCATGGCTGGCCCTACTGCTATACGCCCGGGCTGGGCCTGAATCTCAAGGCCGAGCGTAGCGAGGTGCCCGACCCCCGCACCGATGGCTTCGACTGCCGCAAGGCGGTTCCGGCGCTATTTACGGCCCCGGCCCACTCGGCCCCGTTGGGCATGGCCTGGGGTGGCAGCCAATTTCCCCTGGAGTACCGCCAAAGCCTGTACATCGCCTACCACGGCTCGCTAGGGGTGCAAAACCCAGAGCAGTACCGCGACTGCAAAATTGAACGCTTCATCATTCAAAACGACCTTCCGGTGCGCTCCGAAGTGTTTGCCACCGGCTGGCGGGAGCCAGGGCAGATGTGCCGGGATGCCTGGGGCCGCCCGGTGGGGCTGGTGGTTGGCTCCGATGGCGCGATGTATGTCTCCGACGCCAAGGGGGGGCGGGTTTATCGGATCTGGTACCGGGGCAAATAATACCGGATTCAAAAAGACAGTTTACAAAACCAAAAACACCAGAGGCTGTCTTTTTGAATCCTGGAGCACACCCCTCCCTTGAGTACCGGCGCTAGCCGGGGGCCGATGGCCCTTCACTGTCGGTCGGCGAAGAAAGCGTCTCCCTTCCAAGGGGCGGTATCGCCCTCCGCTAAGCGGATAACTTCGGTCGGGGTAGTTCGTCACCCTTTGGTGACGAACTAACCGAATCTGGTATAAAGCGCTAAAGAGCACGGCAGCAGCTTTTACAGCGCCTTCCATAGCCAGGCGACACCTGGGCTTAGCCCAGCTTTTGCCTTACCAGTTCCTGCACCAGTTGGGGATTGGCCTGACCCTGGGTCTCGCGCATCACCTGGCCCACAAAAAAGCCCAGCAGGCCGGTCTTGCCGGCGCGGTAGGCGGCTACTTTGTCTGGGTTTTCGGCCAGGATTCGGTCAACGATTCTTTCCAGAGCCCCCTTATCGCTGACCTGCCGCAGACCCTTTTGGCGAATAATCTCAGCCGGGTCTGTACCGCTTTCCTGGGCTTCGGCCAGCACGTCCTTGGCGATGCGGGTGTTAATTTCACCCGCCTCCAAGAGCTTGACCAGGCCCGCCAGCCCTGCGGGCGTGACCCTGCACACACCTGTGCGGATGGCGGGGGCCAGGTCGTTGACCACCCAGTTGGCCAGTGCGGAAATGGGTGCCGACTGGCTAGCTAGCAACAGGAAGTCGGCCAGCCTGGGTTCGCGCGCCAGCACCAGCGCCTCGGCCTGGGGAATGCCCTGAGCCAGGAG
The DNA here is from genome assembly GCF_003574035.1 of Meiothermus hypogaeus. Lineage (GTDB taxonomy): Bacteria > Deinococcota > Deinococci > Deinococcales > Thermaceae > Meiothermus > Meiothermus hypogaeus. The sequence goes on along the minus strand of NZ_QWKY01000021.1, from coordinate 18,146 downwards.
GCTTTGCAGCCTGGACTCTTGATCTGGGGTGAGGATGACGGCGGGCTGTGGCGATGCCGGGCTTTCGGCCCTTTTTTTGCCGAGTGCTTTATGGCTGACAGTTTCACGTTTTTCTTCGACCTGCTCTGCGTTTCGTCCCCAGTTGTCCTTGAGCGTGACGATGCGGTTGAAGACCAGTGCGCCGGGTTTAGAGTCCGTGGGGTCTTGCCAGAAGTAGCCGTTGCGCTCGAGCTGGTAGCGGGTATCCGGGGGGTCTTGCAGCACGCTTCTCTCGATGTAGCCCTGCACGACCTCGAGGCTCTTGGGGTTGACAAAGCGCAGGAAGTCGTGGTCTTCGGGGGTTTCTGCTTCGTCCTCGAGTTCCTTGGCCTCGGCCTCGGGGTGCGGCACGGTAAAAAGCCGGTCATAAAGACGAAACTCGGCGGGCACGGCGTCCAGGGCGCTAACCCAGTGAATCACCCCGGCGGCTTTAGCCTCCTGGGGCAGCAAAGTACACAGGAGCTCGGTAACCTGACCGGCCCCGTCGGTCTGGTAGCGCTCGCAGCGGATGACCCCGGCCATCTTGAGCCGCACGGTTCCCCCCGGCGTCAGGCGCTTGAAGCCCTTGGGCGGGGTAATGGCAAAGTCGTCTTGCTCAATGTAGAGCTCCGGGGTAAGGGTCACGGTACGCGTGGCCTCGGCGGGCTGCACCCGGCGACCATCGGGTAGGGGCACCAGGCCATCGGGCGACTCCTGGATGACGTCTTGGGGCCAGTACGGAAGAGCTATGGTTCGGGGCTCGGCCAGGTTGGTGAGCACCACCTTGAGGGGCCGCAATACCGCCATTACGCGGGGGGCTGTGGTATTCAGGTCGTCGCGGATGGCCCCCTCGAGCAGGGCAATATCCACCGTCCGGTTGGTGCGCGAGATGCCGACCTGCCCGGCAAACCGCCGGATGGCCTCGGGCCGCACCCCACGCCGTCGCTGGCCGGCCAGGGTGGGCATCCGGGGGTCGTCCCAGCCGCGCACATAACCCCCTTCGACCAGCTTCCTCAGCTTGCGCTTGGAGACCACAGTGTATTCCAGGCTCCGGCGGCCAAACTCGTACTGATGGGGGCGGGGGGTCTGGTGGAGGGGTGGTTCGCCCCAGAGGTGGTCCATCAGCCAGTCGTAGATGGCCCGGTTGTCCACGAACTCGAGGCTGCACAGGCTGTGCGTCACCCCGTCCAGGGCATCGGTGGTGGCCTGGGCGAAGTCGTAAGAGGGGTAGATGCACCACGCTTTGCCGGTGCGGTAGTGCTCGGCGTGCACAATCCGGTAGAGCACCGGGTCGCGCAGCTTCATGTTGGGGCTGCTGAGGTCTATCTTAGCCCTAAGCACATGCTCGCCGTTGTGGAACTCCCCCGCCCGCATGCGGCGGAACAGGTCCAGGTTTTCCGCTACGCTGCGGTCGCGGTAGGGGCTGGGGGTGCCGGGTTTATCCACCGTGCCGCGCAGGCGGGCCATCTCCTCGGGCGGGACGCTGTCCACGTAGGCCAGGCCCTTCTGGATGAGTTTTTCGGCCATCTGATAGAGGGCTTCAAAGTAGTTGGAGGCATAGCTGACCGCAGGCCCCCAGTCCCAGCCTAGCCAGCCCATATCGGCGATCAGTGCCTCGGCGTACTCGGCCCGCTCGGCCTCGGGGTTTGTGTCGTCCATGCGCAAACGGCACTCCCCCCCGTAGTCGTGCGCGATGCCAAAGTCGATGTAGCTGGCAATGGCGTGGCCGAGGTGGGCGTAGCCGTTGGGCTCAGGGGGAAAGCGGGTGACGATCCTGGAGTAACGACCCGCACGCAAATCTTCATCGATAATCTCGGTGATGAAGTTGGGGGTTACTAAACGGGGTTTGTTCATTACCGTACTCATGCCAACATGCCAAGAATACACCGTCGGCAGGCCAGGCCCAAGGAAACCTATTCCAAATTGACCCTTCGTCTTTTATACCTTTACCCAGGTGTTCTCCTGGCAACTCTGCACGGCGGCGTCTATCACCTTTTGGGTGATAAGCCCATCCTCGAGGCTGGGGGTGGGTTGCTGGTTCTGGGCGACGGCTTCCATGAAGCGCCGGGCCAGTTCCCGAAACTGGAAGTAGCCCCAGGGGCTTTGGGGGTCGCGCCCACGCAGCAGACCAGGGTCGGGGGCGATCTCTTGATAAAAACCGGGGCGCCTTGCTAAGAGCAGCTGGCAGCTTTTCCCCTGGCCCCACAGGGCAGGCGAGAGCTTAAGGGCACCCTTGCTGCCCTGGATTTCCAGCTCGAGCCGCTGGTCGGCCCCAATGTGCACCCTCGAGAGCGAAAAAGCCCCGCTGGCCTCGCCCAGCCGGGCCAGCACCGCTCCTTCGTCCAGGTTGGTGACGGGGTCGGGCCGCTGGAAGTGGATGTGCCCTTGCGCCATGACCTGGGTGAACTCGAGGCCTGTCAACATCCGCACCAGGTCAAAAAGATGGGCCCCCAGGTCGGCCACCGCGCCCCCGGCCCCCCCGGTTTCGGCCTTGGCCCGCCAGGGGGTGGGACCCCCGGGGTCGCCCATGAAGCCGCCGTGGAAGTAGCCCCTCAGATAAAGCACCTCGCCAATTTCGCCGGCACGCACTAGCTGCTGGGCCATCTCGGCGGCCAGGTCGCCCCGGCTGGTGAAGGCGGTCAGGCCGATGCGCCCAGAGACCCTGGCAGCCTCCAGAATGGCCTGCCCCTCCGTTGCAGTACGGGCCAGGGGCTTGTCCATGAAAAGGTGCTTGCCCGCCTGTAAAGCCTGGATGCCCAGAGGGGCGTGGGTATGGTCGGCGGTGGAGATGGCCACCCCATCGCAGGCGGCCAGCAGGTCTTCATAGTGTTCAAAGGCTCTGCTGTCGAACTGCTCGGCCAGTTTTTGGGCGTGGGCCGGGGTACGGCTATAGATGCCCGCGATGGTAGCCCCTGCATCCCTGAAGGCGGGAAGGTGGGCAAAACCGGCCCACCAGCCTGCACCTACGATACCAATTCGCATAAGACGCTCCTTTCAGTCAAAACGGGCTACATATTCAGGCTGTAGCAAAAAAGGGAAGAAAATCCCCTGGATGTTGGATAAAGGCAATACGTCCTCGCCAAGCTGATACCCAAGCTGCTCCATTGCCTTGCGGCGCAGGGCTACGCGCTCCATTAGGGCCGGGTCGAGGCGCCTTAGCGCCTGGCGCAGGTCGGCGTCGGCCAGCACCAGACCGTCCTCCATGTTCACCACCGCATGACCCTGCCGCGGAACGGGAATAATGTCTTGCTGGATGGCCATACCACTCTGTAGGGCGACCCCGGAGCCCTTCTTGAAGGGGCTGCCGAGCCACTCGTCCATTTGAATCAGGTGCCCAGGGTTCAGTGCGAAATCCCAGGTGTCGTTTTTGGTCTGATGGGCTTTGGCGAACACTTCACCCGCCAAGACCCCGACCCCCAGGGTGGCATACCAGGCATGCACCACCTGCAGGTAGTTGATGACCAGTTCCAGGTACCGATCGGTGTCCTCCCGATAATCCGCGCGCACCAGCCGTCCGGCCCGGCAGGTCAGCCCCCCCACTAGGCCAAAGGCGGCCTGGGCATAAAATCCCGGCTGAACCTGGTGATTGCGCGGGCTTCCGAGTCCGCTGGGAATTTGCGGACCAAAGTTCACCATGGGGTGGCAGGAAAGCTCGAGGCCATAGGATACCAGGTGCAAAGCCGCCTCCCGCTCGCTCTGACCCTCCCGCAGCCCAAAGACCCAGTTCTTGAGGCCTTCGCTGGATAGGGCCGAGGCGTACTCGGCCCAGCGGATTTGCTCGGGCTCGAGGCGCGCCCGCAAGCCCGTGGCCGGGTGCATCAGCAGGTCGGCAGCATTGTGGGGAAGCCGGCCCGTCACTGCCTCAATCGCTTCGACAATCCAGTGCGGTACGTCCAGGGCCTGCATGGGCTTCCAGCCCACCAGCCCAACCTGTAGCCCCTTGCCCAGCCCAGCCTTGCGCAGCAAGCCCGGCAAATCGGTACTTCGGCTGCGATCCTGGCCCGGCAGGCTGAATTCCTGGTAGAGCTCGAAACGGGCCTCGAGCTTGCAAACCATACGGGCAAAGCTCAGGCACTCGTTGCCCACCAGCAAGGTAGGGGTCTGTCCCCCTACCTGAATCCAGAGGGCCTCTTCAAACCGTGGGGTGAAGTCGGTCAGCCAGCCCAGGTTGGCGGCGTGTTCCCGGTCGGCATATATCAAGAGGGCATCCAGGCCCGACTCTTGCCGCCTGGCCTCGAGGCGCTCATAGCGCTGCGAAAACAATTCAGGCGGTAGAACCGGAACCTCGCCAGGTACCTGGATAGATGCCAGCTGGTGCGGAACAAAGGATACGGTTGACATGGGGTCGACTCCCGTTCCCTCGGTGCTCTGCCCATTAAGCCCGCGGTGCAGGCTGATCGGCAGGCCGGACGTTTTTGGGCATCACGCCACCGATAATCATGCCCAACACGTCGTCGTGGGTGACATCCTGGGTGTAGACGGTGCCTACCAGTCGCCCGTTTTTCATCACCGTGATGCGGTCGGCCAGGTCGAAAACATCGTGCAGGTCGTGGCTAATGAGGAATATTCCAACCCCCTCGGCCTTGAGGGCCTTGATGAGCTGGTGGACTTTCTGGGTTTCCTCCGGCCCCAGAGCTGCGGTCGGTTCATCCATGATCAGACAGCGGGCTTTGAAATAAATGGCCCGCCCAATGGCCACCGTCTGGCGCTGGCCCCCCGACATCTGGGCTACCGGCAGGCGCAGAGAGGGGATTTTCACCCGCAGGCGATCCAGGGTCTTGCGGGCCTCGAGTTCCATGATGTCCTCGTCCAGCATTACGCCCCGAACCTTCTCCCGCCCCAGAAATACGTTGGCTACTGCGTCGAGGTTGTCGGCCAGGGCAAGGGTCTGGTAGATGGTCTCGATGCCTTGGGCCTGGGCGTCCTGGGGGGTGCGAATCTGCACCTCTTGTCCATTCACCCGAATCTGGCCGCTATCGGCCCGATAGGCTCCGGAGAGCACCTTTATCAGGGTGGATTTGCCCGCACCGTTGTGACCCAAGAGCCCCACCACCTCGCCGGGGTACAGGTTGACCGAGACATTGTCCAGCGCCTGGTTTCCGCCAAAGCGGAGGCTGATGTTGTGCATTTCAACCAAGGGGGTCATGTTCACCTCCGGTTCCTCAGATACACCGTGTTCCAGATTACGGCTGCCAGCAGCACCGCGCCCAACACCACGTTTTGCCATTCGGTCGGCATCCCCATCAGCACCATCCCGCTGCGCAGGGAGGACATCAGGAGGGCCCCCAATGCGGCTCCCACGATGGTTCCACTGCCCCCCGCCAGGGCCGTGCCGCCAATCACGGCAGCCGCAATCACGTCGAGCTCGAGGAGGTTGCCCATGCTGTTGGTCACGAAGTTCAGGCGGGCAGCCTGCACCGCCCCGGCCAGGGCAGCCAGCATCCCCATCAGGGCAAATACCGCCACCAGTATCCGCTTGACGTTGATACCGGCCAGCAGGGCTGCTTCCGGGTTGCCGCCGATGGCGAACACGTAGCGACCAAACCGGGTGTTGAGGGCCACCCAGTTCAGGGCAAAGAGCACCACCAGGGTAATCAAGACGGGTACCGGCATCCCCCGTGGAATGTTGGTACCCGGATAGGGGAAGGCATTCATGACCAGCACGAAAGCCAGGGTCAGGGCCAGCAGAATCCCATTGACCACCGCCTCGGCCCAGACCGGCCGCACCGGAAGGCCGTTTTTGATACGCCTGCTGCGGTTGGTGAGGGCCTGATAGACGATATACGCCATTACTACCAGCCCCACCACCCAGGTCCAGAACTCCCCGATCGAACCATTCAGGCCGCCCCCCAAGACCTTGAAGTTGTCGTTAAGGGGCCCGATGGTACGCCCACTGGCCACGATAAAGGTGGCATTGCGAAAAATGAGCAATCCGGCCAGCGTAACCACAAAAGCGGGTACGGCCCAGTAGGCCACCCAGTACCCCTGAAAGGCTCCGATCAATGCCCCCAGCAACAAGCCCGCCAGCAATGCCAGAATCCAGTTCCCACCCCAGCCCAAAGGCGGCACCGTCTGGATCAGGGCCATGATCATACCGCTGAAGCCCAGGATGGAACCCACCGAAAGGTCAATCTGGCGGGTCACAATCACCATCACCATGCCGCCCACCATGATGCCCACTACCGCTGTTTGCACAGAAAGGTTCCAGAGGTTTTGTGGACTCAGGAACTGTCCCGGCTGACCCAGGGTGAGTATCTGGAATACCGTCCATACCACGGCCAGCACCACCAGCATGGTCAGGATGCGCCCATCAACCCCCAGACTTTGCACCAGGTTTGCGTTGGCTCTCGAGGCTGCTTGTGTTTGCATGTTCAAAGTCCTCCGCCAGGTTTTGATTGTCGGAATCGATTATAACGGAGCTCTTGCAGTTAGCGTTCGTACGTGTAGACATATTTTGACCGGAAAAAGGGTGGGCAAACTGCCCACCCTCGACGGTAAAGCTGGATTCTAACGGCAGGCCGCCGGTGCCCCTGCTCCGCTCACCCCCTGGCAGAGAGCTTGCTTGGTAATCCAGCCTGCCCGCAGCACCACATCGAGGTTCTGCCGGGTAATCGGGATGGGTTTGAGCAAGAGGGCGTTCATGCGAACCTTATTGGGGCCGTCGGCAAAAATGGTTCGGCCCGGTAGCTTGTCCATGGGAGTACCACGGGCCATCAGCACGGCTGCTTCGGCGGCTCTGCGACCCAGCTCGCGGGCGTCTTTCCAGACGCTTACGGTTTGCAGTCCACGGGCTACCCGATTGAGGGCGGCCTGGTCGCCGTCCTGACCTGAGACCGGCACCTTTCCGGCTAGGCCAACGGCGGCCAGTGCCGCTACCACGCCCCCGGCGGTGCCATCGTTAGAGGCCACCACCGCATCTACTTTGTTGGCGTTGGCGGTGAGGATCTGCTCCATGTTGCGCTGGGCAACCTCGGGCTTCCAGCCCTCGGTGTACTGCTTGCCCACCACCTTGATGTCACCGCGCTTGATGGCGGCGTCGAGCACCTCGAGCTGTCCCTTATGCAGGAAGTCGGCGTTGGGGTCGGTGTTGGCTCCCAGGATGAAGGCGTAGTTGCCTTTGGGACGGGCTTTGAACACCTCCCGAGCTTGCATCCGGCCTACCTCCACGTTGTCGAAGGTGATGTAGTAGGCGTAGTCGTTTTCGATCAGGCGGTCGTAGGCCACCACCGGAATGCCCGCAGCCTTGGCTTTATCAATGGCGGGGAGAATAGCATCTTTGTCCCAGGCCAGGATGATCAGGGCCTTGGCACCCCGGGCGATCAGGGCATCAATGTCGTTGAGCTGCTTTTCCGAGGAGCTTTGCGCGTCGGCGCTGATGTAGGTAGCGCCCATGCGTCCGAGCTGGTCGCGGATGGCCCGCTCATCTATTTTCCAGCGTTCTTCCTGGAAGTTGGCCCAGCTTACCCCTACGATCACCTGCTGCGCGAAAGAGGGTATTGCCATTGCGAACAGGACCAACACCATCACCTTGAGGAATCGCTTCATACTCCCTCCCCTTGTGTAAAGTGAGCCGACGTTACTGGCTGTTAAAGCGCTTCATTTTTTGTTCGACTCGAGAAGAAAATACATTTATTAAGAAGAAAATGTCAATGCCTGGCGGGCTCATTCTTTTTGCAACGCGGCCCAGATTACAAAAGGATGGCCGCTACATCACAGGACTGTGTTCTTAGAACGGGGATTTTCAATTTTTACGGTTGGTTGCTGGCTGGCAAAAAACGTTGAATACCCTTCCCTCGTTTAAGAATGACAAACTGGTTGGTCTGAACTTCCCGCCACTCCTCCCACTGACCATCGGGCCATAGTACCCGCATGCGTACCTGCGCTGCACTGGCTACGCCAAAGTGGATCCAGCCCAACCCTCCGCTCGCGTGCCCGCCACCTACAGTCAACTCGCGCCGTAGAACGCGATTGGCAAGCTGTACTTCCAGCCAGGCTCCAATAGCATCGGGGTTGGGGCCTGGCTGTTGGAGCCGTACTTGCAACCAATTTCCCAGCGGTAGGGCAGCTGGCGGGGTAGCGGATGCAGGGCTAGGGGTGGTTCCCCCCAAATTGCGCCAGATCTGCGCTCGGTCAAGCCGGTTGACTACCACAATGTCTAGCAGTCCATCTGCATTGAAATCCATGACCTGGGCTCCGCGACCGCGAAGAAAGCTCGCAATTCCAGCTTTATCGCCAACCTCCACAAATGTGCCGTCGGGCTTGCCGAGCAGCAGGTTATTGGGATCGCGGGCGGCGGCCTCGCGCATGAAGCCCACATTGCCCTTGGACACAAAAAGGTCAATCAGGCCGTCGTTGTTGACATCCTCAAACTGGGCGTGCCAAGCCGTAGACATATGCACGTCGCCTCCGGTATAGGGTCGGTGGGCGGTGGCGTTGCGCCGGAAGGCGATGTCGGTGTAGCTGGGTCGGTTGGGCGACTCCAGCATCTGGAGTTTGTTGTCGCCCATGCTGGTCAGGTAGTAGACCGGGTAGCCGGTGCCGGTAAGGTCGTAACTGGCAATGCCCATGCCCCAAATTTGCAGACGCTTCCAGCCCTCGGCCTCGGAGAAAAGCCTTGGGGGTTGGCCGGGAATGATCTGCCAAAGCTGCTCCTGGCCTTTGCCCTGGTAGTACTCACGATCGTTTGAGACCCGCAGCGCCGGGGTGCCCGAGCGGTTCCAGTCAGAAAAAAGCATCGATAAGGCACAGAAGCTGGGCTCGAGCGCTACAGGTGGGGCAAACCCCCTGCTACCTGGAGCAGGGCGGTAGAGGGCATTACCCCGACAACTTCCCCAGGGAAACTGGGTACCGCGATTGACATAGCCTCCGGTAGCCAGGGTGGGCCAGCTCTGGCCTTTTTCCCAGGTTGCTGCAAAGGCGGTGGTCCAGGTGTTGCCTCCCTGGAACCCCCACAGACGGTTTGCGTTTTCAAAACGGCAATTGCCCAATCCACGCAACAGGACATCCTCTCCTGACCTGAGCAGAACCAGGTCGGTTTTGCCGTCGCTGTCAATGTCTAGGGGGTAGGCCCCCACCACTTGCTCGAGTTCGACCCCCGCAGTTTGTTCCCTGAAGCGCAGGGCCCCGCCCACTACACTTTGATTGAGGTAGAGCTTGGCCCGATTGGTGCCGCCCGAGAGGACGAGCTCGGGCAGGCCGTCGTCGTTGCAGTCAAAAGCCGCCACCCCCCCACCTACCACAAAGTCACCATCAAAGCGGCTCTCGAGGCCCGAACTCTGCGTCTCCTCAATGAAATTGGGGATGGCAACCTGAGCCAGCGTCCAGCCCGAAAACCACAACCCAAGGCAGACCAGCAATGCCCGCGGTGGATTCATTAAGGGGATGATACCGCAACTACTTTGGCCCGAATGAGAGCACAAAAAGAAACTTTGAACGCCCCAATCAAACGCTAATACCGGATTCAAAAAGACAGTTTACAAAACCAAAAACACCAGAGGCTGTCTTTTTGAATCCTAGAGCACACCGCTCCCTTGAGTACCGGCGCTAGCCGGGGGCCGATGGCCCTTCACTGTCGGTCGGCGAAGAAAGCGTCTCCCTTCCAAGGGGCGGTATCGCCCTCCGCTACGCGGATAACTTCCAAGGGGCGGTATCGCCCTCCGCTACGCGGATAACTTCGGTCGGGTTAGTTCGTCACCCTTTGGTGACGAACTAACCGAATCTGGTATAAAAAACCATACCGCTTAGCCCACGGCTGGTACAACCTCCGGCGTTTGTGTTTGCCAAGCAAAGATGCGTTAAAGTTTAGATTATGCCGTTTGTACAACAACGCTTGACCTCGAGAACTTTGACTTGGTCTTTGGTGGTTTTGTTACTTTGTATCTCTGGTCCAGGGTCGGCCCAGCAGATTCAATCCAGGGCCTGGATTGCGACCACCACACCGGCAGTTGAGCGCCTGGGGGCTCAACTGCAAGCCAGCCCCAACCCGCTTCCCACTAACCTCAGTTGGGATACCTTAAGCGAGCTACAACGACTGGAGCTACTGGGTATCCAGACCCAGATGTTCTCGCCGCCCCGCACGGCACGGGCCCTGGCGCTGCTCTCGGTGGCGATGAACGATAGTTTGTATCTGCTGCGCAAATACCCCGAAGCCGAGCCCAATGTGGTAGTGGCTTATGCGGCGCAGGAGGTGATGCTCTACCTGCACCCCACTTTTCCCAACCTGAAAGACGCCATTCGCCAGACCACTGCTAACATCTATGCCCAGGCCTCGAGTGCGGGGTTTGCCGAGAGAAATCTACGGCTTTCTCGGGAAATAGGCCGACAGATTGGGCTTCAGGTGGTGGCCTGGGGCCGCCGGGATGGTGCAGCTCGCCAGGTTATTCCTACCTACCCGGCTCCAGCACCTGGGGTCTGGGTTTTACCCCTGGGTCGCCCCGCCGCCGAACCGGGCTGGGGCAACGTGACCCCAATTGGTGTGACACCGGCAGAACTGGCCCGCTCGAGTCCACCCCCAGCCTGGAACTCCCCCGAGTTCGAACGTGAACGCACTTTATTCTGGGCCGAGCAGCAGAAACTGGATGACTATGGACAACAGATTGCCGAAAAATGGGCAGGAGATCCCGGTACGGTCACGCCCGCAGGGCTTTGGCAGGAAGCCGCAGTCGAAATTTTGAGAAAACGAGAATATCAGGCCGCAGATGCGGTGGCCATACTGGCCGCCCTCAATGTGGCCATGCACAACTCTTTCATAGCCTGCTGGCGGGATAAATTCATATATTACACGGCCCGTCCCGACCAGTGGGTAGCTACCTTTGATAAGCACTGGCGGCCTTATTTGCCCACACCTCGCTTTCCTGCCTATCCTTCCGGTCACTCGTCGGTAAGTGGGGCTGCGGCCACCATCCTGACCGCTTTCTTCCCCGGCGAAGCCAAAACCTGGGACAATATGGCAAAAGAAGCCTCCTATTCGCGCATCATTGCGGGTATCCACTGGTTTTTTGATGGCAGTGGCGGACTGGATCTGGGGGAGCGTGTGGCCAAACAAGTTCTGGAAATACTTCAAAAGCCTTAGTGGTCTTCGTGCGGATGAGCAGCATTTTACCCCGAGGTTGATGTGCAAAGGCGAATGGAAGCAGGTCGCCCTTGACCGGAAGGGCAAAAGTATTTTCGCAAAACAAGGTAAGTTGATGTAAACAAAATTGCATGTAACCTTACCAGTAATAGAGGCTCTATGAACCGACCCATTCATGTTGCACTGATCGGCTATGGTTTTGCAGGGCAGGTGTTTCATGCGCCGGTGATCCAAAGCGTTCCGGGGTTGCGTTTGGTAACGGTTGCCAGCAGTAAGCCCGAAAAAGTCAAATCGGACTGGCCCGACCTTTGGGTAGGTGAGTCCATCGAGGAGGTAATTACTCATCCGGAGCTCGATCTGGTGGTGATTGCTACGCCCAACCAGACCCACTTCGACCTGGCCCAGCGTGCCTTGCAAGCTGGAAAGCATGTGGTGGTGGACAAGCCCTTTACCATTCATGCAAGTGAGGCCAGAGCTCTGGCGATGCTGGCTGCCGAAAAGGGAAAAGTGCTATCGGTATATCAAAACCGGCGTTGGGATGCGGATTTTTTGACAGTGCTGCAAATCCTGCAGGCTGGAGCCCTGGGCGAAGTTGTCTATTTTGAATCGCATTTCGATCGCTATCGGCCCGAGGTGCGCGATCGCTGGCGTGAACAGGCAGGGCCAGGAAGTGGGCTCTGGTACGATCTGGGGCCGCACCTTGCCGATCAGGTGCTGCTGCTATTTGGCCCTCCTGTAGCCGTTTATGCTGATATGGCTCTTCAGCGCGACCATGCTCAAACCACCGATTTTTTTCACGTGCTCCTGCGCTATACCAGGCTGCGCGTGGTGCTGCATGCCAGTGCGCTGGTGGCAGGTAGCAGCCCTCGTTTCGTGATACATGGAACCCAGGGTAGTTTCATCAAATACGGCTTCGATACCCAGGAAGAAGCGCTCAAGCGGGGTCTGCGGCCAGGTACTTCAGACTTTGGACATGATCCAGTTGAAGGCCAACTGTACCTGCCCGACCAGGCCGCACAATCTGTCCCCAATGCGCCCGGGGATTACAGTCGATTTTATGCAGGGGTGCGGGATGCTATCCTGCAAAAAGGGCCGAACCCGGTGCCGCCCGACCAGGCGGTTCGGCTGATGGAGGTGCTCGAGGCCGCCATAAAAAGCGCCGCAGAACGCCGGGAGATTTCCCTGGGGGTGGAAGAATGAACCTGGAACAGGACCTGAAGGTGCTTGCCGAACAGGAGGCCCGCCTGCGCTTCGAACAGTTCGATGCTGCGACCGCCTGGGTGTTGGGACAGCAACTCAAATTGGCGGCTGAGCAGCTCCATAGCGCCATTGCGATGGATATTAGCTTCTTTGGACAGCCGCTCTTTTTTTATGCCATGCCGGGCGCTACCCCCGACAACGCCGAATGGATACGGCGCAAGCGCAATGTGGTGCAGCGTTTTCACCGCAGCTCCTATGCGGTGGGCCTAATGCTGAAGCACAAAGAGGTCGGCCTCGAGAATCGTGGCCTGGACGCGCGCGATTTTGCTGCCCACGGCGGTAGCTTTCCCATCTTTGTAAAAGGGGTGGGTTGCCTGGGGGCCATTACGGTCTCGGGGTTGCCGCAGCGCGAAGACCACGAGCTGGTGGTGGAGGTACTGGCCAACTACCTGGGTGTCCCCTACGAGGAGCTGGCCCTCGACCCATGAGCGGCATGGGTTCCATCCGCTTTGGTAGGGAGATGCTCCGGCACTGGCCGCTTGACCCAGCCATTACCTACCTCAACCACGGCACGGTGGGCGCCACCCCCAAAAAAGTTCTAGCCGAACAGCAAGCCCTGCGGGAGGAGATGGAGCGACAGCCCGCCCGTTTTTTGCTCCGGGAGCTGTCGGCCCTGTCGGGCGCCTCGAGTCGCCCGGTGCCCCGGCTGCGCGAAGCCGCCGAGGCGGTGGCCCGGTTTGTGGGCGCTAGAGGCCAGGACCTGGTGTTTGTCGACAACGCCACCACCGGGGTCAACGCGGTGCTGCGTTCCCTGGATTTGCGGCCAGCGGACGAAATTCTGATTACCAACCTGGCCTACGGCGCTGTGGTGAATGCGGCCCGTTTTGTATCCGAACAGGCCGGGGCCCGCTTGGTGATGGTGGAGTTGCCATTTCCGCTCTCCAATCGGGCGCAAATGGTATCGGCTTTTGCAGAAGCCCTAACCCCCCGCACGCGTCTGGCCATCCTTGATCACATCACCTCCGAAACTGCCCTGGTGCTGCCGCTGGCCGAGATGGCGGCTTGCTGCCGGGCGGCTGGGATACCGGTGCTGGCTGATGGTGCCCATGCGCCGGGGGCCATACCGCTGGACATTCCCAGCCTGGGCGTGGACTACTACACCGGCAACCTGCACAAGTGGGCCCTGGCCCCCAAGGGCTGCGGATTTTTGTGGGTGGCCCCGGAACGTCAGCCAGACCTTCACCCGCCCGTAATTTCCTGGGGCCTGGGGCAGGGCTTCACCCAGGAGTTCGACTGGGTGGGCACCAAAGACCCCACACCTTATCTGTCCGCACCAGCAGCCCTGGATTTGCTGCGCGAATGGGGCTTGGCGGCCATACGCGACTACAATCACCGCCTGGCCTGGCAAGCGGCCCTGATGCTCACAAGCCGATGGGGATTTGAACCTCCCGCGCCCGAGGCGATGGTCGGGTGTATGGTTACCCTGCCCCTGCCTGGGTCTTTGGGAAAAACCCGCGAGGAGGCAGCCTGGTTGCAGTACGCCCTCTTGTACGAGCACCGGCTCGAGGCCCCCATTCTGTGCCGGGATGAGCGCTTGTGGGTGCGGATCTCGGCCCAGGTCTATAACGAGCTCGAGGATATTGAGCGCCTGGCCTGTGCCGTCGAGAACTATCGGTAACTGGAAACGCCCGCAATGGCTCCTGCGGGCGTTTGTTTGGCGGAGTGGGAGGGATTCGAACCCTCGATACAGGAAACCCGTATACACGCTCTCCAGGCGTGCCCCTTCAACCACTCGGGCACCACTCCAGGATGTGCTGTACCTGCCAGAGCAGGCAAGCCTGAGTGTACAGGGCGGTATAAGGAGCGTCAAGCTGGGCTGCGTTATACTCTGGGCGTGCGTTTACTTGCTGTCTTTCCTCATCCCGATGACGAAATAGGAGTTTCCGGTACCCTGGCCAAGCATGTCTTGCGCGGCGACGCGGCCAAGATTCTCTGGCTCACCCGAGGGGAGCTGGCCAGCCAGTTTGGCAATACGCCCCCCGAAGAGGTAGCCCGCATCCGCGAGGGGCATGGTCACGCGGTGGCTGAAATGATTGGCGCAGAGGCTGAGTTCCTAAATTTTGCCGACTCGAGCCTGACCGGCGGCCGCGAAGAGGCCCTGGCCATAGCTCGGGTGGTAGCGAGCTGGAAGCCCGATGTGGTGGTGACCTGGAACCCCCATGATGTGCACCCCGACCACCGGGCGGCCTACTGGGCCACCCTCTCGGCGCTCAAGTTTTGCCGCATTCCCAAACTGGTGGGCGAGCCGTACCGCAAGCCCGTGCGCTTGCTGCACTACTACCGTAGCGATATTCCAAGACCTGTGGTGTATGTGGACGTAGGCGAAGAGGGTCAGGCGGTGGCCGACCGGGTCTTTGGCTTTTATCGCGACTTCTACCAGTGGGAATACAGCCTGGAGGCATTCAGGGCGAATCGCTCGAGGCTGGGGGCTGAGGCTTCAGTAAAGTTTGCGGAGCGTTTTCAGGCAGAGGCCCCGCTGGCTCATCCTTTTCTTGGTTGAGCACCCCAACCTCAAAACTACCCTGTGGGCTGGTGAAGGTATAGGCGGCAAAAGCGGCAATGAGGGTCAGGGGTAGCAGGCTATAACCCCCAATTTCGCCTGCCAGCACCACCGCAGCAAAGGGTGCGCGGGCGATACCTGCTAACAGGGAGGCCATGCCCACCAGGGCGGCGGTTTCGGGGGGTGGGGCTATGGAAGGGAAAACCTGGGCCAGCAGTTGAGCCAGAATTAGCCCACTGAGGCCTCCCAGGGCAAGGGCCGGGGTGAGCTGCCCTCCGTAGGCCCTTACGCCGCCACCCAGAATCAGCAAGGCGAGCTGCACCAGGAAGAGCACCCCCAGGAAAGGCAACGTCAGAATAGGAGACGTGCCAAGCTGGACCCAGGGCAGTCCGCTACCGATGGCCTCAGGCATCAAAAGCAAGACCCCCGCTAGCACCAGCCCGAAGAGGGCATGGCGTACCCCGAAGGTGAGACGCCGCAAAAAGCGTTGTAGAAACCGCTCGGCCTCGAGCCACAGGGTGCCCACCCCGGCACACACCAGACCAATCGCCAACCCAAACAGAAGTTGCGGCCACGCCAAAGGCCCTGGCGTGAGCTCGAGCAGCGGGCCATAGCTATGAAAGAGTCCGTAAACCGTGAAGCCCGCCAGCGCGCCGATCAGCGCGGGGGCCAGGGCACCGACCTCCAGGGCCAGCCCCCGGTAGACAATCTCGCTGGCCAATAGGGCCCCAGCCATGGGGGCATGGAAGGCCGAGGCAAACCCCGCCGCCATACCCGCAAAGGGCAGAAACCGACTCGACTCGCCCAGCGGGATGCGCCGCCCCATCACACTACCGACCCACAAACCCAGCGCAGCCATGGGCCCCTCGCGGCCCAGGGGGGAACCTGCGCCAAGCTGTATCAGCGAACCGACGATGCCCCGAAAATACTCGCTTGCCCGTACCGGGCGCCCCGCGCGGTAGGCTGCCAAAAGCCAGCCCAGCCCCCGGCCCGAGCCCAGGTAGCTCGAGGCGGCGAACACCAGCGGCAACAACAAGGCCAGCCACCAGAAGGCAGGCCCGCGAAAAATCTGGGAAAGGCCGCCCTCGCCCGGCAGGCCGGGGGGCAGGTAACCCAGGGTTTCGCCCAGCAGATAGCGCTCGATTACCCCCAGCACAAACACAAACCCGGCGGCAAAAACCCCGGTCAGGGCCCCCACAAAAGCGCTGTATAGGATGAGCGCACCGATCTGCATAAAAATCCCGGCACAACGGCCGACTACCAGGATTGTACTTGGGAAACCGGCGTTCCGCGGGTGATGCGGGGCGCTTCCAGCCCCAGCACCCGGTAACCGTTGCGGGTAGCAGCCCGCACCAGTACCCGGGGGTCTACCCGCTCCCACAAAAAGAGTGCCTCGTTTCGCACGTCCAGGTCGGGACTGCTGCTGCGCGAGTCGGTACCCAGGGCGGGCTCGAGGCGATGTTTGAGGTACAGCACCCAGGGCATCTGGCCGCAGGCCAGGCCCTCGTTGCTGCGCGGACAGGCGACTACCTTCGTACCCGACTGGGCCAGCATCTGCACCTCTTCTTCGTCCACCTGCACCCCATGCACTACCGTCAGGTGCGGCCCCAGCACCCCGAGTTCGGCCAGGTAGCGTACGGGCGTGAGGCCGGGGGGGTTCTCGTAGGGCGCAAACCCATACTGCAACGGAATTTCGCGCAAAGGGCCGGTGCCCTGGGTCATCAGGAGGGTTTCGTCGGGGCTTTCGGCCACGTGCATTTGCAGGGGGAAGCCCTCGAGCCGGGCAATCTCGACCAGCTTTTTGAGCAGGGCCGGGCTCACGTTGTAGGGTGTGTGAGGTGAAAGCCCCACCCTGACTGCGCTATTTCGATTGCGCCACTCCGTCAAGCGATGGGCAACCCGGCGGGCTACTTCGTCGGCCTGCGCTGGGTTGCGGTGGATGACCTCGAGGTAGGCCACCCCAGGCAGGGGGCTATGCTCCAGCAGCCACTCCACAATTTCGGGCTTGTACACGATGTCCCCAAAACCCCCCACTCGCAAGGTTTGAAGCTCGTTCAGACCCTGTAAGGCTGCCTCCGCGCTGCGTTTTGAACCGTGGTCAATCACGTGCTTGATGAAGTCGGTGTAGCTGCCGCGAAAATAGGGAGCCGTGGTCAGATCCAGGTGGGTGTGGGCGTTGACCACCGGCGGCGTGAGGGCTTTGCCCTTATGAACGAGGGGTGCTTCGGGATAGGTTTTTCGCAACTCGGTCAGGGGGCCTGTGGCCGCGATGTGCTGGCCCACCACCACCAGGCCGCCATTGAGCATGGGCGTACCGAAACCGACGTAGACCACCTCGGCAGTCCAGATTTCAGGTGCAAGAATCAGAGTTTCCTCCCGTGTGCCCAAAGCTAAAGGCTCCAGGCCGAAAGCTCAAAAAAGCCGATGGTCAATGGTCTGCGACCGAGTATTTGCGGAATATGCAGCATTATACCGGATTCAAAAAGACAGTTTACAAAACCAAAAACACCAGAGGCTGTCTTTTTGAATCCTAGAGCACTCCCTTCGGTCGGGTTAGTTCGTCACCCTTTGGTGACGAACTAACCGAATCTGGTATTAGTAGCACCAGACCAACCCGTTCGCTATCAGCCCATTCGCTCCAGTACATAGCGGTTGGGGCCGCGCACAAAGTCTATGGCACGGTAGCCCTGGGTGAAGTAGTGCCCGAACAGTTCTCGGCTGTGCAAGCGCCACTGGTTGGCCAGGCCTGGGTCGGTCTTTAAAATATGGCCCCAGTCTTCGGGGATTTGCACCAGAATTTGCTGTTCGGACAGGTCCAGATGGAGCCCGACCGGTTTTTGCTGCTCCACCACGTTGGCCTGCCGCAGACCCTCTATGCTGGGGGCCGCTGGCGGTGCGTAGATGCGGCTGAACACCCGGGGGGAACGCAACTCCCAGACTGCGTAGGCCCGGTCTGAAGGTGCGCCGGCGTTGATGCCGCCCATGGCGCCATAGCAGTTGGGGATGTAGCGATTGAAGGTCGCACCCAGCTTGCGCAGGTTGAAATGGGCGTTCAGGCCGCGCAGAGGGTCGAAGGTCCAGACCACCCGCTCGTAGCCTCTGCTGAGGGCCCAGTCGCGCTGGTAGCGCTTGAGCAACAGACCAATCTGGCTGCCCTGGTACTCCGGCAGCACCCCGGCCATGTGTGAGTGGTGTTCGGTGGGGCGGTTGGTGGGGAAACCGAAGATGAAACCCACCAAAACCGAATTCTCAGCCACCCCTTTCTCCCTCGAGGGGGGAAAGGGGTTGGGGGATTGG
>NZ_QWKY01000020.1 GCF_003574035.1 Meiothermus hypogaeus | reverse complement strand
AGCGTCTCCCTTCCAAGGGGCGGTATCGCCCTCCGCTACGCGGATAACTTCCAAGGGGCGGTATCGCCCTCCGCTACGCGGATAACTTCCAAGGGGCGGTATCGCCCTCCGCTACGCGGATAACTTCGGTCGGGTTGATTCGTTACCGAACGGTAACGAATCAACCAAATCTGGTATCATAAGCGCTTTATTTTTGGTGGGTCGAGCGGTTCTCGCTGCACCTTCCGCGGTAATGGGGAACATTCATCATGCGAAATGACCTGCTGGAGGGAGTTGCTTTTGGCAACTCGAGAATGTAACCATTCCGCAAGTCTTTGTTTGCCAGGAATCGCAGAATAACGATTGATGAAAGTAGTGGTGATCGGCGCGGGGGTGGGGGGTCTCACCACCGCAGCTTTACTGGCGCAGGCGGGCCTCGAGGTCACCGTGCTCGAGCACCACACTTACCCCGGTGGCTCGGCGGGCACCTTCTTGCACCAGGGTTTTCGCTTCGATGCAGGCGCAACCTTGTTGGCCGGTTTTGATGAGGCGGGGGTTTTTACCCGGCTCGAGCGCCAGTTGGGCGTTCGTTTTCCTGTGCGCAAGCTGGCCCCGGGCGAACCGTTAATGGAGGTCTGGTTGCCGGATGGCCGGGTCGTGACCCGTCCGGTGGGTCGGGCCCACGAGTTGGAAGCTCAGCGCGAAGCGTTTGGCAAAACCGTGCTGCGGTTCTGGGCCTGGCAAGAAAGGCGGGCTCATGCCCTGTGGAAACTGGCCCAGGGCTTGCCCTTTCCACCGGCCGACTTGCTCGAGTCGCGGCGCATGGTGCAGCAGGGGCTGCCCTGGGCACTGGAGCACCTGGCCGATTTACCGGGAATTCTGGCCGATCTGCTGCGCCGCACGGGGGCCCATGCGCCCTCCCATCCGTCGTTCAGGCGCTTTCTGGATGCCCAGCTTCTGATTGCCTCTCAAACCGATGCCCAGGGCACCTATGCTCTGTTTGGAGCGGCGGCCCTGGATCTGCCCCACCGGGGCCCAGCCATGCCTATGGGGGGGATGGGCGCTGTGCCCGAGACCCTGGCCGAAGCCGTACGCCAGCACGGGGGTCGGGTGCTTTACCGCCACCGGGTGGAAAAACTGGAGGTTCAGAAGGGGCGGGTTGTGGCCGTGGAAGTTGCCCTGGGTGGGAAGCGACGCGGGGAGCGAGAGGTGCTCGAGGCCGACTTCTTCGTCGCCAACCTGACCCCCGGCGACCTGGCGGCCCTCATCCCCGACGGCCCCCAGCAGAACCCACCGGCCGATGGCTGGGGGGCCTTCATGCTGCACGCTGTGGTGCCCGAGGACGTGGTTCCACCGGGCGCCCCCTACCGGCAGTGGGCGGGGGAAGGCGATTGGACCTTTGTGAGTCTGGCGGATGCCGGTGATCCCTTGCGCGGCCCGGCGGGTTCGCGGGTGTTGTCGGCCTCGGTGCACACCCGGCTGTTCGAGTGGCGGGGCTTATCCAAAGAAGCCTATCAGGCCCAGAAACAAGTTTGGCAGGAACGGGTTTTGCGACAGGTAGAGCGGCTGATCCCCGGCTTCCGGGAGTCGGCGGTGCTAATTTTGGGTGGAACCCCCCGTACCTACCACTATTACACCCGCCGACAGGATGGCTGGGTGGGGGGGTATCCACAGGTACACCCCTTCCGCACACCCAGCCCCAGAACGCCCTATTCCAACCTGTGGCGGGTGGGGGAGACCATCTTTCCCGGGCAGTCAGTGCCGGCGGTGGCGCTGGGGGGCGAGCGGGTGGCGGCGCTGGTTCTGACCCGACTGGGGGTAACCCAGCCTACTGGGCCGCGAAATCCTGCCCCACTTTCCAATAGGCAGCCATGACCTTGCGCACAGCGGGCAGGGCTACCCCACTGCCCTCGCCTCCGTTTTCGAAGAAGGCCACCACTACCAGGGGTGGGCGGGGGTCGGCCGGGTCTACCGGACCGTAGCCCATATACCAGGCGTGCTCGAGGCCGGGGGTCAGGGTTTCGTTCTGGGCGGTACCGGTCTTGCCTGCGGTGGCTACGGGAAAATTGCCCAGCACATGCCGTGCGGTACCCCAGGTGACGGTTTTGCGCAGTCCTTCCTGTAGTTCTTTCCAGTAGCGCCCCGGCACAAAAGTAGTGGGCCGCCTTACCTCTTGATTACCAATCCGGCGAACCAGGTGTAGCTCAGGTTGCTGACCGCTCTGGGCAATGGTAGCGAGCATACGGGCAATCTGAACAGGGGTGGCCTTGTTATATCCCTGCCCGATGGCAATCGAAAGGGTCTCGCCCGGCCACCAGCGGGGGTCTTTAGGAATGTTCTGGCGCTTCCATTGCAGGGTGGGCACAATGCCGGTTTGCTCGCCGATTTCCAGCCCGGTCGAGCGGCCTACCCCCAGTTCCAGCGCCCGCTTGTGGAGTTTGTCCACCATGCCGATGGGGTCGAGCATGGCCACCTGGTAGTACCAGGTGTTGCAGCTTTGTGCGATGGCTTCCTTGACGGTCATCATGCCCATGTCCACCCGGGCCCAGTTGCGGCGGATGCCGCCAAAGACGATGTAGGGGCTACAGCGGAAAGCGGTGTTGCTGGTGACGTAGCCGCTTTCCAGGGCCAGGCTCGAGGTCGCCAGTTTATAGGTAGAGCCCGGTGGATAGGCATTCACTGCCCGGTTCAGGGTAGGCCGGTCTTTGTCGGCAAACAGCTCGCGGATTTTGTCGTTGGGGCGCGGTCTGCGGCCAAACAGGTTGGGGTCGAAGGCGGGGGCAGTGGCCATGGCCAGCACCTCGCCATTGCGCGGGTCGAGGGCTACGATGGCCCCCTTGGCCTGTCGGGCCAGCGGAAGCCCATAGCGAAGGCGGATGCGGTTGATGTCCTCTACCCCCTCCCGTAGCGCCTGCTCGGCAGCCCGTTGCAGGTTCAGGTCGAGGGTCAGGTACACATCGGTGCCGGCCTGGGGTTCTTTGAGTTCCTCGTAGCGCACCCGCTGGCCCCGGGCATTCACCTCGGCCAGCACCACGCCCTTGATGCCCTTGAGCTGGGCTTCCAGGGCCGCCTCGAGGCCCGCCGCTCCCACCAGCTCCTCGGGGTCGTAGCCCTCCTGGAGCTGTTCCTGGCTGGGCAGCGCAGTATATCCAATCACCGGCCCCGCGATGGGGTTGGGGTAAACCCGCTCGATACGCTCCAGAAGCTTCAGATTGGGTTCCCCGGCGGTCAGCTCGGCCAGGGTGGGAATCAGTACCTCTGGAATATTGACCATCAGCTCCACCGGCTCCCGCTCCACCTTGGGTAGTTCCTTGAGTCCTGCTAGTGCCAGAATGCGCTCCTTGAAATGTACTTCCCCACCCAAATAAATCAAATCCACCGCCAGTCGGTTGGTGGCGATTACCTGCCCGTTGCGATCCAGAATGCGCCCCCTGGGGGCTAGCGAGGTTTCGGTACGAAGGTAGTTGCCCTGGCTGCGGGTGGCATACTGCTCGTACTGCACCACCTGTAACTGCCACAGCCGCCCCACAAACAGCATCAGTATGAGGAAAAAAAGCCCCAGCAGAATCCAGACACGGCTGTTCACGCGGTACTCCTATTTGCTGCGAACTGCAAAAAGCTGAGAGAGCCGGATAACGAAAGGCGCGATCAGAAGGGTCAGCAGCATCTCCGGTAGAATAACCGACCACAGCGTGAGAGGATTGAAGTTGGAGAGCCGCAACCAGAAGGCTACCAGCAGGATACCCAACCACTTGGCTACGAAGCTGCCCCCCAGAATGACGACCTGGCCGGCCAACTCGTCCCAATGTACCAGCCGCGAAAGACGGTAGTAAGCATAGGCGGCAAATAGCAGTCCCACCGCATGCAGCCCCGGATACCCTGCCGAAAGCAGGTCTTGCAGCAACCCTAGGGCAAAGGCCAGAGGCAAGCCCGCATAAGGAGATATTGAAGCCACCAGCAACAGGGTGGCCAGATAAATCAAATCGGGGGGTGTAAAGCTATCGCCCAGCAATCCAGAAACAAAGCCCTGGAGGAGAAAAGCCGAAACTGCAATTAGAATGATTCGCATAGTTGGGGAAGGGGTTATCCATTCGATACATGGATGACGATGAAAAGTGGATTCACCAATCGCATTTGCGTTCCTTTTGGGTCTTTCCCGACAGCCCAAAGCAGTCGCTATAACCTCTGCTGCGCCAAGTTCCGTGAAGTTTTGTTTTCATAGCGGCTTGAGCACCTGCACTTCTTCCAACAACGAGAGCTGCACGGCGGGCCGTACCATCAAGACCTTCTTTAGGGCACCGGGCGAAATGGGCAGCACCTGTTCGACGATGCCCACGGTAATACCGGCAGGGTAAAGTCCTTGCAATGCGCCCGACACCACCTTGTCGCCAGGTTTGACGCTGGCTTCGGGAGCAATCTCAACCCGCAGCATGCTTGGGGGGGCACCATAAGCAATACCACGCCCTGGGGCGCCTGCGAGCCGTACCCCCACCCGCGATTCGGGGTCGAGCACCGTGCGAACCACGGCATTGTTTGGCGTGACCTCGGTGATGACCCCTACCAGCCCGCTGGCGGTCGTGACAGGCATGCCGACCCGCAGACCCTGGGCCGAACCGGCGCCCAGATAGAGCCTGCGATAAAGCCCCGAGGGATCATCGTCAATCACCGGCGCAACCGCTACCACGCCTAAGCCCTGCACAGTCTGTACCCGCAGAGCGGCCTGAAGCTTGCGGTTTTCCAGCGTCAGGCGCTGGTTTTCTTGCCGGAGTTGTTGCAACTCGGCTTGCATCTTACGTTGTTCGGCCCGCAGGTCACGGCGGTCAAAAATAGCGGCCAGGCTGGCCTTGACATTTTGACCCAGGCGAAAGGAGTAGCCAAACAAAGGGGCAGTGCGGGCGGCAAACTCACCTGGCAAGGTGGGGGCCGATTGCCGGGTGAGGGTTGCCAACAAGACCCCCAGCAACAATAAGCCGACCAGCAAAGCCCTGCGAATCGCGGTATCGCTCATAATCTAGCGCCTGATCGAAGAATGCAGAAAGTGACGGTGGACTGCCCAAAATAAGCCAAAAAAACCAACTCCCAAACAAGAGTCTAGCGTATATGGTAACTGTTGTCTCACAGCGGGCCGCAGTACGCAGAGCACCAGCACGTGAGTCGAGATTATTCAACTACCGGCTTAGGTTTGGCGCCGATGTAGCGTGTGGCCGTCCAGATCAGCACCACTGCAAATACTAACCGTAGCCAGAATTCAGGTAGCTGGTTAGCCACCAGACCCCCTGCAAAAGCCCCAAGCAAAATGCCCACCACCAGCCCCGGCACATACTCCTGGGCCAGGTTGCCGTGACGGTAATGCGTGTAAGAACCTACCAGTGCCGAGGGAATCATGGCCAGTAGAGATGTGCCCTGGGCAGTATGCTGCTCGAGGCCCACCAGCAAAACCATGATGGGCACCGTGATGGTGCCGCCCCCCACCCCCAGCAGGCCTGAGGCAAAGCCTGCAGCCGCCCCCGTAAAGATGAGAGGAATAATCCGCAGCCAGCCTTGCAGGGGCTCCTCGACATGCGGAATGTAGGGCTTAAGCAGCAGGCTCAGGGCTACCACCACCAGGTACCAGCCAAACACCCGCTTAAGCCTCCATTCCGGCAACTGGTTGGCGTAGCGCGCGCCCCAGTTGGCCGTGACCATTGCGCTGGGGAAAATCAGCAAGGCTGCCAGCCAGTCTACCGTGCCCTGGGTGGCATAGGTGAGGGCCCCGGCCAGGCCGGTAAATACCACCATAACTAGGCTGGTGGCCACGGCTCGGTGCTGGGTTAGCTTAAGAAAGGTGGCCATCAACGGAACCGCTACAATGCCCCCTCCCAGACCTACCAACCCCCCAAAGGCCCCCGCTACCAGTCCGATCCACAGGCTAGAAAGATTCACAGCCCCCGTTATACCACGGCTTGTCAGATTTTAGATTCAAAATGGCAAGACGCCTTGCAACCAACGCAGCCAGTTCTGGCCCAGCACCCCTTGTCGGAAAGGTGCGGGAACCAGTTCACCGACTTTGTGCAGGTCGGCCGGCTGGTTGAGGCCCTCGGGGTTTTCGTGCAGACCAAAACCGCCATCGAAGTCGGAGCCGATGCCCACCTTGTCCCAGCCAATCAAGGCAGCGGTGTGGGCCATGTGCTGTCCGACGACTTCCAGCTTCACCCGCTCGGTGCCGCGTTGCCAGGTGTGATCCAGGAAAAACCCAAACAAGACCGTGCCAATTACCCCGCCCCGCTGCCCGATGGCCCGGATCATGGCATTGCTCAGGTGGCGGTTGGCAAAAGGGGGATCTTCGCCCCCCAGCAAGGCCCGAGGGTTGCTGTGACTAGCGCAAACTGACCCCTCAAATACCTCCAGGGCCTGCCAGAAGGCCTGTTCGTCCATGTGGGAGAAGTCCAGGGCCAGGCGGTTCTCATCCATGGCGTGCATCAGTTCGAATCCCAGCTCGCTCAGGCCGCCGGGTTCACGGGTGCCGCCCGAGTAGCGGGTGCGGTTCCAGGCAGGACCGATGAGCCGCACCCCCTGGGCCTTCCAGAACCCCACCTCGCCTGGTTCGCGGATGCACTCGGCGCCCTCGATCAGGATGACCAGGGCGGTCACGTGGTCCTCCGGCCACAACGCCAGATGCCTTTGCAGGCTGGCCTGATCGCGCAGAATGCGAACCCACCCCTGTTCTTCCCAGCGCAGATACACCTCGAGTTGCCGCAGGGCGTGCTGGTGAGCACTCTCTGGGTCGATGTACTTGCGCGGATCCACCCAGAGGGTGGCGAAACAGATGCCGACCTGGCCTTCCCGTAAGGCTGGCAGGGTCACGACTGGCACATCGGGATGGGCGTCCTGTTGGCGCAACTCCGCCAGCGGCAGGGTGAGGTTGCGCCCCAGGTCTACTACGTTGTGGGCCAGGTCGAGATGGGCGTCTACGATCATGGCCCACATACTATTCAACTCGATGACATATTCCCAGGCCTGGGGTTGTGCGGGCTTTGCGTGGCGGTTTGTAGGGCAGGCCGGTGCAGTTCATAGCTTTTGCCTTTAAAAACAGGCTTATGAACCTGGTCTGGCACCGCGCCGATCTTCGTTTGCACGACAACCCCGCCCTTAGCGAAGCCCTGAAAGCAGGCCCTGCGGTAGGTCTGGTGGTGTTCGACCCCAACATTCTGCAAAACACCACCCCACGACGGCGGGCCTGGTTTTACCAGAATGTAGCCGCACTGCGTGAGGGCTATATGCGGCGGGGGGGTAGCCTGCTGGTTCGCACCGGCCTTCCCTGGGAGGTGTTGCCTCGAGTGGTGGGCGAACTGGGGGTGAAGGGTGTTTTTGCGGTTCGCAACTCAACCCCCTACGCCCGGTTTCGCGATCGGAAGGTGCAGGAGGCCTTGCCGGGTCGTGTTCGTTGGCTCGAGGGCCAGTATATCCACGAACCCGGCAGCATTTTGAAGCCCGACGGTGGCCCCTATACCGTCTTCACACCCTTCTCCAAACGCTGGTGGGCGGCCCAGGCGCCGGTTCTACTCGAGGCTCCGCCCCGCTTTCCCGGCACTACCCTTCCGCCCGAATACGATTTGGGTACCACCCCCGAAGAAGCCCCGGACATACCGCTCCCGCCCGCAGGGGAGGAGGCCGCGTTGGGTGCGCTCGAGGTCTTTTTGCGGGACAAACTGCCTCACTACCACCAGACCCGCGATGGGCTGGCTGGGGAAGGGGTCTCGAGGCTCTCCTACTATTTCACCCTGGGGGTGTTGTCACCTCGGCTGGCTGCTCGGCGCGCTTTGGAAGTGGGGGGTGAGGGGGCCCGCAAGTGGGTGAACGAGCTGTGTTGGCGTGACTTCAGCGGCGATTTGCTCTACCACCGCCCCCAGATGCTTAACTCGGCTTTTGACCCCCGTTGGGACGACCTCCCCTGGAACGATGACCGCGACCTTTTTGCAGCCTGGCTACAGGGCTACACCGGCATCCCGGTGGTGGATGCCTGTATGCGTGAGTTGCGGGCCACGGGCTTTTTGTCCAACCGGGGCCGCATGGTGGTAGCCCAGTTTGCGGTCAAGTTGGCCCTCTTGCCCTGGCAACAGTGTGAACGGGCTTTTCGCGACCTGCTGCTCGATGGAGACAACGCCTCCAACCTCCAGGGCTGGCACTGGGCGGGGGGGCTGGGGGTGGATGCGGCACCCTACTTTCGGGTCTTTAACCTGATCACCCAGGCCGAGACCCACGACCCCGGCGGGGCATGGCTCAGGCGCTGGGTGCCCGAGTCGGACGGGCGGCCTTATCCTTACAAGACTCCTGTGCTGGATTTAGAGCTGGCCCGCAAACGCTACTTGGCTGCTGCCGAGAAAATTGCTAAGAAAGCGGGGGCAGGTATCTCGAGCTAGTCTGCCGGTAACTTGTTTAGTGATACGTTTTGAAGCGCGTTGATTGCCCATAATAGCGATGCGCAGCTCCCTGGGAGGCACAGAAGTGCACACAGTATTCTTGGTTGCCAGACTACCAGAAGCTTTTGGCGCTTAGGCCAAGAAACGTCCTGCAAGCGCGCCGGGCTGCCACCGACTCCCTTACAGAAGGTTATATGGGATACAAAGGTCTTAAAACCCACCTGCCCGTCAAGGTTTGTCCGGTGTGTAATAGGCCTTTTCAATGGCGCAAGAAATGGGCTCAGAACTGGCAGGATGTGAAGTACTGTTCCGAACGCTGTCGGGCCCAGGCCCGGGGGAGGAAGCCTTGAGTGAATTGCCAGGTGAACGCATCGCCCAGCAGCTGATGCTATGGGCGCTGGTGTGCTTGGGAGGCGCTATATTCGGTTTGTGGCGCACCCGGCATGGCTTTTGGAGGCCCTTCTGGTTCATGACCGGGGTCTGGGCGCTGGTGAATGCAGCGATTGCCTACGGCGGCTGGCTGGGGGCCGAACCCAACCCCGCCAGCCTGCGCCAACTCCTGTGGATTAATGCAGGTCTGGATACCCTGTATGTGACGCTGGGCCTGATCTTGAGGAAGCGCCAAGAACCGATATACAAGGGGTTTGGACTGGCTATTATTCTGCAGGGATTATTCCTGTTGGGCTTCGATGTGTTTCATGCCCTACAAATCTGAACGTATCTTAGACAAATATTCTACTAATGTTATACGTATACCCTATACCTAGAGGTTGAGAGGGCAATGATTTTACAGCCAATGGCCGATGAATATCGGCATAGGCCGGGGTGAATACTTGTCCTCCAACCCAATAAAAAAGTAGTACAAGGAGGTAGCATATGAAGATCAAAGCCCTACTGGTAGCAGGTAGCCTGGCCCTGGCCGCTTTAGGCCTAACCCTCACCAACGCCCAGAGCGCCACCCAGAACCAGACCATCGCGCAGATTGTGGCCAGCAACCCCAACTTCAGCACCTTGCTGGCGGCGGTGCAGGCGGCTGGACTGGCCCAGACCCTGTCGGGCCCTGGCCCCTTCACGGTTTTTGCACCGACCAACGAAGCCTTTGCCAAGATTCCCAAGGCCGACCTGGACAAGCTGCTGGCCGACAAAGCAGCCCTGACCAAGGTGCTTACCTACCATGTGGTGGCCGGACGGGTGCCCTCGAGCCAAGTAGTCACGCTGAAGGAAGCTAAAACCGTAGAGGGTCAGAACGTGACCATCGAGGTCAAAGACGGCAAGGTGGTTTTGAACGGCAATTCCACGGTCACGGCGGTGGATATCCAGGCCAGCAACGGCATCATCCACGTTATTGACACGGTTTTGTTGCCCAAGTAGCAGCTCGCTTTGTGTAAACGCCCCTGGACAACGCTCAGGGGCGTTTGTTGTTTTGCAGGATGGGGTGGATGGGCCGCTTATCGCGCCCTTCACAGATGTTGCCGCCCATCCGGGCGGCAACGGTTCTGTCTCGGATAGAGGATTCTTGATTGTCGGGAGGCTCATTCTATGTGAAGAGCGCTCTATACCTGGTCTGGTCCGTTTGCTCTGTAATCCAAAGCTGTTGTAGAAGGAAGCAACTCACGATACGATAACATGGCAAGTTTATAACCCTGGCGGTAGAAAGGAGTGTTCTATGCGGTGGATGAGGTGGGTCGCAGGTCTATTGGTGGTATTGGGCGTTGCGTTGGCCCAGGAAGGTACGGCCTATGTGCGGTTTGCCCACCTGGTGCCCGATGCGCCGGCGGTGGACATTGTTTCGGGGGGCAACAAGGTTTTCGAGGCCCAGGCCTTCAAAGACGTAACCTACTATGCCGAAGTGCCCGCTGGCAGCCTGACTCTGACCGTTCAGACCACGGGGCAGAACCCGGCCAAGGTTGCCGACGTAGCCATTCGCGTACAAGCAGGCAAGTACTACACGGTCATGGCGCTGGGCACGGCCTCGACCCTTAAGGCCCGACTGGTCGAAGACCGCATTGCCCCTGCCGAAGGGGTGGCCAAGGTTCGCGTCGTCCATGCCTCGCCGGATGCTCCGGCGGTGGACGTGGCCCTCAAGGGCGGGCCGGTGCTGTTCCGCAACCTGGCCTTCAACCAGATCTCGGGCTACGGCATTGTGCCGGCTGCGGCCTACAACCTCGAGGTACGTCCCACCGGCACCACCACGGTAGCGCTGCCGCTCGAGGGGGTGGCTTTTGAAGGCGGCAAGGTATATAGCGTGTTTGCGGTGGGTTTGCTGGCCGGCGAGACCCTCGAGGTGATCGTGATCGAGGATAGTTTTGGCAGTCCATAAGGGCAAAGCGGGCTAGAGGGTGGGCTTCGGCCCACCTTTTTTGTGGGCCCTGGTCAAGTCTTAAGCGCTTTGTGGCCTCAGGATAAAGAAATGCAGAAGTGGATGGTTCTGGCTCTGGGCCTGTTGAGCATAGGGCTGGCCCAAACCGATCGCTGGATGGGTCAGCCCGAGTATCGGGCTATTCCAGGCGCTCCCACGGCAGCAGGGGCGGCCCTGGACCGAAGTTATGTGCTGGTCTACCCAGCCCAGGGAACGCCGCGCGGCACCATCGTTTTGGTGCCGGGGTTCCTGGGGGGGGCCACCAACTTCGACGCCCTGGCCCGGCGGCTGGTGCTGGCGGCCCCCGGCTGGGCGGTCTGGGCCTGGGATCGGCGCGCCAACGGCCTCGAGGATCGTCGGGGCTTCACCTCGCCCGACCCCTGGGCCTACTACCAGAACTACCCCCTGCCCGATTTTCCTTTCCTCAAAGACTGGGGCCTGAAGGTACACCTGGACGACCTCGAGCAGGTGATAGACCAGGCCCGCAGGAGCGGCCCCGTGGTGCTAGCGGGGCACTCCCTGGGGGCCAGTATGGCCTCGCTGTTTGCCCTTTATAGGGGCGATAAAATCAGCGGCCTTATTTTGCTGGACGGCGCGCCCCGCCTGATTCCCCTCACCCGTGAGCAATACTTTAGCGGTACCGAAGGAGGCTTTGGGCGACTGGCCGGGCTTAACGAACTCTTAGAAGGCAAAGCCCCACCCTACATCACCGCTTTCGGGCTCAACCCGGTGGGCTTTGCCCAGGCTGAAGCCCAGGCCTTCATGACTGCGCAGGACCCCCAGGCCGACGCCCCGCCGGGCTGGGTTCCTTTCCGGGCGAGTCGGCTGGCGGCAGCCCTTTCCCGCGTGGACGACCGCTATGCCCTGTCGCCTATTTTTTCGGTCTCGGTGGGGCAGTCCACCGGGCGCGAGGGGATTAGCCTGTTCAGCTTTTTTGTGGGGAGTGTGGTCTACACCATTCGGGGCCCAAGGGGGAGTCGGGTGGAGTGGCGCGATAGCGGCGAGGCCACCGATCCGATGGAATTTATTTCATCATATGCCAACCCCACCACCGGCTTCTCGGAGTGGTTTTTCCCCTACCGCCTCTCCCTCGACATCTCGGCTTACGATGTGGCCATGCCCGAACTGAGGCCGCGCTCGGTGGCGTATCCGGTGCTGGCCCTGGGCGCGGGGCGGGGGTTGCTCCCACAAACCAGCAATTTTCAAAGTGTAGGGGAGGTTTTCCCCAATACTCGAGTAGATATCCGAATCCTGCCGGGCCTCACGCACCTGGACATCCTGACCAGCCGCAACGGCGCTGCGGTGGGCCCTATTGCGGCTTACCTGCAAGGGGTGCGCTGAGTGAAACTCTTCCACCTTTGACTCCAGACCCTCAAGATTGGTATGACCCTCTGGATTCTCGGCGACCAGCTCAACCATGCTGCCATGCAGCAGCTATCGCCCCGGCGAGTGCTGCTGGTAGAGGCCTACGAGCTGGGGCGTACCCCGCCCATGCACCCGCAGAAGTTGGTGCTCTTCTTCAGCGCCATGCGCCACTTTGCCCAGGAACTGCGGGCAAGCGGAAGGGAGGTCATCTACCTGCAAGCCGAGACCCTGGCCGAAGCCCTGGGCCAGTTTTTCCAGGCGCACCCCGGCGCAACCCTGGCTCAGATGCAACCGGCCGACTATGGCTTCGCCGAGCGGGTGGGGGCCATCGTGGAAGGCCTGGGTGGCATTTATCGCTTGCTGCCCAACCGGCTGTGGCTGTTGCAGCCGGAGGAATTTGACCGCTGGGCTGGGAACCGCAAGACCTACAGGCTGGAATATTTCTACCGCTTCATGCGCCAGCGCACCGGCTATCTGATGCAGGGCGGCCAGCCGGTAGGCGGGGCCTGGAACTACGATGCCGAGAACCGCAAGGCGCCGCCCCCAGGCTACCAGCCCCCGGCCCCGCGCCGTTTTGCCCCCGATGCCATCACCCTGGCGGTTGTCGAGACCGTACGGGAAAAGTTCAGGGGGCATTTTGGTTCGCTCGAGGGTTTTGAGTGGCCGGTGACGCGGCAGCAGGGCCTGGAAGCCCTGGAAGATTTCGTTCAGCACCGTCTGGTGGCCTTTGGCCCTTACCAGGACGCCCTGGTGGAGCAAAGCTGGAGCCTGCACCACTCGCTGCTTTCTCCAGCCCTCAACCTGGGCCTGCTGCACCCCGCCGAGGTGGTGGAGCGGGCCCTATCGGAGTACGAAAAGGGCAGCATTCCCCTGGCCAGCATTGAAGGCTTTGTGCGACAAATCATCGGCTGGCGTGAGTACATCTACCATGTGTATCGCCGCGAGATGCCGGGGCTTTTAGAGGCCAATCAGCTTCAGGCCTCGAGGCCCCTGCCCCCACTTTTTTGGGGAGCCCCCACCCGGATGCGCTGCATGTCCACGGTCATTGAGCGTGCCAGGCAGCGGGGTTATGCTCATCACATCGAGCGGCTGATGTTGCTGGCCAACTTTGCCCTGCTTTACGGCATCGAACCGCAGGCCCTCAATGCCTGGTTTGTGGCGGCCTTTGTGGACTCCGCCGACTGGGTAATGGCGCCCAATGTGCTGGGCATGGGGTTATTTGCCTCGCCCATCCTTTCCTCCAAGCCCTATGCGGCCAGCGGGAAGTACATCGCCCGTATGGGCAACCACTGCCAGCACTGCGCCTTCAAGGTAGTAGAAACCCTGGGTGAGCAAGCCTGCCCCTTCAACAGCCTGTACTGGGACTTCATGGCCCGGCACCGCGCCTTGCTGGAGGGCAACCCCCGCCTGGGGGTGCTGTACAAGACCTGGGATAGGCGCAACCCCAAAGAGCAGGCTGCCATCCGACAGCAGGCCAAAGAACTGCGGCAGTGCATTGCCCAGGGTGAACTATGATTGATACCAACCATACCTGAATGGTTATTCTTGGGTCCCCTCATCCCAGGCGGCCGCTTACGCGATTCTGGTGCGAGCACTTACAAAGCCGTAAACTGGACGACGCCCCAGGTGCAGTCAACTGCCTTCCTGTCACTGTTTGTGAATAGCACCGTCGGGGTGTCGCCACCCCCCGCCCGGGTTAGAAGGCAAGGGCTTCATGTGGATTTGGTATGATAGCTTGCTCAAGAATGGATAAAGCAGGCGTTACCTGAGGATTGAATATCAAGAAGCAAGCTTTGAAAATACCCATGCTGATCATGCTTTATGCCTGTGACGAGATGGCAACCTGGGGCGTAACTCGCGCCTGTAGTGTAAATAACGTTTCGAGGCGGCTCTATTGAAAGTAGAATCGCCAGGTACAGTGGCCAGGCCAGGGATGGGGCGAACGCCGCTCGAGCATTTTTTGAAGATGCTGCGCTTTATGTTCTGGAGGACCCGTTGCTTAAACCCATGATGACATCGCTGCGGTCGCGCAAGCTCGAGCTCATGCTGGGCTTCATGTTTGTCTTGGCCTATGCAATGGCTTTTCCCGAGCTATACCGCAGCTTGAACCACGGGGTGTTGCTGCTTATTTTGCCTGCTGTGGCCTTGCTGAGCTGGGGATTGGGGCCTGGGGGTGCGGTGGGGGTGGGTCTGCTCCTGTTTCCTTTCCTTGCGGCCTTGCTGGGCGTGGCTGGGGTTTCCTGGGATAAGGAACTGCGCGATGCAGTGTACCTGATGAGCGCGGTGGGTCTGCTGACGGGGCTGGTGGTGGGGCTGTTTCGGTTTCAGTATGACCGCCGCTGGAGTGCCGAAGAGGCCATGCGGAAAAGCCAGGCCCAGGCTGAGGAGCGTAACCTCGAGCTCGCCCTCTTCTCCAGGGTGCGCGATGGGCTATCCCGCGATCTCGAGCCGCTGGCCCTGATGCGGGGGGTGGTGGATGCCTTGCAAGAGCATCCCCGCTTCGACAGTGTGGCTGCGTACCGACCCGAGGGGGAGCAGCTAAATCTGGTCTGGTGGGGTGGCAAACAAACCCTGCCCGACAACTTTGACGCCACCCACGAGATTGTTCGCCGGGTGGCTCACCTGGGTGAAATGCTTGTCCTGCACAGCACCGAGGAACGCAGCAGGGCCGGTTTGTTGGGCCAGCGGAGTCTAGTCGCGGTGCCGCTTCTGGTGAAGGGCCGGGTGAGTGGGGTGCTGGTGGCGAGTAGCAGCACCATCGACCTCGAGCCGCGCGATGTGCGTTTTCTAGAGGGGGTGGCCAGTCAGCTAAGCCTGGCCATTGACCGGGCCCAGGTCTACGATGCCTTGCGCGAACAGGAGGCCACATACCGAACCCTCATGGAGACCCTCCCCGATGTGGTGGCGCTTTTTGATGGCTCCAGGTTGCTTTATCTAAACCCTGTCGGACTGAGAGGCCTTGGATACCAGCGCCTGGACGAAGTGGTGGGGCAGCCCTTGACCCAGTTTGTGCACCCCAGCTCGTTGCCGCGGGTGGCTGAGCGAATACAGCGCATTCTGGTCGGGGAGCGCGATGCCCTCGAGGAGATTCGTCTGCTCACCCGAGATGGTCGGGAACTCGAGGTCGAGGCCCAGGGTGTGCTGGTGCAGATTGCTGGCCACAAGCAGGTCATGGTTTCTATCCGCGATGTGGGCGAACGCAAGCGCCAGCAGGCCCGCATCGAGTACCTGGCCTACCACGACCCCCTCACCGACCTGCCCAACCGCCGCAAGCTATGGGCGGTGGCCGAGGCCTTGTTTGTGTCCGACCGCCGCAAGCGCGAAAGCCCGGCCCTGATCTACCTCGACCTCGATAACTTCAAGGTGGTTAACGACACCCTGGGTCACCAGGCTGGCGACGAGCTTTTGCGCCAGCTAGCCCTGCGCATCAAGGAAGTGCTGCGACAAGGCGACCTGCTGGCCCGCATGGGTGGGGACGAGTTTGCTGTGCTCTTGCCTTCGGCTGACCGCGCTTCGGCCCAGGCTGCAGCACGCCGCATTACCGAGGTGTTTGACTACCCCTTTGTGCTGGGTGAACACGCTATCCATGTGCAGGCCAGCCTGGGGGTGGCTTTGTACCCTGAACACGGCCAGACCCTTGACGAACTGGCCCGGGCTGCCGATGTGGCTATGTACCAGGCCAAGCATGCCCGAACCGGCATTGCCGTCTACGATCCTGCGCAGGATTTGAACTCCCTCGAGCGCCTGGAGACCCTCCAGCAACTGCGCAAGACCATTCAGGAGGGCCGTTTCCTGATCCAGTACCAACCCATTCTGAGCATCCAGGATCGCTTCATAAGCAAATGGGAGGCCCTGGTGCGCTGGGAGCACCCGACCCGGGGGCTTTTGCGCCCCAGCGAGTTTGTGCCCCTGGCTGAAGAGGCTGGTCTGATTGGCGAGCTCGACCTGGCCGTACTCAAACAGGCTGTGCAGAATCAGAAGCAGTTGGGAGCCGAACTGGCCATTAATTTTTCAGCAGTGACGCTGGCCCACCCCAACTGGGTGCGGGAGGTAGTGCGTTCGCTGGTAGAAGAAGCTTTGCAACCAAGCATGCTGTGGATCGAGATTACCGAGTCGGCGTTGCTGCCTGAGCGACAGAAGTGGTTGGGTGGGTTGGTGGCCCTACGCGGACTGGGTGTGCGGGTGTCCCTCGACGACTTCGGCATGGGTTACTCCTCGCTAGCCCACCTCAAGCAGGTGCCGATAGACTTGGTCAAAATCGATAAAAGCTTCGTGGCCGAAATTGGCCAAAGCCATACCTCCGAGGAGATTTTGCGGGCTATGCTGCAACTGGCCAATGCGTTTGGCCTCAAGACCCTAGCGGAGGGCGTAGAAAACCGGGCGCAGCTAGAATGGCTGGCCCGCCACGGCTGCCACTATGCCCAGGGCTATTACATCGGTCTGCCGATGTCCGTCGATCAGGCTTTAGAAAAAGTATTTTCCAAAGTGTTTTGAAGGTAGTGGATCTGGATTTGCTTCTGTCCCACGGTGTAAATAGCACAACAAGCGTAGGCTCGAAGGGTGAATACCCTGTTGATAGGAGCCACGGGTGGCGTTGGGCAGTCTTTAGCGCATCAACTGGCGGGCCGGGTAAGCCGTTTGTGGCTTTCCGGACGCAATGGGCAGATTCTGGCTGGCCTGGCCCGCGACCTGAGTGCACTGGCGGTTCCCGCCGAACTCGGCAACGAACTCGAGGTTCAGGCTCTGGCCGAAGAGGTGGGGCCGCTCGACCTGCTGCTATATGCGGCGGGGGCAGTGCAGAGGGCAGGTCTGCGCGAACAAAGCATGGCCGACCTCGAGCGCCTCACCGCTGCCAACATGGGCGGCCTGGCCCTATTGCTCAAATATGCCCGGTTCAACCCCCAGGCCCGGGTGGCCGTGCTGGGCGTATACCCCGAGCTGATTGCAGTTCCTGGGCTCTCGGCGTATGTGGCGACCAAGCTGGGGGCCGAGGGCCTGGTGAGCGTGGCTCGCAAAGAGTTTCGTCGCGAGGGGGTACGTTTCTGCCTGGTGCGCTTGCCTGCAGTTGCAACCGGCCTGTGGGCGCCCCTGGGTGGCGCTCCTAAAACGGCTCTGCATCCAGATCAGGCGGCGGCGCGTATCCTGGAAGGGGTTCTGGCCGAGCCCCTGACGGAAGTACTTGAAATTCGCTAGATGCTCCTCAAGAACAGGAGAAAAACCATGAGTTACAGTAAACTGCTCTTCTTCTTGCTGTTTGGCTTGTGCTCCGGCTTGACAGAGGCCCAGACCAATCAGTATGTCATTGAAGGGCGCGTGACCTATGCGGCCAGTTATAACCTGGGCCGCTGGGAGGGCACTAACACCAGCGTGCGGGGCACGGTGCGATGGAATAGCCAGACGGGCGAGGCCTCGGGCCAGGTATGCGTGGAGCTGGGCCGCTTCGACTCCGGCAATGCCCTGCGCGATGCCGATGCGCGGGGCGTGTTTGATGTCAACCGGTTCCCCCAGAGCTGTCTCGACGTTGAGCGGCTGGTGCAAACCGGCGAGGATGCTGTGCTCAGCGGCACCCTGGAAATCAGCGGTACCCGGCGGCCTGTGCGGATTAGCGGCAAACTGACCCGCGAGGGTAATACCTATCGGTTTGCCGGGGGGTTCAACACCAGCTTTTCGGAGTGGAAGTTGAACCCACCCAGCCTGTTGTTTCTAAGGGTTAATGACCCACTGGAAGTGCGCCTCGAGGCCCGGGCGGTTCAGCGTTAAGTAAAACAAAGCTAAAGGCCCCCTTGAACTTCGCCTTGGGGAGGCTTGATAACCTCGAACCTGGAGGTTTCTATGCAGAAACAAACTCCACAGCTCTGGGTTCTGGCGTTGTTGCTGCTGGCCTGTAATTCCCCCGAGGCCACGCCTCCCGTAGCACCCCCCGGTCAACCCACGCCCGTAGCAGGGCAAGCCTGCCCCGACTGGGTACACAACAGCTATGTGACCAAGGGCCCCGATGGCGAGTTCTATCCCACCTGGCATCCCCAGGTAGACCCCGAATACAAGTGCTACTTCACGCACGAACACGGCGATGACCCCCGCACCAGCCTGGCCAACCCCGAGCTGCCGCCCTTTGGCTACGTGGGCAAGCTGGCGGGCATGCCCGAGGCCCACGAGGGCTTCAAGGTGTTCGTGTCCAACCGTGGCACCCGCAACGACGAAGACCGCCTAGCCCTGACCAGCACCCGCATCGTGGCCCACATGGGCACCGGTGGGGTGCGGCGCTACAGCGTGCGCCAGCACTCCCTGATGTTCGACCTGGTAGCCCCTAGCGGGCACCGGGTGAGCGTGCAGGGCATGGCCGACACCGGCCTGGTGGGCTCCATCTGCGATCGTGACCCTACCCTGAACGACGCCGACCTCAGCAACGACATAGGCCGCAGTGTGATGACCCTCCCCGGAACCGGCTGCCACAGCCAAAACCCCGGCTCACTCTACGAAATCTGGGCTTTTAAGCTGCGCCTGGCCGATAAAGCGGAGGTGATTGCTTCCACTGCCGTCTTCGACCCCATCACCACCATGAACCCCGCCAACCTGAGCGAGTTGCACTACACCGAGCAGGTGTTCAGGGGCTTTACCGGCTTGCGCGGCTGTAACCGCGAGTCCTACCACGGGCCGGTCTACTGGTACAACGCGAACGGACCCGAAGTGTTTTTTACCGATGCCTTTGGCAAGGCAGGGGGGCCTATCCGACAGCTCGTCTCGCGCCACAACGATATCGGCATCTGGATGTCGCAGCGCTCGGACGGCTTCCTGAACCAGTTCAAGCTACCTAAAAACCACTGTGCGCCGGGGTTGGGCCTCCTAAACTAGCTACACACTGCGGCAGGTGAAGGGGGTGTTCGCAAAGCAGGTCTGCGCCGTGGGTCTGGAGTTCTCCCGGGCTTCCATAGCCCCATAGAACCCCCACGGAGCGCATCTGGTGGGCTTTTGCCCCCAGGATGTCAAAGGCGCGGTCGCCAATCATCACCACCTCGGCAGGGGTCAGGCCATGCTCTTGCAGAATGCGCCCGATGAGCGCGGCCTTTGATTCCGACAGGTTCTCAGCCTCTACACCGTAGATGGCGCTGAAGTAGGGGGCCAGCCCAAAATGCCCCATCATCTGCTGGGCAAAGGCGCTGCGTTTGGAGGTCGCGACCATCAAGCGGTAGGTGGTGGAGAGGGTTTGGACGGCCTGGTCGATTCCTGCGTAGACACTGGCTTGCCATTGGCCCTTCTGCTCGTAGCACTGCCGATAGATTTCCACCGCGGCTTCTGTCTGGGCCTCGTCTAGAAGCCTGCGGAAGTTATCTTTCATGGGCGGGCCGATGAACTCGTGTAAATCCAAGGTCTCGGGAATCTCCACCCCCAGGTGAAGAAAGGTATGGCGGTAGCAACCCACAATACCGGGGGCGGTTTCCAGGAGGGTGCCATCGAGGTCGAAGAGCAGGGTGGTAACGGACACCCCGCTATTGTATGGCTGTCTTCATACCCAGATTGCGCCGTCCCTCCCAACCACGTAGGGGAGGGCAGGGTGGGTTTGCAGGCTTGCAATATTAAACTGCAGGTTGGTTTAGGGTTTTGCTTGAGATCAGATCCTCCCAAACCCTCCCTACGAAAGGGGTAGAGTCGGCCCGCACCGAGTGCGTCTGATTGGGCAGTATAGGGGTGTGCAGATTCCTGGGCAGCGGAGTTAATCAATCAAAAATCTTACCTGGGTTAAGCAGGTTTTGGGGGTCGAAAAGCTGCTTGATCTGCCGCATCCAGTCCAGGGCTGGGCCATGTTCTTTGGAGAGGTATTTTTTCTTGCGCAGCCCCACCCCGTGTTCGCCGGTGCAGGTGCCACCCAGGGCTAGGGTGTGCTCTACCAGTCGCTCAGAGAAGACCTCGGCTCGAGGGTCGCCCGGTTCGCAGACCACCAGGGTGTGGAAATTGCCGTCGCCCACGTGCCCCAGGATGTTGCCGGTCAGGCCCATTTCGCGCAGCAGGCGACTGGAATATTCCACCAGGTCAGGCATCCTGGAGATAGGCACGGCTGTATCGGTGGAGAGGTACTCCTTGCCGGGAAACAGGTTGACCAGGGCCCAGTAGGCCTGATGACGGGCCTCCCACTGGGCGGTGCGCTCCTCCTGGGTGCGGGCAGTATCTATGCTGATGGCGCCGGTCTCCTGCATCAGCCCCAGCGCCATGCTCGACTCGGCTTCCAGGGCTTCTTTAGTCGAGGAGTGAAACTCCACAAACAAAGCCGGTTTTTCTGGGTAGCTGCGCCCCAGGTAGTGATTGATGGCCCGGATACCTACCTCGTCCACCAGCTCCAGCCTGGCCACCGGCATACCACTGGCCATCACGGCGTAAGCGGCCTGGGCCGTGTCGGAAAGGTCGTCAAAAAAGACCCGCAGGGTGTGAATGTGCTCGGGAATGGGGTGCAGCTTTAGGAAGAGCCGCGTGATGATGCCCAGGGTGCCTTCGGAGCCGATAAACAAATCCTTGAGGTTGTAGCCGGCGCTGGTTTTGCGAACCCCCCGGCCCAGTTCCAGTACCTGGCCATTGGCCAGCACCACCTGCAAGGCCAGCACATTGTGCCGCATGCCCCCGTAGCGCACGGTGGTAGTGCCCGAGGCGTTGGTGGCCGCCATTCCGCCCAGGCTGGCATCCGCACCGGGGTCTACTGGAAAGAATAATCCGGTGCCCTTGAGGGCTTCATTCAGGGCCTTACGGGTTAGACCCGGCTCCACCACCGCCATGAAGTCCTGGGGTCGAACTTCCAGCACGCGGTTCATCCTGGAAACATCCAACGAGATGGCCCGTCCCTGCGGAATAACGTGTCCTTCTATGCTGGTGCCCGCCCCGAAGGGAATTACTGGCAGATGGTGCTCCCGGGCCCAGGCCAGGGTGGTCTGTATGTCGGTTAGGCTCTCGGCAAAGACCACCGCCAGGGGCGGGTGGCGCACAGGGTAGCTTTCATCTTTGCCGTGGGTCTCGAGGTCGGTGGGGGCGGTACTGACCTTTTGAGGTAAGAGGTTTTTCAGGCTGTCCAGCATGACCATAGCCTAACCTGAATGGAAGGTTGGCAGCGTGTCTTGCCGCCCCCTGGGTTGGTGATATTTAGCCCGTAAAAGGACCCTGAGCGTTACGTAAATCCCATTGGTGACGAATGCGCCGAACAACCCCGAATAAGCTGCTACCCTGACCCTTGGCAATGAGTACCTTGACCGACGCCTACCAACCTACCGAACGCGAGAATCTGCAACAACTGCTCGCAGTTGCCTGGTTCAAACTTGAGCAGCAACCTCTGGAGGCGGCAGTGTTGGCACGCAGGGCAGAGCATCTGGCACGGCGCTCCGGCAATAACCGGGCCTGGGCTCAGAGCCTTTTTATCTGGGGTGTATGCAGCCTCTACGGGGGAGATAACCACGAAGCCATCGTACTTTTGTCGAGGGCGCTGGCAGTGTATCGCTTTTTGGATGACGAGCAGGGACAGTGGTCTTGCCTGAAAGCCATTGCCCTGGCCTGGGGCTATCTTGGCGATGCTGTGCAGGCCCTCGAGACCCACTCCCAGGCAAACACCTTCAAGCGTCAGGCCGAATTCGCCGGCAAAGCCCGCTGGCTGCGCTGGTTTGCTACCAACTGAGATTTTTTCCAAGTTTTGACACTTTTGCTACCGGAGTGTCAAAACTTGTGTCGCTGTTTTTATCGTCTGACACGGGTTATTTGCTCTTGACCATGCGTCGGCTTTGTTGCAAGCTGAAGTATGGCAAGTGCTGTGAAACGGGAAGTGTGGCAAGACGTAGAGGTGAATCTGGAGCTTTCGCTCGAGTTCGACCCGGAGGAGTTTTCGCGGCGCTACCCAGGATTGTCGCTGGTGCTGGCCGAACTGCTTATTGGCCCTCCCCGGCGTTGGCGCGACCCGGCCGAGCTGTTGCCCTATGCCGGTTGCAAAAGCCTGGAGGCCAGGTTACCCCATCTTCGCTTCAGCCCCCTGGAGACCCGCCCGTTGGGTCAGGCGCTCGACAAGCTGTTCACCACGATTGAGTTTAGTATTGTCGGGCATAAAGTTATCACAGTTCCGCCGCCCCATAAGGCCATTGAATTACCAGAGGGTTGGCGGGCACGGAGCGGGGTGTGGCTGTGCCACCAGCCGCTGGGGTGAGGCAAGACCACCAGTTTCGCTGGATCGCTTTCACAACTCG
Source organism: Meiothermus hypogaeus (assembly GCF_003574035.1). Classification (GTDB taxonomy): domain Bacteria; phylum Deinococcota; class Deinococci; order Deinococcales; family Thermaceae; genus Meiothermus; species Meiothermus hypogaeus. Next base: position 29,307 of record NZ_QWKY01000020.1, on the reverse strand, counting down.
ACTATAGTTGTGCAATAGCTGTGTATTTTTGACTAATCGAGCTCTCAATTCCTCGAGCTTGGGTTTCTTTCGATGGCACGATAATCAAGCCCAGACAAGACATACCAGCATCGCCGGATATTAAGTGCAGGTACCTGTACTTTGGTGCTTCTGGTTGCTATACTTGATAGGTTGCTGTGGAAACGTTTACATAGCGTTTCTTGCAGTAAAAAGGAGTTTGAAGTGAGCCCTTCGTTTACGGTTGAAAGTGGTGTGATGGTCGAAAAGGTAGAGGCGCTTATTGCTCAAACCTGGCAACTGTTGGTTAACCATGAGGATGACCTCGAGTACCAGCACACCGTTCGGAAACTCGGGCTTGAAATTGAACAGCAAGCCCGTAACCTGGGCAGCGAAAGGGCTTTTGCCATGTCCCAGCTGATTCTGGGGGTCAGTGCTCTGGATCGCCATCAACCCGACGAGGCCGTGCAGCGCCTGACCACGGCCCTGACCCGCTTCCGCTGGCAGTCCGATGTGCACCACGAATGGTACAGCCTAGCCGCCATTGCCCAGGCCTGGTATCTGCTGGACGACTACGATCAAATGCACGAAACCCTGGTTGGAGCCAAAGACCTCTCCCAGCCCAGCACGCACGATAAAGTCCGCTGGCTCGACCGACTCGGCATGATTCGCTGACGTGCCAGACCATACCAATCCAAAAATGTTCTAATCTATAGGGGCCTGGCCCTGTGGCCATGCTCCTTATGCCACAACGCATTCTTCTGGTCTATACCAAGGCGGGGGGTGGGCACTTTGCCCTGGCCCAGAACCTGCACAAGCTGCTGACCGAACTCGAGCCCGAGTCCGAGGTTCGGCTATTCAACTTTTTCGATGTGGGGCCGCGCTGGATTGCCCAGGCCATCCAGGACGGCTACAACTTTGCTGTTAATAAGCAGCGCTGGTTGTTTACCGTGTTTCAAGCCTTCTACCAGACCCGCCCAGCCATCCAGTCCTTCGCGCGGGTGCTGGGCATGCGCCTGGCCCCGGCCATCAACGAGTACCTGGAGGAGTTTCGTCCAGATAAGATAATTTACTGCTATCCGGTGAACCACGGTTTTCGCCGCTTGCCTTATGTACGAAAGCACAAACCCAAGACCCTTACGGTAGTGAGCGATATTTTCAGCCCCCACCTGTACTGGTTCATCGACACCAAAGATCAGTATGTGGTGGCCAGCCCCGAGGCCTACAGCATAGCCAGGCGCTACCGGGTTCCCCCGGAAAACCTTCACTACTTCCAGACCCTGATTGACCCTAAATACGACCAACCCCTGGCCCCCGAGGAGGTGGCCCGCTTGCGCCAGGAGTGGGGCCTGGTTCACCCCTACACGGTGCTGCTAACGGGGGGTGGAGCGGGTCTCAAAATTAGCCACAGGCTGGTGCGGGAGCTGGTCAAAATCGAGGGCATCAATGTGGTGGTGGTGTGTGGCTACAACCAAAAGCTCTACCGGCAGCTCGAGACCTTCAAGCAAAAGAACCAGATTGCCAACCTGATCCTGTTTGGCTTCACCAAGCAGATGTACGAACTGATCAACGTGTCCAACGTGGTAGTCTCCAAAGCCGGCCCTGCCACCATTGCCGAGGTGCTTTCGCAACACAAAGACTTGATTGTTTGTGATTACGTATGGCCGCAGGAGCACGGCAACGTAGAGCTCATTCGGCACGAGAAGCTGGGCTACTACATCCGCCAGCCCCGCAAGATTGCCGAAAAGATTCGGGAGCTAAAGAGCCGCCCCCCCGAACGCAAAACCCTCAACCTGCAAAACGATATTGTTCGCCTGGCCAGGTACATCCTGGCGTTGTGATACCGGATTCAAAAAGACAGTTTACAAAACCAATAAACCCCATAGGTTGTCTTTTGAATCCTAGAGCACACCCCTCCCGAACGGTCGGCGAAGAAAGCGTCTCCTTTCCAAGGGGCGGTATCGCCCTCCGCTACGCGGATAACTTCCAAGGGGCGGTATCGTCCTCCGCTACGCGGATAACTTCGGTCGGGTTAGTTCGTCACCCTTTGGTGACGAACTAACCGAATCTGGTATGAGGCTGGAGGCCCAGAGCCGAAGGCCGAAACCTGGAAAACTGTGAGGCGAATGTTGCAAGCCAGGTTCTGATGCCAATGCTCTCGAAAAGGGTGTTTGGATTACCCTCGAGCCCTGCCGAGAATCTGCTCGATGCGCTCCAGGGCCTCCTGGGGCAGGTCTACCCCCGCCGCTCCCAGGCTTTCTTTGAGTTGCTCGGGCTTGGTGGCCCCGGTAATGGCACTGCTCAGGCCTTTTTGCCGTAAGACCCAGGCCAGGGCCAGCTGGGTACGGGTCAGGCCCAGGTCGGCGGCTACTTTTTTGAGGGCCTTGACCTTTTTTACGTTTTCGTCAGTCAGGAAGCGGTTACCAAACTGCGGATAGCGCTCGAAACGGCTGTCTTTGGGTACGCCCTTGTCGTAGCGCCCGGTCAGCATACCCATGGCCAGGGGGCTCCAGACCACCATGCCCAGCCCAAAGCGCTCGGTCTCGGGCAGGATTTCCTGCTCGACCCGTTCGCGGTAGAGCATGGAGTATTGCGGTTGCTCCACTGCAGGCGGATGCAGGCCGTTGGCCCTGGCAAACTGCACCGCTTCGACAATGCGGGCCGCCGGCCATTCGGAAGTGCCCCAGTAGAGCACCAGGCCCCGCTCTACCAGATTGCTCATGGTGGTCACGATTTCTTCCATGGGCACTTCGGGGTCGTAGCGGTGGCAGAAGTAGAGATCGAGGTAGTCGGTGCCCATGCGCTTCAGGCTGCGCTCAAGGCTTTCCCGAACGTGCTTGCGCGATAGGCCCCGCCCGTTGGCATCCTCGCTGGTGGGCCAGTAGACCTTGCTGGAGAGCACCAGCTCGTGGCGGGGGAACTGTTCCAGGAGAGCTTTGCTCATCAGCTCCTCGGCCAGGCCCTTGGCGTATACATCGGCGTTGTCGAAGAAGTTGATGCCGCCCTCGTAAGCGATGCGGGTGATTTGTTTGATGCGCTCGAGGTCGTTGACGGCATCGCCGTAGGTGACCCAGGCCCCCAGCGAAATTTCCGAAACCTTCAAGCCCCACTGACCAAGTTTGCGATAGCGCATGGGCATGCCAACCTCCGCCTGCCATCTTATGGCCTGAGGGCAGGCCCAATGTGTTTTTGCTCTCCTTGCGCCTACCGCCTTTCCTGCAGCACTACTTTGGCTGTGCTAGGCGTCGGTGTTTAGCTCGATTACGGCGGCTGGCGCTACAAACCCGGCGGCCTTGTGGGAGCCGTCGCAGAAGGGTTTGTTGCCAGAGTGCCCGCAGCGACAGAGGGAAACCCTGGCCTTCTCGATGACCACTTCCTGGTCGCCCTGGCGGAATACGTACTTACCGCCCGTTTCGATGCCGATGGAGCCATTTTCGCGGAACTCAATCTTCATAACCCAATTCTATCGGGGCTTCCAGATTGGCAAAATGGGTCTGGAGGCCAAACCCACCTTGGGGTTTGGCCGAGCGAGGGGCCCGTTTGACCTGGGGGGCGGGGCGTTCCAAAATACCCTGGATGTACACCACCCGTCTGGCCTACGTTCACCTGAGGGTGCGGCACCTCGAGGCCGCCGTCACCTTTTACACCCGCTTTTTGGATTTGCAGCTTTCCGAACGCTTTGCGAATACTTCGCTGCTGGTTTCGTCGGAGAACCCGGCCCACTACGAGCTGGCCCTGACCGAGGGCGAGCCATCCGGAACGCTAACGCTGGGTTTTGCCGTAGCATCCGAGCAAGACTTCGCAGCCGCCCGAGACTTTGTGCGCCTCGAGGGCGTACCTTACCGGCTCGAGGATCGGGGCATTGCCCTGGTGCTCAGTCTGCAAGACCCCGACGGCAACACGGTGGAGCTTTTTTTAGATCGGCGTAAGCTGGGTGGGCGAGCCTTTTGGCGTGGAGAGAGCGAGCCAATCTGATCAAGGTTTCCTCTAGGCCCGCTTCAGAGGTCTGGTTTTATACTAGGTCCAAAGCGGGGAGGAACCATGCTTTGGTTACGTTTTCTGGGACGTTTGCTGCTGGTACTGATAGGTCTGGTGCTGCTCTTGGGCATGGGCGGTTGGTTCTGGCTGCGGGGGGCTACCCTTCCGCAGCATGCGGGGAGGCTGGCCCTCAAAGGGCTTTCTGCGCCCGTCGAGATGAACCGCACTGCTGAGGGGGTACTGCACATCAAAGCCCAGACCGATGCCGATGCTTTTTTTGCGCTGGGGGTGGCCCATGCCCAGGATCGGCTGTGGCAGATGGAGTTCCAGCGCCGGGTGGGGGCCGGGCGTCTTTCAGAGGTGGTAGGAAAAGCGACCCTAACGCAAGACCGCTTTTTACGTACCTGGGGCTTCTACCGTGCGGCCGAACAGGCCTACGTGGGGTTGTCCCCCTACGCCCTATCGGCCGTGGATGCCTATGTGGCCGGCATCAATGCCTACCTTTCCACCAACCCGCCTCTGCCGCTCGAGTTCCGCCTGCTGGGCTTCCGGCCCGAACCCTGGAAACCCGCCGACGTGCTGGTCTGGGCCAAGATGATGTCCTACGACCTTTCGGGTAACTGGCGGAGCGAGCTCCAGCGCCTGCAATGGGCCGCCAAGGGCATGGCCCCCGAGCGTATGAGCCGCCTCAAACCGCCCTATCCAACCGATGCCCCTACGGCGCTACAGGCCGAGGACCTGCAACTACCCCCACCGACCAGGCCCGATGGTGAGTCGGCCCGCTCTTTGCTCACCCTGGCCGCCCGGCTGCCCCAGGCCCTGCACCTGCCGGGCGAGCAGATGGCCCGGGCCTCCAACAACTGGGTGATTGGCCCTTCGCGTACCGTGAGTGGCAAACCCTTGCTGGCCAACGACCCGCACCTGGGGTTGGGAGCGCCCTCGGTGTGGTATCTGGTGCATATGGAAGCCCCCACCTACAAGGCCATCGGCACCAGTTTTCCGGGCCTTCCGGCAGTGGTGATTGGCCGCAACGAGCGTATCGGCTGGGGTGTTACCACCGTGGGCGCCGATGTGCAGGATCTTTACATTATGGAAGAGGTAGCGGGGGGCTACCGTTACAAGGGACAGGTGGAGCCCTGGCGTATCCGCACCGAGGTAATCAAAGTCAAGGGTGAACCCGACGTGACCCTGCAGGTGCGGGAAAGCCGCTATGGGCCGGTCATCAACGATGTGGTGAATAACCCGGGTGCAAGGCCGTTGTCGCTGCGCTGGACCAGCCTGGATGACACCGACCGCACCATGGAAGCCTTTTTGGGTATCGCCCGGGCACAAAACTGGGAACAGTTCAAAGCTGCGCTGGCTTTGTACAACGCCCCGAGTCAGAACTTTGTCTATGCTGATGTAGACGGCAACATCGGCTATATGGCCCCGGCCCGCTTTCCCATCCGCAAGCCCGGTCATTCGGGCCTCATGCCCGTACCGGGTGATGGCAACTGGGACTGGCAGGGCTACCTGCCGCAAGACCAGTGGCCCCAGGTCTATAATCCCAAAGAAGGTTTTATCGTAACCGCGAACAACAAGGTAACCGCGCCAGGCTACCCCCACACCATCTCGCTCGAGTGGGAGGAGCCCTACCGTGCCCAGCGCATCCGGGAGCTTATTCTGGCCAAAGACAAACTCTCCATTGATGACATGGTTTCGATGCAGCAGGATATTACCAGTTTGTTGTTCCGCGAGTTCAAGCCTGTTTTGGAAGTGCTCAACCCGCTCTCGGAAAATGCCCGACAGTGGAAGGCCCGCTTGCTGGCCTGGGATGGGGTGATGCGGGCCGAGCAAGTAGAGCCCACCGTCTTTCAGACCTGGTACACCGAGCTTTCCCGGCTGCCCAGCAAAGAGGTGGGGCAGGATTTCTGGGAACAACCCAGGTATTTGCTGGCTGCCATGCGCCAGGGTGACCCTGCCTGTCAGACCGCCGATACCCAGACCTGCCTGGATTACGCCGCCCTTGCCCTGGATAAGGCCCTGGATCGCTTTGGCAACAACCCCCCGCGCTGGGGCGAGGTTCACCGGGCCACCTTTCCCCATGCCATTCTGACCAATGTATCGCCGCTCAACCGCTTGTCCGACCGGGCCGTGCCCCACGGCGGCGACCGCTACACCTTGAACCGCGCTTCCTACGACCCCGCCAACTTCCGCATGACCGTGGGGAGCAGCTACCGCCACATCCTGGACTTTGCCGACCTCGAGCGCTCCCTTTTTATCATCCCGATGGGCCAGTCGGGGGGGTTGCTCTCGCCGGCCTACGATAACCTCTTGCAAAAGTGGGCCTCAGGGCAGTACCTGCCCATGCGGATGGGAGAGACCGGCTTCAGAACACGCCAGACCCTCGAGCCCCAGCGCTAGCCCCTGCAAAAATGGATGCGTTTGACAATCTGCCTGTAATGAATTACTGTATTATATAGCTAGTGCACTAAGGAGGTGGCTCGATTGTGGAGCTTAGACGTAGAAGCCGGGCCGATTTATGCCCAGATTGTGCGGGGGGTGGAGCGGATGCTGGCCAGCGGTCAGATGAAACCCGGGGATAAACTGCCTTCGGCGCGGGAGCTGGCGGCCTCTTTGAAGGTGAACCCCAACACAGTGATCCACGCCTACAGCCAGCTTGAAATGGCCCGGGTGACCGAGACCCGGCGGGGCTTGGGAACGTTTGTGCGCGAGGATGTCAATGTGGAGGGCATCCGGCTGCGCATCCTGCAGGAAGCCGCCCTGCGCTTCTGGTCCGAAGTACAAAGCCTGGGTCTGGGCCTGGAAGATGCCCAAAAAGCTCTTAGAAGCCTGGCCCCCAACGGTGCAAAGGAGGCCCCGTGATGCTGGCAAAGCTTAATGGCGTGACCAAGCGCTACAGCAAAACCGAGGGGGTGCACGAACTTAGCCTCGAGCTCTACCCAGGGCAGGCGGTGGGGCTTTTGGGCCTGAACGGCTCGGGCAAGACCACCACCCTCAAACTGCTGGCCGGGATGCTTTTCCCCACCACAGGCTCGGTGGAGGTGCTGGGCCAAAGCCCCCGCGAGAGCCGGGGCCAGATTGCCTATTTGTCCGATGCCGACAACCTGTATGCCTGGATGACCCCCCGCGATGCCGAGCGCTTGATGGCGGGCCTGTACCCGGACTTCAACCCAGGCCGCTACCGCGAACTGCTGGCTTTTTTAGAAGTGCCCCAGCAGGGCTATCGCTCGATGTCGCGGGGGCAGCGGGCGCGGCTGCGCTTGGCCATGGTACTCTCGCGCGAGGCCCGCTTATTTTTGCTGGACGAACCCCTTTCGGGGATTGACGTAATTTCGCGTGACCGCATCCTCAAGAGCCTGGTGCGGGAGTGGCGCGAGGAGGCCTGCCTGGTGCTCTCTACCCACGAAGTAAGCGAGGCCGAGGGGATTTTTGAACGGGTACTGCTTTTGAAAGAAGGTCGGCTGGCCCTCGACGCTAAGGCCGAGGATCTGCGGGCCAAGGGGCAGAGCGTGAAGGATGCTTTTATCGAGGTACTGGCCTGAGAGTGGAGGGGTAGATAATGATGAACGCATTCAGGACGCTGCTCTGGCTCGAGCTTCGCAAGTTCGGCGTATTCGGGCTGGGGCTTTTACTGGTTGTGGCGGGATGGTTCTTTATGGCCCGACAAACTTTCGAGTGGAACGGCTACAAGCTCGAGTCGGCGGCAATGGTGTTTGCAGTCACCGCGTTTGTTGCGGTGGGGGGAAGCATAGCCTACCTGGCTGCTCTGATTATGGACTTCGGGCGGGAATACCGCGCCGGGCGCTGGTCGTTGCTCCTGGGCTCACCTCAACCTGGTTGGCTATACCTGGCTGCCCGAACCCTGATGGGCGTGGGGGTTCTAACCCTCTTCAACGGCGGCTTGTGGCTGGTGCAGACTTTCTGGCTGGGCCAGGTCGGGGTCAGCCTGCCCATTGGCCTGGGGGCTGGGATCTGGCTCTATCTGCTGGGCGGTCTGGCCCTGGTGGTTCCAGCACTTTTCCTGGGCCTCTGGGTGGCGGCTTACATCCCCGGTAAGGCCACCCTGATCGCCTTGATCATCGGTGTGATTGGTCTGGGGCAGGTATTGGAATGGAGCGCTCGGCTTTGGGGTAGCCAGTTTTACAGGTGGTTGCCTGCCTGGAAACTCCCAGCGCCCGGTGTTGAGCAGAACCCGGCGGTGCGGATGGAATGGGAAAACTTTCCGGGCCTGCCGAGCGAGGCCTTTGTGATTTTGTCGGTGCTGACCGCGCTGTTCTTTTTCGTCGCCAGCCGTTTGTGGCAGGAAGTGGAGGCCTGAAATGCCTGGTGCGCAATTCGGAACCGTGGAGATTATTGTGTTTGGGGTGGTGTTTGCCTGGTTGGTCTACGCAGGCTACCGCTTGTGGACCGCAACCTATAGCCCAACAGCTCGCTGGCTGGGAATGGGCTTTGTCGCCTTAGCAGTCCTTGGGTTGGCTAAGGGTTTGCTCGAGTAGCCCTGTTGTTTTGGGCTTCGCTAGGGCACACTAAGGGGGAGTGAAGGGAAATGCTCGAGGTGCTGCTACAGCCCACTAACTTTTTCCGAGCGCTCTCTGAGCGCAAACCCAACCTGGTGGCTCCATTTTTTATCGTCGTGGCCAGTACAGTGGCGGCCTCGCTGGGGCAGGTGTTGCTGGTTCGACTCTTGCCCAGTTTTCTGCCGGGGGGATTACCCGTGCAACTGGTGTTTGCGCTTTTGGGTGGGGTGATATTTGGCATGCTGCTGTGGGGGATAGGGGGGCTGATTATTCGCCTGCTGGCCGGGCCGGAAAGCCGGGCCTGGGAGGTCTATGGTTGGGCCTCGGTACCGGCTTTGCTGGTGGGGCTGGTGCTGGTTCCCCTAGGGGCCTTGTTTCCCATCACCGGCGATCTGCCCCCCCTGCCGCCGGCCACCGACCCCGAGGCTCTGCGGGCCTGGCAGCGCGAGTACCAGCAGGTCGTCGGGGCGGCCAGCGGAACCCGCGTGCTGCAAGGGCTGGGGATAGTGGGCTCCCTCTGGTCGCTCTGGATTATCTGGTCGGGCCTCAGGGTGCTGGCGCCCAGCCGGGCCCTGCTGGCCACTTTGGGCGTGGCGGTGGTTTCGCTGGCCTTTACGCTTTGGGGCATTCTGGGTTCGCGTTAGGGCTCTGTCCGGTTTCATTGGGGGGTGGCCCGTATCAACTTACTGGAGGCAATGCGCATGAAACGCTGGATTTGGATCGGGCTGGTGGCCCTCTCGCTGGGCCTGACCCTTTTTGGGCTGCTGCGCCCCAGGGCCGAGCAGGGCCTGGCGGTCACGGTGGCGCAAGCCGAACGGGGCGAGTTTGTACGGGAAGTGCGGGCGACCGGCGTGGTGGAGGCGCGGGTTTACACCCTCACCTTTTCTCGGCCGGGGCGGGTAGCCGAGGTGCGGGTCAAGGAGGGGCAAACCGTGGAGGCGGGGCAGGTGCTGGCAGTGCTCGAGACCACGGGCGAACAGGCCCAACTGCGCTCGATACGAGAGGCGCTCCGGGCCTTGCAGTCCCGCGCCCAGGCCGCCGAGGCCGACTACCAGAGCAACCGCACCCGCCTGCAAAACCAGCTGCTCGAGGTCAGGCGTAATCTGCGCGTCTCTGTCGAACTCCTGCGGGTGGGCGGGGTGGCCCGTAGCGAGGTGGAACGCCTGGAGCGCCAGGTGGCCGACCTCGAGGCCCAGCTCGCCAGCCTGGGCCAGGCCCGCACCAGTACCCAGCGCGACCTCCAGGCCCAGCTTCAAACCCGTCAGACCGAACTGGCTACGCTGGAGCGCACTATCGCCCAGTCCAGCTTGCGGGCGCCGGTGCGTGGCACCCTCTCGAGCGTGGGCTACCTGGTGGGGGTCGAGACCACCGCCCAGAGCGCTGGCGCTGCCCTGGGTGCGCCCTCGATTCGCCTGGTGGAAGCCGGAAGTCTGCGGGTACAGGCCCGCCTGTCCGAGGCCGATGTCCCCTGGGTGCGACCAGGCCAACCGGTGCGCCTCGAACTCGACGCCGCGCCCGGCCAGCCCCTGGTGGGCAAGGTGGATCGCCTGGGGGTGCAGGCCGAGGTGGCCGGAACCGGAGGGAGTGCGGTGCTGCCGGTGTTTATTCGTTTTCTCGACGAGAAGGCCGAGTCGCTGGCCCGGCCTGGCCTGACCGCCACCGCCCGCATCACCACCCTGCGCTTGCCCAGTGCGCTCAAGGTGCCCCTGGAAACCCTGGTGGAAGAAGGGGGCCAAACCTACCTGTGGGTGGTGGATTCGGCCACCCGCACGGTGCGTAAGCAAGCGGTTACGGTAATCGCCCGTAACCTCACCCAGGCCGCCGTAGAAGGTATTCCCGACCAAAGCATCCTGGTCTCGCTACCCCCCGAAGCCCTCAAGGAGGGGGCCAGGGTCAGCTACCGCTTGAGTGGCCCGGAGGCTCGTCCATGACCCCGGTGGTAGAGATGCGCGGGGTGACCAAGGTCTATCGCTCGGGCTCGAGCACCCGCACGGTGGAGGTGCATGCGCTCTCGGGTGTAGACCTGGTCATTTACCCGGGTGAATATGTGGCCCTGATGGGTCCTTCGGGCTCCGGTAAGTCCACCCTGATGCACATCATCGGCTTGCTCGATTCGCCCACCGAGGGCCAGTACAGCTTGGGGGGCGAGCCGGTGCGGGGTCTGGGCGAAGCGCAACTTGCACGCATCCGCAACCAGCGGGTGGGTTTTGTGTTTCAGGCGTTTTTCCTCTTGCCGCGCCTCACTGCCTTGCATAATGTGGCCCTGCCCCTGGTCTACCGGGGGCTGCCTGCTGCCGAACGGCTCAAACGAGCCAGGAAGGCCCTGGAGTCGGTGGGTTTGGGCGACCGCCTCGACCACCTGCCCTCCGAGCTTTCAGGTGGGCAAAAACAGCGGGTGGCCATTGCCCGGGCATTGGTGCAGGAACCCGACTTACTCCTGGCCGATGAACCGACCGGCAACCTCGACTCCAAATCCTCAGATGAAATTATGGAGCTGTTCGACGCCCTGCACCGCCAGGGCAAGACTATCGTGATGGTCACCCATGAACCCGATGTGGGGGCCCGGGCCAAGCGCATCGTGCGCCTGCGTGATGGCAAGGTGGCCGATGGGGGGATGGCATGAACCCGGCTCAACGGGCTACGTCTGCGGCGAACACAGCCCCAATGGGCATGAACCCTCTGGAGAACTTCCGCATGGCCTTTGAGTCGCTGTGGGGCAACAAGCTCCGCAGCTTTCTGGCCTTGCTGGGCATTGTGATTGGGGTGTTTGCGGTCACGGCCATGATCTCGCTGGGCCAGATGGCCACCGCAGGCATTACCCAGGATCTGGAAGCGGTGGCTGGTCGCTCGATCTTCGTGCAGCCCAACTTCAACGAGGGTCAGGACTTTAGCTCTGCTCCCATCCGCGAGGAAGACCTACAGGCCCTGCAGGCGCTGCCCGTCACGGTGATTCCCCAACTCTTTACCAGCATTCAGTACGAAAGCAAGCCCGGAGAGCGACGCTCCATGCAACTGCAAGGTACCCCGGGAGATTTGCCAAAACTCGATCCCACCAACAAAATCGCCAGAGGGCGCTATTTTACCGACCTCGAGGCCCGGGGCGGCCTGGCGGTGGCGGTACTCTCCGACCGGGCTGCCAAAGATCTTTTTCCAGGCCGCGAAGCGGTGGGTCAGGTGGCCCGCCTGTACTACCCCGGCGGGGCCCGCATCGACCTTACGGTGGTGGGGGTTCTGGAGCCTCCCAGTGGTATTTTTGGGGGGTTTGGCTCGAGCGCAACCGTCTATACCCCCATCCAGCTCATCTGGAATACCTCCCCCACTGCACGGCGGGGCGAGTATGCGTTTGTTATTCTGCCCCTCAAGAAAGGAGCCGACGCCCAGCAGGTCACGCGGCAGGTGCAGCGCATCTTTGAGAGCCGCTACGGCAAGGGCAAGTACCAGGTGCAGTCCACCGAAAGCTTCCAGGGCACCCTGCGTTCGGTTACCCTCATCTTGCAAGCGCTGCTGGGAGCCATTGCAGGCTTATCGCTCCTGGTAGGGGGTATTGGCATCATGAACATCATGCTGGTTTCGGTGACCGAGCGCACCCGTGAAATTGGCCTGCGAAAAGCCCTGGGGGCCACCTCGGGACAGATACGCCAGCAGTTCTTGATTGAGGCAGTGGTACTGACGCTCGTGGGGGGTCTGCTGGGGGTAGTTCTGGCCGCAGGGCTGCTCTTGCTTATAACCGCCACGGTGCCTTTCTTCAAGGTGTACATTCTGAGCCCTACCACGGTTTTTCTGGCTCTGGCGGTGAGCGCCCTGGTGGGCTTGTTTTTTGGGGTATGGCCTGCTGCGCGGGCTGCTGCACTCGATCCGATTGAGGCCCTCCGGTACGAATAATACCGGATTCAAAAAGACTGTTTACAAAACCAAAAAACCCCATAGGTTGTCTTTTTGAATCCTAGAGCACACCCCTCCCTACGTTCGGCAAAAAAACGTCTCGCTTCCAAGGGGCGGTATCGCCCTCCGCTAGGCGGATAACTTCGGCCCTGTTGATTCCTTACCACTCGGTAAGGAATCAACCGAATCTGGTATAAAAAAACCAGGGATGTGGGTACCCCTGGTCAAAGCAGTAAAGCGTGCTTAGCGGAAGTAGAGCCTGGGCCCAAATTCGATTCCCAGGACAAAATCGCTTGCGCCGCCAGAAAAGCGAAGCGCGGGTTGTAGCTCCACGAAGAAATTGAAATCGCGGGTCACGGGAATTTCCAGCCCGGCATTGCCGTTGATGCTGAACAGCGTGCTGCCGCCGGCCACCAGGCCCAGACCGCCCCCAAAGTAGAAGTCGAGACTGCCGCTCGAGCGCAGGAAGTAAATCACATCGGCCCCGATGGCAAACACGGTTCCGCCACCGGTAGTAAGCCCAAAGCCGCCCCGCAGCGCCAGCGGACCAATCACATTCTCGGCACCCATGCGGGCCTGAACGTTCAGGCTAAACCCAGGCACCAAGCTCATGTTGCCGCTGGCAATCTCGCCAAACAACCGCCCCTGGGCGAAGGCCCCGCTCAAGATTGCGACCAGCACGAGAACAATCAGTTTACGCATACGTAACCTCCGCTGGCAGTATATCAGAACCTTTCTGGCATGGCCTTAATTTTGATGCTCATTTTGTGTTAGGCTGGCATTCCAAAGGAGGCAAGATGCAGCGCTGGTCGGTAGTGTTAGCTTTGTTGTTTGGGTTTGCTCTGGCGCAGGGTTCGGTTCAGGCCCCTGCAGGCTGGCAGGAGATTCGCCCTGGGGCTGCGGCGGTCTGCTCGGATGGCTCGCCCTGGCGTTTTTATGTGGCGCCTGGGGCCGCCGATAAAGTGATCGTCAATTTTCAGGGAGGCGGGGCTTGCTGGGATGCTGCAACCTGCAACCCCCAGTCGCGCCTCTATACCACCCGCCTGCAAATCCAGGATTTGCAAGCAGGGCAGGGGGTTTTCAACCGCAACAACCCCGAAAACCCCTTCCGCGACTGGACCCATGTGTTTGTGCCCTACTGCACCGCCGATCTGCACTGGGGTAACAACACCGCTCGCTATGGCGACCTGAGCATTCAGCACAAAGGCGCGGTCAATGCCCGGCAGGCTGTGCTGTGGGTTTTTAACAACATTCCCAACCCCCAGAACGTGATGGTTACGGGCTGTAGTGCGGGGGGGTATGGCTCCATTATGTGGGCGCCCTATTTCATGCGCCGCTATCCCAACGCCAATGTGGTGCAGTTGGGGGATGCAGCGCTGGGGGTGGCCCCCGCGTCCTTTTTCCCGATTGCCTCGGCAGCCTGGGGCATCCAGGGGGCCCTACCGAGCTGGATAGGGGGCCTCGAGCCCAGCCGGCTTGGCTCCAACGACCTGTACCAGGTCTTTGCCAGGGCCTACCCCAGCCGCAGTTTTGCCCAGTACAGCACCCTGCTGGACGAGGTTCAGATTTTCTTCTATAGCCTGATCCTGGGCCAGCCGCGCCCCACGCCGGAAATTGCCCAGCAGTGGGTGCAGGGTGCCCTTTCGAACCTCGCGGCCATCAAGCAGTCGGCCCCCAACTTCTATAGCTACCTGGCCCCCGGCAGCCAGCACTGCATCATCGGGCGGCCCGAGTTCTACAGCACCAAGGTAGGCGATGTGAGCTTTGCCGACTGGGTGCGCAAGCTGGTCTCGGACGGAAAGCCCGGGGATGTGGCCCCGCCCAGGTAAGTCCGAATCGCAGGGCCCCGGGCGAGTATTGGGGCTTTCGGTCACGATCCTTCCAGTTCTTCCCAGCGAAGCCCCTGCGGGGTTGTCGCAGAAGAGGGCTTTCGCTGGGGGGAAAAGCTGGCAAACCAGTTGCGCAGGTGCGGCTCGAGGCCGACCAACAGCTTGTGTACCGTAGATTTCTTAAGAGGAGCCGCTTGTAGCAGGCCTTTTAGGAGCATGTCCTTCTTTTCCTCCACCAGTCGTGTGGCCTCGAGGGTGAACTGCCCCTGGAACCACAGCTGGTCGGAAAGGCTTTTGGGCCTGGTCTCGTAGCTACCCAGGCTGGGCTGGCTGGGCGTGAGGTGGGCCAGCAGCAGGCCCCACTGCTTGGCCTGGGGGTAGAGTTCCGGTAGGGCCTGCTGGAGCGCCAGCAGATAAAGGTAGTTGGCCAGAAACTCGTCTACCCAGCGAACCCGGGTGCGCAGCTTCCAGGCCACGGCCACCGCATGTGCGTATTCGTGCCCCAGGTTGAGGTCCAGAAAGTCGCTGGGCTGGCCGGGGGGCTTGCCGGCCCTCTTGATGGCCGGCACCAGCGTCTCGCGCAGCCGCCACAACAGGCGTTCGGGGTAGCGGGCAGGCAAAAATAAATACAGCCCCTCCCGCAGGCTGGTGCGCTGGAAGGGAAAGCCATAGGGATGCTTGACCCGGGCTTTCCAGTCGCTCTCATCCAGCACCATCAGGTGCACCGGGGGCACCTCGGCGTAGCGTGTTAGCACCGCCCGCAAGTCCAGCAGGTAGGCCTGCATGGCCCTGGCCCGCAGCACCGAACCCTCCGAGGCTTGCAGGGGGATGTGGGGGTGGGGGAGGGCCTGCACAGGCTGATTGTAAGCTTCAGGCGTACCCCAGAATTGCCTTTCGCTTCTGGCCCCAGGCCAGGGCGCTGGCGATGCCCTCATCAATCGAGTGCTCGGCCCTCCAGCCCAGAAGCTCCAAAGCCCGGTCGGCGTTGGCATAGGCCCCGGCCACATCCCCGGGGCGGGGCGGGGCTTCGCGCTTGGGAATTGGCTTTCCGTACACGCGCTCAAAGGCCGCGACCAGTTCTTTCACCGTGACCCCGTTGCCGGTGCCCAGGTTTATCACCACGTAGGGGCTGCCGGTTTTTTGTATGACAGCGTCGAACTGCTCTACCGCCTTCACGTGGGCCATGGCCAGGTCCCACACGTGGATATAGTCACGAATGCCCGAGCCGTCGCGGGTGGGCCAATCCACGCCGGTGATGGTGAACTCGGGAAGCTTGCCCAGGGCCACGTCTACCATCTTGCCCAGCACGTGGCTGGGTTCGCGCACGTGGATGCCCGAGCGCAGTTTGGGGTCGGCCCCGATGGGGTTGAAGTAACGCAGGGCAATGCCGCGCAGGCGGCTGGCCCTGGACAGGTCTTCCAGCACCATTTCCATCATGTACTTGGTGCGGGCGTAGGGTGAGCTGGGTTTGAGCGGCGAGGTCTCGGTGACCTTGAACCCCGGCACGGCGTCGTAGATGGAAGCTGAGGAACTGAACACCACCCGGGGGTAGCCGAGTTGCTCCAGGTTTTTGAACAGTTCCAGGCTTTTGCAGACGTTCTCGCGGTAATAGAGGTAGGGCTCCTGCACCGACTCCGGCACCACAATGAGCGCAGCGCAGTGGATGGTGCTGTGAATGTCGGGGTGCTCCAGAAAGATGCGCTCCAGCAAGGCTTTGTCGGCGATGTCGCCCTGGTAGAAAATTTTGCCCTCGGTAAAGGCCCGGGGGCCTGTTACCAGCGAGTCCAGCAGTACTGGCACATGGCCGGTGTCCTCTAGCGCGTTGGCGATGGTGCTGCCGATGTACCCTGCTCCGCCTGTAATCAGTACCTTCATGGGCCCGATTGTACCTGCAAAAGCCTTAGTATTTTGACCATGGGTGCACTGGACGGTCTCAAAGTGCTCGACCTTTCCCGTATTCTGGCGGGCCCTTACTGTACCCAGATGCTGGCCGACCTGGGCGCAGAGGTTTGGAAAATCGAGCCCCCCAGGGGCGACGACACCCGCAGTTGGGGCCCCCCCTTTATCAGGGGAGGGGGGTCAGGGGTCAGCAGTTCGCTGGAGAAAGGGAAATTCTCCTTAGAAACTGCCTTGCCGAGATGGGAGGTTGCACCTGAGGGCGAAAGCGCCTACTTCCTCTCCTGCAACCGGGGCAAGAAGAGCGTGGTGGTGAACCTCAAAGACCCCCAGGGCCAGCAGATTGTACAGGCGCTGGCCAGGCAGGCCGATGTGCTGGTGGAGAACTACAAAACCGGCGACCTGGCCCGCTATGGCCTGGACTATGCCAGCCTCTCCCGGCTGAACCCAGGGCTTATATACCTCTCCATCACCGGCTACGGCCAGACCGGCCCCCGCGCACAGGAACCCGGCTACGACGTGGCGGTGCAGGGGCTTTGCGGCATTATGTCGGTGACGGGGGAACCGGAAGGCCCGCCCATGCGGGTTCCGGTGGCCTGGATAGACCTGATGACCGGGATGAATGGGGCCATTGCGGTGCTGGCGGCCCTCCAGGAGCGGGCCCGAAGCGGGTTGGGTCAGCATATTGATCTGGCGCTTTTTGATGTGGGGCTGGCGGCCATGGTTAACCTGGCCCAGAGTTACCTGGTGACCCAGCAGTTACCCGAGCGGCTGGGCAACGCCCACCCCCAGATTGTCCCCTACGGCGCTTTTTCCGCCTCGGATGGCTGGTTCATGCTGACCGTGGGCAACGACGAGCAGTACCGCCGGGTCTGCGAGGCCATCGAGCATCCCGAGCTATGGGACGATGAGCGCTTTCAGACCAACGCAGGCCGGGTGACCCATCGCGCCGAGCTACTGCCCAGGCTCGAGGCCATTCTGCTCGAGCGTCCTCGCCGGGAGTGGCTGCAGCGCTTCAGCCAGGCCGGCGTTCCGGTCACCCCCATCAACAACCTGGCCGAGGCCTTTGCCGAGCCCCAGGCCCAGGCCCGGGGTATGCGCCTGGAGGTTGCGCACCCGACCCTGGGCACCATTCCCCTGGTTGGCTCCCCGTTGGCACACCTGTCGCGCACCCCTGCTCAGGTTCAAGCCCACCCGCCGCTCTTGGGAGAGCATACGCGGGCCGTACTAACGGAGGTGTTGGGCTACACGCCGGAGCAAGTCCAGAACCTGGTAGACGCTGGGGTGGTCAAGGTTTGAGATAGGGCGGCAGGAAAGAAGATTTTGCCACCGTGCGCCTGAGCGGTGCCGGCCTGGTGTGCTCGAGGCCTCTATTTGAGCCCGGCGCGTGTGCTCCCTACGGGAACGATGTCGAAAATGACGCTGGTGCTGGGGGCCAGGTCGCTGTCGGTGTGGCTCTGCCCCGGAGGGCCGCGCATCTCGTGGGGGATGCTTGTGAGCGGGCTGAAGCTGCCACTGCCCACCTTGCGTTCAATCTGGTCCAAAACCCCACACATACTGATTGCTCGAACTATCTTTGATCTTCGGCAGGTTCAACAGCCCACGCTGCCAACGAGCGATCACCAGGTCATCCAGTATCAAATATCCTTTGTTCAGGCCACCCAACAACTTCAACAAGGTCAAGCAGCACATGCAATACCGCTCCAGCTCCACCTCCAAGGCTCGATGTATACAGTCGTGGGCGTATTTACAGCCTTCTGCAATACCGAAATAACTGCGGGTATCGGCTGCTTTCGTCATCGCTTCGACTGCTTTCTTCATCGGCTGTGGTGGATTCATCTCGGGCCTCCTGTGACCGCAGGAAGCCCTATTTTATGCCCTTACTCAGCACCGCGTAAAATCAGTTATGAAGAAAGAGGGCCCCTAGGGGGCCCTCCTGAAAGACCGGATCAGGTTCTTAATCAAGCTAATCAAGGGTGCAACGATAGACCTTAATATCCGGCAGGCTGCGGGTGCTCGAGTTGCCCAGCGAGTCGGTAGCGGTCAGGGTTAGCCGCACGACCTGGCCGTTGTAGGCGTTGGTCACCGAGCAGGCTGCAAATAGCGATGGGGTGCTGGAGGGTGTCCAGGCCAGGTTGCCGCTACTGGTGGTGGGGCCGCTTACCACAACATTGCTGGCGAAAACCGTGGAAGTGCCCCCGCCTGGGGCGTAGGAGGTGGCCCGCCAGGTGTAGGTGATGGGGGTGTTGCCCTCGGGGTCGGTGGCGCTGCCGCTAGCGCTCAGGGGGGTGGTCCAGGTGTAGCCATCGTTGTTGTAATTGATGCCAGGGGACAGGTTGCCCAGCGTAATGTTGGGTGGCAGGTTGGCCGGGGCGGGGTTGATGGTGATGCTAACGCTTGCGGTTGTGCTGAGCCCTTGGGGGTCGGTGGCGGTCAGGGTGAGGGTGCGGGCGCCGGTGGTGGCGAAGCTTGCGGTGGTGTTGCAGCCTGAGCGTGGGAAACCAGCGCTACTGGGGCTGACACTCCAAACGCAGGTCAGCGGGCCGGGGCCAGGGTCGGGGCCTTCGTTCAGGTCGGTGGCCGAACCCAGCAGTTGCACGGTCTGTCCCACAAAGAAGCTGGCACCGCTGCTGGGTTGGGAGATCGAGACTACCGGTGGGGTGTTGACCACGTTTACGGCCTGGGTAGAACTGCCCTCACGGTTCAGCAGGTCGCGGGTGTTGACCCGAATGGTGCGGCTTCCTGCCGTATTGAACCGGTAAAAGGCAGTGTTGCCCACAACCCGTGTCGGGGTCGGTTCAAAAGTCAGCGGGCAAGAGATGGGCGGGCAGTTGCTGCCTGCGAAATCGGTCACGTTGGCGGTAACGCTCCATTCCCGGTTGAGATTGGCGTTGGCCGAGCCGCTCAGCGTAATGCTGGGGCCGCTGGGGCCTACATTGAGGGCCTGAGAAACCGCCGCAAAGGCATTCACCCGGCGCTCGTGGCCCCGTACCCCCACCCCGCCCACATGGGCCGTGTCGCGCAAAATAGACCAGACCTGGCCGGCATTCAAGGAAGGGTTCGCAGCCCAGACCAATGCTGCCACGCCCGCCACAAAGGGAGAGGAAAAACTGGTGCCAGCCCGCAGGCGGGCCTGATTAGCCCGGTTGTCGGGGTCGAAACCGACCCAGAGCCAGTAAGGGCCATAAATGTCCACGCTGTTGTCGTCGCGCTTGCTGCCAAAGTTTGAGCCGGCGTCACGGGCCGTGGCATCGTGGGCCATGCCGCCCACACAAATCACCGAGCGCGACTCACAGGGAATGAAGGTAGAGCCTTCGATGCCGCCGCCGTTGTCCACATCCTTGCCTGCATTCCCTGCAGACGCAAACAGGAGCTTGCCGGTAGCCGCGACCGCTGTGGTGAAGCCGTCAATGATTTCGCTAGGCGCGGGGCACAACGCCAGGCAGGCCACCCTAACCGCGACGTCCCAGCCCAGATCGAGCTCGAAGCCAAAGCTCATGTTGATAATTTTGGGATTGCCGAAAAGGGTGGCGGTGATGATGCGCTCGAGGGTGGTGATGATGCCGATAAAGTCCCCCTGGAAAGGCACCGCCAGGAGCTCCCCTACCGGCCCGGCGGGGCCGGCCACGCCAAAGGCATTGTCGGGGCGGCCCATGGCCGAGGTGGTGACGTGGGTGCCGTGCCAGGGGCAGGAACCGCCGCCCGAGCATTGCAGGGCGTTGGGTTCGTTCCAGCTCCCCACTACCTGGCGGGTCTCGGGGAAGTCGCCGCTGGGTGCGAACCCACCGTCCAGAATCATGATGCGAACCTTGTTGTCAAAACGCCCGGCCCGCTCGAGCAAACGCCAGGCCTCGCCCACCCCAATGTCCTGGGCGCTGCCCCGGTTCATGTAGGGCCACTCGAAGGCGTTGGGGCTATAAGGGATGTCGGGGGTGCTGGGGGTGGGGGCTTCGCTGGTGCTTCCGCTGGGGATGGCCCCGGAGGCGAGTACAAAGTTGGGGCTAACGGTCATTTTTTCCTGGTGGGCCTCGGCCAGCGCTACCGCCAGCAACTGGGCAGCGGCTGGGCTCGAGGTGCTGAAACGCCCCTTCAAGTTGGGCACGTTCTGGTTGAGCTGCTGCAGGATGCGCTCCACCTGGGCCGCCGAGGGGTCGAGTTGCACCTGGTAGGTTTTGGGGGCGTCGCCCACCTTTTCCACCTGGCCGATTACCCGACCGCCCCAGCGGGCCAGGAAGGCATTGAGCCGGGACTCGTCATCGGTGCTGACCACCAGCTCGCCCAGCACAAAGTCCATGGCAATACCGCTCTCGCCCACCATGCGCGCCAGCGGGCGCGGGCTGCCGTCGGGGCCGGGGAGGGTGGCTTGTGCGGGGGCCAGGCTGGTATCTACCGGGATTTGCAGAGTGCCTGCGGGTTTGTTGCTTCCACAGGCCGCCAGTAAGAGCAGCGAGCTGGCAAAGATTGCTTTCCACAGGTGCTTCATAAGGGT
Source organism: Meiothermus hypogaeus (assembly GCF_003574035.1). Taxonomy (GTDB): domain Bacteria; phylum Deinococcota; class Deinococci; order Deinococcales; family Thermaceae; genus Meiothermus; species Meiothermus hypogaeus. Next base: position 8,716 of record NZ_QWKY01000020.1, on the reverse strand, counting down.
CCTCCTTGCGGGTCTTCAGGTTCTCCCGAAGCTGCCCCAAGGGTAGAGGGGAGGGGTTGAACGACCCATGAACAAGGCGCCTGGGTGGCCCGCGTAAAAAAACCCTGCCCACCCGGCAGGGTTTTGTGATGGTTTTGCGTTTTAGCACAAAGTGGTGAGATAGACAATGATGGAGCGGCTTCCCATCAGGCTGTTGGCATCGCGGGCCTCGAGGGTCAGCTTCGCATATCCCATGTTCGAGCAGCTCAGGCCAGGAATGGTATCGCTGGGCCGCCAGATGCGGTTGGCCCCGTTCCCGATGGTATAGACCGTGCCGCCCTCGCCCGCTGCGTTGGTGGGGAAGGCCACCCGCCAAGTGTAGGTGTAGGGGCCGGTGCCGCCGCTGGCAGAGCCGGAGAGGTTGGTGTTTTCGCCAAAATACAGGGTGGCGCCATCGGCTGGGCTGCTGATACTGACCAGAATGGCCGGCGGCTCGCGGACGGTGATGGTCACGCTAGCGCTGCGGCTGGCTCCGGCGGTGTCGGTAGCGGTAAGGGTCAGGGTACGGCTGCCGGTTGTACTGAAGGTGGCGCTGGCCTCGCAACCTGTGGGGCTAGGGTCGCTGGGGATGCTGGAGGTCCAGCGGCAGCTTACGCCCTGGCCCAGGGCAGCATCAACATCGGAGACCAGACCCCGCAGCGTAACAGCTACACCTCGGTAAATTTCGCTGCCCGCAGTGGGGCTCTGGATGCTTACGGTGGGCGGGGTGTTGGTACGCTGGCTGATGGGCAAGCAGGCTTGCAGCAGATCCTTGTTATAGCGCAGGTCGAGGATTTCCACCGAGGTGATGCCTATCGAGAGGGTAAGGCAGGCCCTGAGGTGCCACAGCACGCCTCCACTAAGCCCCTGCAAGCTGGCCTCGAACTTAGGGCCACCCCTCAGCTCGCCGTAAGGCCCCACCACGCCATAGAGCAGAACCTGGAAGCGCACGCCAGCGGTAGCCTGCGCAAGAACGCGGCCTTCCAGGGTGGGCGGTTGCAGCTCGAGCGTAGCTCGATGTTCGCTAAGGTCGCGGAAGCCCCGGTCGGAGTTGTACTCGAAGCCGGCTATGAGCGTAAGCGACTGCTGCACTTCGAAGTTAAAACGCGCCGTTACCTCACCGTCGGCCCGGAGGAATATGGTCAGTTTAGGTGTGAGCACCACCGGTACCGGGCCGATGAAAAAAGTCAGGGGGGCAAAGTTGTGGGTTGCAATGGGCCACTCCCGCTCGAAGGTATAGGCCAACTCGCCTGTTAGGCGAAGGTTGGCGCTTTGCTCCACCCCCACACGGGCCAGCACCTCGAGGTCGGGCCATTCCGCACAGATCCGACCCAACAACGGTACCCGGACGGTCTCGTCGCAACGCAGGCCCAGGTCGAAGTCCAGAACCGGGTTGATCTCAAGGGTGCCCGTAGCGCGGATACGGCCACCGGTGCCAAAGTCGGTATTCAGGGTGTGCCTAAAACCCTGCACCGAGACCCCCTGCTGTAGCGAGACCGAGCTGCGCAGATCCTCGAGCTTGAGCTCGCGCCGTACACTCAGGCTGCCCCGGTGGATGGCCTCCTGAATTTTGGCCGGTTCGGTCTCCACCAGCACCGCGCCGCCTTCTACCCGCACGGCTCGCACCTTGCGCAAAAGACCATCGGGAATGGCCTGTGCAGGTTCGCTCACCACAACATCGCCAGCCTTGAGCCGGTTTTCCACGCCGCTGCGCGGGTCAAAGCGCAGCGTACCGTCGGGGCTTACCTCGCTCAGGGCATTCCGGCTCCCGGCGTCCAGTACTTTGGTGGTATCGGGAACCACCACCGCGGGTTCTTCCTCTTGAGGCTTGGGCTGCGAGCAAGCAGCCAGAAGTCCGACGGCCAGTCCGAGGAGTGCCAGCTTCCAGGTGTGTTTCATCGCTTACCTCCCTCCTAGATGCCCCCAGGGTAGGTGGGCCCCCCTGAACGACCCATGAACGCTTTAATGCAAAATCCCACCCCGGGGTGGGATTGAGGGACTGACCGAGGGGCTAGGGTAGCTTGTGGTAAAGCGGTAGGCCCGCCGGGGCAGGGTAGAGGGCCAGGCCCCCCGCACTGCCGATGCTGCTGCTGGTAATGATCCGCTCGGGGGTGGTGGGGCTACCCGAGGTGCTGCTGGTGCCGAGCTGCGTGGAGGAAAGCCGGGCAAACTTGCCAGCGGAGTAGGTGATCCATAGACCGCCGCCCTCGTCAAAAGCCATGCCCTCGAGCACCGCCGATGCCGGCACACTGACCTGAATGGCCGGGGTGAGGGTCTTGGTGCCGCTGCCGCCCTGGTCACTGCTGGTCAGGCGGTACAGCACATTGCCGCCAAAAGCCATGACCCACAGGTTCCCCGAAGCATCGAAAGCCAGGAGGTTGGTGTCCAGGGTGTTGATGACCGGGCTCGGGGTCTGGGACTGGATGGTCAGGTCGGCGCCGCTGGTGCTGGCATTCAGGCGACTGGCATTGAACTTGACTACCCGGTCTGCTCCTGCATTGGCAATCCACAAGTTGCCTGCACTGTCAAAGGCCAGGCCCTCAGGCCCACTGAGTCCGGTGATTTCAACCCCCGGCGTGACCGAACCCGAAGCACCAAGCTGGGCCGCGCTAATGCGCACGACCTTGTTGGCGCAGGGCACGCTCACCCAGAGATTGCCGTTTGCGTCAAAGGCCAGCCGGGCAGGCCCGGGCAAGCAGCCAATGCCAGTGATGTTGATGCCGCGGTCAAGGGTTTTGCTGCCCGAAGTGCCCAGCACATCGGCAGGGTAGCGGGCCAGGTTGGGGTCTGCGGTGGTGCCCCCGATGCCCCAGAGGTTGCCGTCTTTGTCAAAGGTCAGGTCGCGTATGTTGATGGTGCCGGCGCTCACGCTGGGGCTCTGGGTGGCGGTGCTGCCCAAGAGCGAGGCGGCAAAGGCCAACACGGGCGAGGCCCCGCTGGGGGGGTTGCCATTGTCCATCCAGAGCTTGTTGCTGGTGGGAATGGGGCTGTAGGTGACGGTCACGGTCTCGTTCTGGCCGTTGCGGACACAAGCCGGGCTACTGCTAACGGTGGCGCTGAAGGCAGTGCGGATCAACGGATCGCTCTGAGCCACCTTGGCTGCCGTAATGGTGTAGAGGCCTGCTGCTGTTCCGGTAAAAGTCTGGCTGCCGGTGAGGGCCTGGGTGCCGCCCGGCCCACTCACCGTAACAGCAGCATCGACCCCGCCAGGCAAGCCGGCCACGTTCACCACCAGGTTGCCGGTGCCGGTGGGATCGCAGGTAACTCCGCCACCACCAGGACAAGCTGTGAGCAACATCGAAAGCAACCCCAAAAGACCAAACCATACCTGTTTCATTCGTAACCTCCCTTTGCGCCTTGCTTGTAGTGTGCCATACTCGAGCACCCCCGAAGATTAACGAAACGCCCCTTAACGCTCCATGAACGCAGGGCAACCCCGGTAGACTGAGGTCATGCTGTACACGCTGGGCGGCTTGCGGCTCGAGGGCAGCAACTTTGGCCGGGAAAAGCCCTTGTTGCTGCTGGCCTACCTGGCCCTGGAAGGCCCCAAACCGAGGCGCTTTCTGGCCGAGCTATTCTGGCCCGAGGCCGCCGACCCCATGAACTCGCTGGCGGTAGCCTTGAGCAAACTGCGCAAGCTGGGGGCCATCTACGGCGACGAGAGCCGGGCCTGGGTAGACCTGGACTGCGACGCCCTGGACTTGCAGGATGCCCTGCGCTCCGGGCGCTGGGAGGAAGGTTTGCGGCTTTACCGGGGGCCTTTTGCCGAGGGGCTCAAGGAGGCCCTGGGGGCCGAGCTGGAGGAGTGGGTTTTGGAGGTGTGCGAGCGACTGGCCCTGGAGGTGCGCCTGGCCCACCTGGTGCTGGCCGAGCGGGCAGCCGCCCAAGCCGACTTTGCCGAGGCTGCGGCCCAGGCCGAGCAGGCCTACCGGGTGGCGGGTGCACCGCCCCTCGAGCCCGAAGGTCTGCCCAAGCTGCACCGGCTGTTGTTAGCAGCGGCACACCCCCTGGCCGAAACCCTCGAGCGGGAGGCGCGGGAGCTGGGCCTGAGCCTTTCGCGCAGCACGCCTTCGCGCAACCCGGCCCAGCCGGGCCTGGTGGGGCGCGAGCAGGAACTGCAAAGCCTGCTAAATACCCCGGAGGGTGCTTGGGTCTGGGTGAAGGGTGGGGCTGGATTGGGCAAAAGCGCTTTGTTGCGGGAGCTCGAGGTTCGTACCGGTTGGCTGTACCTGCCGGCCCGCTCGGGGCTGCCCTATGCCACCCTCGAGCCCCTGCTGGAGTCCGTGCAAGGGGGTGAAGAAACCCTTTTGCGCCGACTGGCTTCGTTGGGCGAAAACCTGATGGTAGACGGATGGGAGCAGATAGACCCCGAAAGCCAGCGCCTGCTCACTCGGCTGCGCAACCTGCGCCCACCCGGGCGGGTGCTGCTGGCAGGCCAGGGCGAGCCCCCCTTTGGGGTAGAGGTGCTACTGGAATTGAAACCGCTGGGCCCGGGAGAGCTGAGCGCTTTTCCGGGGGCCTACGAGGCCACCGGAGGACTTCCGGCCCTGGTAGCGGCCTGGCTGCGGGGTGAGCCGCTCGAGGCCGCCCTCGAGACCCGCCTGCTGGCCCTGGGCGAGGAGGCCCGGCAGGTCTACATGGCCCTGGCCCTGCTGGAGAACCCCGACCTGCTCCTGGCCCGCAACGCCGCGGGACTGAGTGCTACTGCCATGGCCCAGGCAGTCGACGAACTGCTCTCGGCGGGCCTGATTGACCTGAACGGAGCCGTGTACGGGCGCGAGGCGGCCTTGCGCTTCGTGGCCGAACGCCCGGCCCAGGAGGCCCGCCTGAGCCTGGGGCTGGCCCGCCAGCTCAGGCCCCAGCAGGCCCTGCCGTTTTTCCGGCGGGCCCGCGCCCTCATCGAAGAAGCCGACCTGCCCCACCTGCTGCAGGCCTATGCCGCCTGGGCCACCGAGCTCATCCGGCGGGGCTTTCCCAGACGGGCCGCCGAGGAACTGGCCGAAGCGCCCCAGCACCCCGAACTGAGCCTGCTGCGGGCCCGGGCGCTGGAGCGGGCCGGGCTCTACAGAGAGGCCCTCGAGGTCATGCGCTTTTTGCCCGATACGCCCGAGCACCTGGCCTTGAAGGCCACCCTGTTTCACCGCTCGGGCCGTGCCGACGAGGCGCAGCAGGCAGCCGAAAAAGCCCTCTCGGGCGGCATAGAAGCCCGCGCCGAGGCCCACAACACCCTGGGCCTTATCTATCTGGCCCGGGGCCAGCTGGCCGAGGCCTCGGCGGCTTTCCGGCGGGCGGCGGCGCTGTGGCTGGGGCTGGGGGACGAAAGCCGCCGGCTGGGTGCCTTGGGCAACCTGGCCATCGTGCGGGCCCGGCAGGGCCAGGATGCCGCCGAAGCCTTCGCCGAGGTGCTGGAGGCCGCGCAAGACAACCCCCAGGTGCAAGCCCAGGCCCTCATCAACCTGGGCAAGGAGCACGAGCGCAAGCGCAACCTTGCGCAGGCCCTGCAAAGCTTTCTCCAGGCGGAGCAGGTGGCCCTGGCATCGGGCAACCTCAAGCAGCTGGCCCTGGCGCTCAACAACGCCGGGGCCGTGCAGCACACCCTGGGGCAGACCGACGCGGCCCGAACCTTCTACCAGCGGGCCGTGGCCGCCGCGCGGGAGGCCGGCGAGGCGTATGTGCTGGCCCTGGCTCTTTCCAACCTGGCCGAACTGGAGGGCGACCTCGAGGTCTGGCAGGAGGCCATTGCGGTCTCGGAGAATGCGGGTTACTCCGATCTGGCCCAGCAACAACGCGAGCAGCTAAGGGTGTTCATGGAGCGTTCAGGGTAGGTCGTGCACGATGAGTTTATGCCTAAGAGCGCGTACTTGCTCGAGGAAACCCTGTGGTTGGAGGTTCAGGATGCGATGGATAGTGGTGTGGGCTGTGTTGGTGGCGCTGGCGGCTTGCGACTTTTCGCGCAGTGGTGGGGAGCCGGTCTCGGCCACGGTTTACCCGACCCCGCGGCGGGCTACCTGGGGCGAGGAGGTGCGATTGAACCTGCCCTGGCGGGCCGGCTCGAGCCTGCGCCTGAGCCTGGCGGGGGAGACCATTTCTGAGGTCCGCACCGAGGCCCTCGGGACCGGTAGCGCGGTGGTTTTTCGGGTTCCCAGCGACTTTTGGGGCGGCCCCCAGGCCCTCGAGGTCACCGAGGGTGAAAACCGCGCCACCGGCAGCCTGACGGTACTGGGTGAGGGGGTGGGTACCGAGGCCCTCCTGGTTGTTCGGCCTGAAGTAAGCGACGACAGCCTGAGCCAGAAGATGGCCAGCGCTGGTCTGCGCCTGGTGCCCAGCGCCAAGGGGGAGTCCTCGGTGCCGCTGGGCGGGGCCAGCGGGCCCTGCGCCGGACGGCTGGCCCAGGTGGCCCAGGCCTCCGGTGCACCCCTGGCCATCGGGGCTTTGCTGGAGCGTCTCGAGGCGGCCACAGCGGGATTGGTGGTGGATCTGGACGGCATTGTGGGCATAGACCCCCTCACCGGCTACGACACCGACCAGAGCCCGTCTCCGGGCACCAGCCCCATCGATGCACGGCAGGCCATCCGGCGCAACCCGTCCAGCAACTTCACCGGAGCCGGCACCACCATCGCCATAGTGGACACCGGGGTGGCCAGCCTGGCTAGCCTTAACCTGCGCCCCGGGGCCGACTTCACCAACCTCGAGACCCCCAACCCCAACCAGGACGAGTACCAGGATGGCCTGGGCCACGGCACGGCTGCGGCCGTGCTGGCCGCCGACGCTGCCTACGGAGTGGCCCCCGCTGCCGGGATCCTGCCCATCAAGAGCTGCGATAAAAACGGCAAATGTGCGCTGGCCGCGGTCATCCGGGGCGTCTGCTATGCGGTGGCCTATGCCGAACAGAACAAGAACCAGAAGCTCATCCTCAACCTGAGCTTAGGCAGCGACACCCCCAGCGAGATCGTCTACATCCTGCTCAAGGATGCCCTGATGAAGCGCGGAGTAAACGGGATTCCGGTGGTGGTGGCCGCCGGCAACCAGTGGGCTATTCGCACCAGCAAAAAAGGTACGCTGCACCACTTCCCGGCCTCCTTTGGGGGGAACCGTGGGCTATCGGTGAGCCGCGACCCCGCGCGCCGCATGACCCCGCTAAAGGGCCTGCTGAGCGTGGGGGCGGTGGGCCTGTTTGGTTCTGATTATCGAGTCAGCAGCTTTAGCAACAACGGCGACTTTATTGACCTGGTGGCCCCCGGCGAGCGGGTACGAAGCCTGCGCCCCAACAACACCCAGGCCGAGTTCACCGGCACTTCGTTTGCGGCCCCTCTGGTGGCGGGCGCGGCGGCCATCGTGCGGCAGGCCAGCGTGTTCACCCCCCTGACCCCGGAGGCCCTCGAGCTCACCCTGCTAGCCAACTTGACCGAGTCCAGCGGGTTGGGGGATGCGCCGGTGGAGGCCAGGGGCCAGGGCCTGCTGGATATGACCCGGGGCCCCTAAATGAGCACACTCACCGACTGGTTGGTATGCACCCGTCGGATGGCCTGGGCCAGGAGGGGTGCGGTGGGCAGGATGGTATAGCCCAGCGCCGGGCTGAGGGCGATGGTATCGGTAAAGATGACCTCGAGGATGGCCGGGTGGGCCAGGTTCTCGCGGGCGTTGCCCACCAGCACTGCGTGCGAGGCCATCACCACGACTTCAGGAGCAGCACCTGCGGCCACCAGGGCCTCCACCCCGCGCCGGATGGTGCCGCCGGTGGAGATAATGTCATCAATAATCAGGGGGCGTTTGCCGGCCACGTCCCCAATCACATAGCTGACCTGGGTTTCGCGGGGGCCGGTGCGGCGCTTGGCCAGGATGGCCAGGGGCAGGCCGAGCCGCTCGGAAAGCCGGCGGGCCTGTTCGGCCCGCCCCGAGTCGGGCGAGACCACTACCGCATTCTCGGTCAGATTCCGCTCTTCCAGGTACTCGGCAAACAGGCGCACCGCCGAGAGTTCGTCTACGGGTTGATAAAAAAACCCCTGGATCTGGGGGGCGTGCAGGTCTACGGTAATGATCCGGTGGATGCCCACGTGTTCCAGCAAGCCGGCCACCAGCCGGGCGGTAATGGGCTCACGGCCCTGGGTTTGTTTGTCCTGGCGGGCATAGCCAAAATAGGGGATCACCGCGTTGATGCGCCCTGCGCTGCTACGGCGCACTGCGTCGGCCAGCACCAGCAGCTCCATGAGGTTGTCGTTGACCGGGGGGGCGGTGGGCTGGATCAGGTACACATCGTCGCCGCGGATGCTCTCCAGAAGGCGCACCCGCACCTCGCCGTCGGGGAAGCGCTCGACGGTGGCTTGCCCGAGCTGGATGCCCAGAGCCCTGGCGACGGCCTCGGCCAGGGGGCGGTTGGCGTTGCCGCTAAAAAGTTTGACGTGGCCGCCATTGCTGTGCTGCATTTCCTCTTGTGGTGTTGAACCCAGCCGCTCAGTTACGGATGCGCCCCCCATACTCCCTCCCTCAATTCCCGCACGCCCAACCATGTACTATCCAGATACCTCAGTATACCTGTGGATCTTTCCTAGCATCAGTGGGGCAGCCAGGACGGGGTGTGTCCTGGATTTAGGCAACTAGGCTGCAGTAGGGAAAGCGCCGTGTCGGACGGCGTGGAAAGGTGTGACGGGGCTGTAGGAGAAGAACCGCGAACGGACCAGGGCCTTAGCGCTCGCTCCGG